>DATFDS010000149.1:0-21093 GCA_035251955.1 Sphingobium sp. | reverse complement strand
TCAACGCCGACTATGCTGCAAGAGTTCTTGCCCAAATCAACACCCAGGATCACAATAGACATCGGTCCGTTCCTTTCCCTTCTCTACCACCGGCATCATATCCGATGCCCGGGAAAAGGGGCGGGCCATTCCATAATCAATCCCAATCCACCCGCGTCCACCCCCGTTCCGCCGCCAGCTTCGCCAGCGGCTTGTGCGGATTGGCGGCGATCGCGACGTCGGCGAATTCCAGCATCGGCGCGTCCGACACATGGTCGGAATAGGCGCGGATGGTGGCCATCGACCGGTCGATGGCCTCCGCCGCCATCCACGCCTTGATCATGCGCAGCTTGCCGGTGTCGTAGCAATTTTCGCCGGCGATCTTCGCGCGGACATAGCGAAGGTCCTGGCTCAGATGATCGGTCGCGATCACCGCGTCGAAGCCCAGCCGCCGCGCGATCGGCTCGACATAGAGGCGGTAGGAGGCCGTGGCGAGGACCAGCATATGGCCGTCGGCCTTGTCCCGCGCGATCTGCGCCAGCGCGCCGGCGCGGACATTGTCGGCCACGACCTTGGCCGCATAGCTTTCGACATGGGGCATCAGCCGGGCGCGCTCGACATTATGGCCGATCATCAGCGCCTGGTTCAGTTCCTTCAGCCGCTGCCGGCTGATCAGCTTCAGCACATAGGCCAGCATCAGCAGGATCACGCCGGGAAACAACGCCAGCCGCCATGGCGCCAGCCTGCGCGCGACGTGAATCAGGAAGCCGGTATAGGTGCCGCTGAACGTCACCGTGCGGTCCATGTCGTAGATTGCGAGCCGGTGCGTCATGCCGATATCGAAACTTTTGCCCTAAGTCCTCGTTCTACCGTGCGGATGGGCCGTTTCGGCTTGCCGTGCAACCGATAATGGATCACTAAACCCCCTTGATGAACAAAGCCGCTGATCTTGTGGAAGAACCGCGCGACGGCGGCACGATTATCCGGCTTTCGGGGCATCTCTCCATTGCCTGCCTGCACGACCTGCCCAACCGCCTGGACGCGGTCGCAGGCCCCGTCCAGGCGATCGACCTGACTGACGTCGAACATATGGACACGATCGGCGCCTGGACCGTGCACCGCACCGCCAGGCGGCTGGGCAGCGAGATCACCGGCGGGGACGAGGATGCCCGGCGCCTGATCGATGCCGTGGGGCGGATCGACGAGCCGGTCAACATCCGCCCCGACTATGTCCCGCCCCTGCAGCGCGTGGTCGGCCAGATCGGCGAGGCGGTCGTCAATTCCGGCGCCACCCTGCTCGGTCTGCTCGGCTTTTTCGGCGGGACGCTGGTCGCGACCTGGAACGTCATCCGCCACCCCGGCCGCTTCCGCATCAATGCCGTGGTGCAGCGGTTTGAGGTGGTCGGCGTCTCCGCGCTCGGCATCATCGGGCTGATGAGCTTTCTGATCGGCATCGTCATCGCCCAGCAGGGATCGGTGCAGCTGCGCCAGTTCGGCATGGAGATGCTGACGATCAACCTGGTCGGCCGCCTGACGTTCCGGGAACTCGGCGTGCTGATGACCGCGATCATGGTCGCGGGCCGATCCGGCTCCGCCTTCGCCGCGCAATTGGGCACGATGAAACTCACCGAAGAGGTCGACGCGATGCGCACCATCGGCGTGTCGCCCATGGAGGCGCTGGTGCTGCCACGCACGCTCGCCGTCGTGGTGATGATGCCGCTGCTCGGCTTCTATAGCTCGATCGTCGCGGTCATCGGCGGCGGCTTCCTGTGCTGGGTATCGCTGGAAATCCCGCCGATCACCTTCATCCAGCGCTTGCGCGAGGTGGTGCCGATCACCGACCTGTGGGTGGGCCTGCTCAAGGCGCCGGTGTTTGGCGTGATCATCGCGCTCGCCGGCTGTTTCCAGGGCATGCAGGTCAAGGCCAATGCGGAGGAAGTGGGTCTGCGCACCACCGCTGCGGTCGTGCAGGCGATCTTCCTCGTGATCGTGCTCGACGCATTTTTCGCGGTCTTCTTCACCTGGGTGGGCTGGAACTGATGGCGCCCGAAGAAGAAGTCACCGCCGAGGAAGCGCGGGTCGAGCAGGCGGTCGAAGACAGCGAGATCGCCATTTCCGTGCGCGGGATCAGGAACAGCTTCGGCGACCAGATCGTGCATGAAGGGCTCGACCTTGACGTGCGCAAGGGCGAGATATTGGGCGTGGTCGGGGGTTCGGGCACCGGCAAGTCAGTGCTGATGCGATCGATCATCGGCCTGCAGACGCCCGATGCGGGCGAAATCCACGTCTTCGGCGAATCCATGATCGGCCGGCTGGATGATGAGGCGCTGGCGATCCGCAAGCGCTGGGGCGTGCTGTTCCAAGGCGGCGCGCTGTTTTCAACGCTGACCGTCGCGGAAAATGTCGAGGTGCCGATCCGCGAATATTATCCCAATATCGGCGCGCAGCTGCGGGACGAGATCGCCGCCTACAAGATCCGCATGACCGGCCTTCCCCCCGAAGCCGGCCCCAAATATCCGGCAGAACTGTCGGGCGGCATGAAGAAGCGCGCCGGCCTCGCGCGGGCGCTGGCACTCGACCCCGACCTCCTGTTCCTCGACGAGCCGACCGCCGGCCTCGACCCCATAGGCGCGGCGGCCTTCGATGATCAGACCCGCAAGCTGCAGCAGACGCTGGGCCTCACCGTCTTCCTCATCACCCATGATCTCGACACGCTCTATTCGATCTGCGACCGGGTGGCGGTGCTGGCGGACAAAAAGGTCATCGCGGTCGGCACGATCGACGAGCTGCTCGCGACCGATCACCCCTGGATTCAGGAATATTTCAACGGCCCGCGCGGCCGCGCCGCGACGGCGGCGGTGGACCGGACACGCAGCCAGACGGCGCAGCAGCCATCGGACGGAAGGCGATAGACTATGGAAACCCGCTCCAACCATGTGCTGGTGGGCACGGTCACGCTGCTGCTGCTGGCGGCGATCATGCTGGCCGCCTTCTGGTTCTCGCGCCTGTCGGAGGGCGACAACAAGGAATATGACGTCTTCTTCAAACAGTCGGTGAACGGCCTCGCCAAGGGATCGAGCGTCAACTATTCCGGCGTGCCCTCCGGCCAGGTCGAGAAGATCGAGCTGTGGAAGCGTGATCCGGGCTTCGTGAAGGTGCGCATCTCCGTGAAGGACGGCACCCCGGTGCTGCAGGGCACCACCGCGACCATTTCGGGCGTCGGCTTTACCGGCGTGTCGGAAATCGTGCTGGATGGCGCGGTCAAGGGCGCGCCACCCATCACCTGCCCTATCGAAAATCCGCTGAGCGCCTGCCCCGATGGCGTGCCCGTCATCCCGACCAAGCCGGGCGCGCTGGGCGAACTGCTCAACAACGCGCCGCAGCTGCTGGAGCGCTTATCGACGCTGACCGAGCGGCTGACCGAATTGCTCAACGACAAGAATCAACAGTCGATCGCCAGCATCCTCGCCAATGTCGAGCGCATTTCCGGATCGCTGGCCGACCGCAGCCCGGAAATCTCCGCGACCCTGGCAGAAGCGCGGGTCGCGGTGCAGCGAACCGGCATGGCCGCAGAGCAGATCGGCAAGCTCGCCGCGACCACCGACGCGATGCTGACCGACGAGGGCAAGCCGCTGATGGCCGACCTGCGCAAGAGCGTGCAGGCGGCGACCCGCAGCATAGACACGCTGGACAAGACCATCGCGGAGGCCCAGCCCGGCGTCAAAGCCTTCAGCAACCAGACCATGCCGGAAGTGAACCAGCTGGTGCGCGACCTGCGCGAAATGTCGCGCGCCTTCCGCGGCGTTGCCGAAAAACTGGATCAGCAGGGCGCCGGGTCGATCGTCGGATCGCCCAAGCTGCCCGATTACAAGCCATGAAGGGGACCCCGAACATGTTCCACAAGAAACAGGCCGGAGCGCCGATCGCCCTCGCCCTGCTGCTGGCGCTGCCGGGCTGCATCTCCTTTGGCGGCAAGCCGCCGACGCAGTTGCTGTCGCTGGATGCCACGCAGAAGGTCGCACCCGGCACGTTGCGGACCGTGGCAACGGGCATGACGCTGACCGTGGCCGACCCCGAATCGCCCAAGCTGCTCGACACCGTGCGCGTGCCAGTGCGGATCACGCCGACGTCGCTCGCTTATGTGACCAAGGTGCAATGGGCCGACACGCCGCGTCACCTGTTCCAGAAACTGCTGTCTGAAACCATCGCCGCGACCAGCAACCGGATCGTGCTCGATCCCGGCCAATATTCGGCCGACGCAGGGCAAAGACTGATGGGCGATCTGGTCGATTTCGGCCTGGACAAAGCGAGCAACAGCGCGGTTGTCACCTATGACGCCATCCTGGCTGGCCCGGGCGGCACCGCCATCGCCCGCCAGCGCTTCACCGCCAGCGCGCCTGTCGGCGCCAAGATCGACGCGGACAGCATCGGCACGCCGCTCAACCAGGCGGCAAACAAGGTCGCGGCCGATGTCGCGGCCTGGGTGGCAGCCAGCGGACGCTGATCCGGGGTTCGAGACCTTAGGGGCACGTTGCGCTTAGATGGACAGCGCCTCGCAAAGCTCACTCCAGGCTCTTGCTCACCTGCTCCGTCACATCCTTGGACAGCTCCGGCTGAGCAAGGATGCGTTGCAGTTCCGCGCGCATCAGCGCGGCCCGCGCTTCATCGAACCGCCGCCAGCGGCCAAGCGGCGGCACCAGGCGTGCGGCCGTCTGCGGGTTCAGCTTGTCGAGCGCGATGACGCAGTCCGCCACCAGCCGATAGCCCTTGCCCGATTTGTGGTGGAAGGCCCATTGATTGCCGGCAAAGGCGCCATAGAGCGACCGCACCCGATTGGGGTTGGCCAAGGTGAAGTCGGGATGCTGCCCCAGTTCCTCGACCAGCTCCACCGTGTCGGGGTGGAAGGCGAAGGCCTGGGTCTGGAACCATTTGTCCAGCGTCAGCGCATCATCGCGATAGCGGTTGTAGAAGATGTCGAGCGCCGCTTCGCGCTCCGCGCTGGTGCCGTTGGCCAGCGTCGCCAGCGCCGCCTGCCGTTCCGTCATATTATCGGCGTCGCCAAATTGGGCGAAAGCGACCGCCGCCCCATCCGGCACGCCTGATGCGGCCAGATAAAGGAGCGCGGTGCCGCGCAGCTTGCGCGCGCCCTTCGCCGCCGAGGAGAGCGAAAAACCATTGGCCTTGTTTTTGGCATGGATGTCACGCCACAGCGGCTCCAGCTCGGCCCCGATGCGCCGTTGCAGCGCATCGCGCGCGGCGTGGATCGCGTCGGGATCGACCCGCGCCATCTGATCGCCCAGATAGGCTTCGCTCGGCAGCCGGATCGCTTCGGCGACAAAGGCAGGGTCGAGCTGCGGATCCAGGGCGGTATGGCGGATGGCCGCGATCACCGCGCCCTCATCCATCTCCTGCCCGCTGATCCGCCCGACCAGCACATTGACCATCAGTTGCTGCATCGCTTCGTAGCGCGCGAACGGGTCGTCATCATGACCGGACAGGAAAGCCAGGTCAGCCTGGCTGCGATCGGTTGCCACGATGACGGGCGCGGAAAAACCGCGATTGATCGACAGGATCGGCGGGGCCGAAAAGCCGCCATAGGTGAAGCGCTGCCGCGCCTCGGTCAGCATCAACAGTTTTTCGCTCCGCCTCTCGCCACTGTCCCCGTCGAACAGGGCCGTCTGCAGCGGGATCGCCATAGGCTGCTTGTCGGTCTGGCCCGGCGTGGGTGGCATGCTCTGCTCCAGCACCAGTTCGACCGTCTGCGTCACCGGATCATGGTTCAGCAAGGCGCGGACATGGGGCGTGCCCGCCTGCGCGTACCAGCGACGGAACTGAGCGAGGTCGATGCCCCCGCCCTCCTCCATCGCGCGGACGAAATCCTCGCAGGTCGCCGCTTCGCCGTCATGTCGTTCGAAGTACAGGTCGGTCCCGGCGCGGAACCGCTCAGGGCCCAGCATCAGCGCCATCATGCGGATCAGCTCGGCGCCCTTGTTGTAGATGGTCGCCGTGTAGAAGTTGCTGATTTCCATATAGGATTCCGGTCGAACCGGATGTGCCAGAGGCCCTGAATCCTCCTGGAACTGCGCCGCGCGCAGGATGCGGACATCTTCGATCCGCTTGACCGCGTGGCTGCCCATGTCGGCGGAAAAATTCTGGTCGCGGAAGACGGTGAAGCCTTCCTTCAAAGACAGCTGGAACCAGTCGCGACAGGTGACGCGATTGCCCGACCAGTTGTGAAAATATTCATGCGCCACCACGCCCTCGACGCCGTCATAATCGATGTCCGTGGCGGTTTCGGGGTCGGCCAAAATATAGCGGGAATTGAAGATGTTAAGGCCCTTATTCTCCATCGCGCCGAAATTGAAGTCGGCTACGGCGACGATGTTGAACACGTCCAGATCATATTCGCGGCCATAGACATTCTCGTCCCAGGCCATGCTGTTCTTCAGCGCCTGCATGGCATGGGCCGTGCGCGGCAGGTCGGCTTGCTTGACCCAGATGCCCAGCGTGACATTCCGCCCGCTCGCGGTCACGAAATTGTCGGCATTGCAGGCCAGATCGCCCGCCACCAGCGCGAACAGATAGCAGGGCTTGGGAAAAGGATCGACCCAGCGCGCCCAGTGCCGCCCGCCCGGCAGATCGCCCTCCTCTACCGGATCGCCATTGGCCAGCAGCACCGGATAGCGCGTCTTGTCCGCCTCCATTCGCACCGTATAGCGCGACAATATATCGGGCCGGTCGGGGAAAAAGGTGATGCGGCGGAAACCCTCCGCCTCGCACTGGGTGCACAGCAAGCCACCGCTGGCATAGAGGCCCATCAGCTTGCTATTCCGGTCGGGCGCGATCTCCACCAGCGTTTCGATTTCATGCGCGTCCTGGGGCAGCGCGATCACCAGCGCGCCGTCCTCCAGCATCCACTGCCCCGGAGCCAGGAGCGCGCCGTCCAGCTTCACCGCCAAGAGGGTGAGGCCGTCGCCGTCCAGCCTCAGCGCCCGATCATGGGCGCCGTTGCGGGTGACATGGAGGGTAGCGCGCACGCGGGTCAGCGCGGCATCCAGCACCAGATCGAGGGCGATATCCGGCACCAGCCAATCGGGCGGCCGATAGTCCTCGCGGCGAATGATGATGGGGGCGGCGGCGGTTGCAGGGAGATCGGCCATGCCCTTCAACCTAGGGAGCGGCCGGCAAAAAGGCCAGTGGGATGGCGAAGGAAATCCGCCCCACCCCAAAGGCTTCGATCAGATTCGCTCGCCGGAAAGGCGCTGGCAAAGCATGTCCAGCTGGTCCAGGGTCGAGTAGCGAAGCGACAAGGTTCCAGCCGCTCCCTCCCCATGGCTGATGTCGACCTTCACGCCCAGAATGTCCGCCAGATGCTGCTCCAGGGACGCGATGTCCGGATCCTTCTCCCCGGTCGGCACGGCGCGCAGCGTCGGCGGGGCCGCTTCGCCCTTCTTCGCGCGGCGCACCAGCTGTTCGGTATCGCGTACCGACAGGCCTTTCTCTTCGACCTTGCGGGCCAGCGCCTCGCAATCGGGCACGCCGATCAGCGCGCGGGCGTGGCCCATCGACAGCTTCTGTTCCATCACCTGCTGCTGTACCGCCGCCGGCAGATCCAGCAGGCGCATCAGATTGGCGATGTGGCTGCGCGATTTGCCGACCAACCGCCCCAGGGCTTCCTGGCTATGATGAAATTCGGCGATCAGCTTGCGATAGGCTTCCGCCTCTTCGATCGGATTGAGGTCCTCGCGCTGGATATTCTCAACGAGCGCGATTTCCAGCGTCTCGGCTTCATCGAAGTCGCGGACGATGGCCGGGATGCGATGAAGCTGCGCCCGTTGTGCCGCACGCCAGCGCCGTTCGCCCGCGACGATCTGAAAACCGCCGCCATGGGGACGGACGATGATAGGTTGGATGACCCCACGCTTGCCGATGCTTTCGGCCAGTTCCTGCAGCGCGCCGTCATCAAAATGCCGCCGCGGCTGTTCAGGATGCGGCTGGATCAGCGCAACCTCGATGCTCTGGATCGCCTTGGTCGACGGCGTCGCTGAGGCAGGCGCCACCGGCTCTTCGCGCGCGACATCGCCGAGCAGGGCGGATAGCCCCCTTCCCAATCCCTGCGGCCGTTTGATCACCTTCACTTTTTCATCATGTTCGTTGCTCAAGCGGCAACCTCCTGTCGGGGAAGGCGCGAGATCAATTCACGCGCCAAACGCATATAGGCTTCGGAGCCGGAGCAGCGGAAATCATAGATGAGCGCGGGAACGCCGTGGCTCGGCGCCTCCGACAAGCGCACGTTGCGCGGGATAACGGTGGAAAAGACCAGATCGCCCAGGCAGGCCCGCACATCGTCCGCCACCTGATCGGTCAGCCGATTGCGCCGATCATACATGGTCAGCGCCACCCCCAGGATCGACAGGCCGGCATTGAAGCGGCCGCGTATCCGCTCCACCGTCTGCAACAATTGCGACAGGCCTTCCAGCGCGAAAAATTCGCACTGGAGCGGCACCAGCAGCGATTGCGCGGCGACCATGGCGTTGATCGTCAGCAGACCCAGAGACGGCGGGCAGTCGATCAAACAGATGTCCCACCGCCCGGCCTGTACTTCGCTGAGGACGCGCTCCAGCCGGTGGGTGCGCTGGTCATATTCGATCAGCTCTATTTCAGCCCCCGACAGATCCTGGGTTGCGGGAACGATATCGAGCTTGGGCACGCGGGTCGAAATGACCGCATCCTCCAGCGCACAATTGCCCACCAGCAGGTCATAGCTGGAATGCAACCGCTCGGCCTGATTGACCCCCAGCCCGGTCGAGGCATTGCCCTGCGGATCGAGGTCCACCAGCAGCACCCGGAGCCCGGTAGCGGCCAAGCCTGTGGCCAGATTGATGGCGGTGGTCGTCTTCCCGACCCCGCCTTTCTGGTTGGCAATGGCGATACGGATCATCCTTGGCCTTTCCTGCCTAGCGGCTCAACGGATCGTGCGACGATGATAGAGCTGTCGGCATCCGTGACGCTGCGTTCCACGTGAAACACACCTTGCCATGTCGGGCGCGCCGCCTCCAGTTCATTTTCCGCATTTCGTCCTTTTGGCAGCACCCAAATTGTGTCCGGGCTGGACAGATGCAGGGCCGAGGGGAACAACCGAGACAACGGGGCATAGGCACGGGCGCTGATCACGGCCGCCGCACAGCGTGGGGCGGTTTCAACGCGTCCGCCCCATATCTGCGCATGGTGGAGTTGCAGTTCATCCAGGACATGGCGGAGGAAGTCGATCCGCTTCCGCCGCGATTCAATCATCATCATCGGCCGGTCCGACAATATGGCGACCACGACCCCTGGCAGCCCCGCGCCGGAACCAAGATCGACCCAGCCGCCCTCCCCCGCTTCCAACGTCAGCGGCAGGAGCTGAGCGGAGTCCACAATGTGCCGTGCCCAGATATGCAGCCGCGTCGATTCCGCTATCAGATTCTGCTGCGCCATCTCGGCCAGCAGAAGGGCCACATAGCGTTCCAGCCTGTCCCATGTTTCACGTGAAACAGAGAAATTGCCCTGGATCCAGTTGCGGGCCTCCTCTTCCGTCACGCGGCGCTCCGCCTGACATGGACCAGCAGCGCCGCCAGCGCCGCCGGGGTTATTCCCCTGATGCGCCCCGCCGCCGCCAGCGTATCGGGGCGCGCGCGATCGAGCCGCTCGATCATCTCGGTCGACAGCCCGCCGATCGAAGCAAAGTCGAAGGATGCTGGAATATGGACCCGCTCGTTACGGCGCAGTTCCGCGATTTCCGCGGCCTGCCTCGCCAGATAAGGCGCGTAATGCGCATCCTCCAATATCTCTTCACGCAGATCAGGCGAAGCTGCGCGCAGCGAGGGGGCGAGGTCGAACAGCAAGCTCCGCGGAACTTCCGGAAAGCGCGCCCATTCGAACAGCGTGCGGCGGGCGCCATCCTGCCGCACCGCCGCGCCGGCACGGCCGATCTCGCTGGCACTGACGGCGCGGTCGAGTTCGGCTTCAATGTCCTGCCGCTCCGCGCGGCGCCGGTCATAATAGGCCTTGCGCGCCGGTCCGATGATCCCATGCTCGTCGCCGAGCGCGCCCAGACGGGTTCCCGCATTGTCCGCCCGCAGACGCAAACGATATTCGGCGCGCGCGGTCAGCATCCGATAGGGTTCGGTCACGCCCTGCAGCACGAGATCGTCGATCATCACCCCGATATAGCTGCTCGCGCGATCAAGGATCATCGGCGCTTCGCCCCGTGCAAGCGCGGCGGCATTGACACCCGCGACCAGACCTTGCGCCGCCGCCTCCTCATAGCCCGTCGTCCCGTTGATCTGACCGGCACAGAACAGCCCCGGAAGCGCCCGGACCTCCAGACGCGCGTCCAGCGCGCGCGGATCGATATGATCATATTCGACGGCATAGCCCGGTACGACGATCTCGGCCTTTTCCAGACCGGTCATCGAGCGCACCAAGGCACGCTGGATGTCCGCCGGGAGGGAGGTGCTGATGCCGTTGGGGTAGACCAGATGATCCGCCAGGCCTTCGGGTTCCAGGAAGATCTGATGACCGTCCCGATCGCCGAAGCGGAGAACCTTGTCCTCAATGGATGGGCAATAGCGTGGCCCCCGCCCTTCGATCGCACCGCTGAACAGCGGCGATCGGCTTAGCCCCTCCCGGATGATGTCATGCGTTTGGTGGTTGGTTCGCGTGATTGCGCAGCGCAATTGCGGCAGAACCCGTGTCTCGCTCAGAGCGGACATCGTCCACAACTCGGGATCGGAAGGCTGCTCCTCCAACCTTGCCCAATCTATCGTCCGCCCGTCGATTCGTGGCGGGGTGCCGGTCTTGAGCCGCCCCATCGGCAGCGACAACGCGCGCAGCTGCAGTCCCAGGGCCGTGGCCGCCCGTTCGCCCGTGCGCCCGCCGGCGCTGACATCCTCGCCGCAGAACAGCTTGCCGCCCAGAAAGGTGCCGGTTGCCAGCACTATGGCAGGCGCCATGAGCCGCCTTCCGTCCGACAGGACCAACCCCGCCGCCTCGCCTTGAGCAAGCAGTAATTCGCTCGCCTCGCCCTCGACAATTTCCAAGCCGAACTGCGCATCGAGCAAGCGGTGGATCGCCGCGCGATAGTGGGTTCGGTCGGCCTGGACGCGCGGACCTTGAACCGCTGCACCCTTGCTGCTGTTGAGCATGCGATAGTGGATTGCGGCCGCATCGGCGGCGCGGGCAATAAGGCCATCCAGCGCGTCGACTTCGCGCACCAGATGCCCCTTGCCCAACCCGCCGATGGCCGGGTTGCAGGACATCGCGCCGACCGTCCGCTTCTCGAACGTCAGCAGCGCCACCGAGGCACCCTTGCGCGCGGCGGCGGCCGCCGCTTCGCACCCGGCATGGCCGCCGCCGACCACGATCACATCATAGCTTGTGTGCATGGGCGCGCCCTTATCAGATCAAGGGGGGTGGGGTCAAAACTGTTCCACGTGGAACATGGGCGCTATTTGCCGATGCAGAAGCCCGCGAAAAGACGATCCAGCATATCCTCCGTGCCCGCACGGCCGGTGATCGCATCGATACCGTCGCGCGCCTGTCGCATCTCTTCCGCGACGATCAGCAGGTCGTCCGTTCCGGCCGCGGCCGATACATGGCCGTGCAATTGCGCAACCCCGGCCCGCTGCCGATTATGCAGCGCATAGTCGCCCTCGCCAGGAAGGAGATGACAGGCACGCTCCAGCACGGCCCCGATCAGCTGCTCCATCCCCTCCCCCGTCCGCGCCGACACACGGAGCCCGCGCCGCGCACCCCCCTCAGCAGCCCGGTCGCACTGCGCCGCGATCAAAATAGCGTCATCGCGCGGCAATTCGTCCGCAGACCCCAACCACAGGATGATATCGGCGGCGTCGAGAGCGGACCGCGCCCGGTCCATGCCAATCGCCTCGATCACATCGCCCGTGTCTTGCCTGAGACCCGCCGTGTCGGTGAAGAGAAAGGCGGTGCCGCCGAGCGCCGCAGGCACCTCGATGCGGTCCCGGGTCGTGCCGGCAATATCCGACACGATGGCCGCGTCACGCCCGACGAGCGCGTTGAGCAAGGTCGATTTCCCCGCATTGGGCGGCCCCGCCAGGACGACGCGCACCCCATCGCGCAGCCGCTCCGCCGACGGAGCGGCCAGCACCACCCCCACTTCCTGCGCCAGATCGGCCAAGCCCTTCTGGATGCGGACTTCGATGCCCGTGTCCGGCACATCATCTTCATCTGAAAAATCCAGTGCAGCTTCGGCCATGGCGGACAGGTCCAGCAGCCGCAGCCGCCACTGCTCGATCCGGCGCGAAAAATGGCCTTCCGCCATCAGCAGTGCCGCGCGCCGCTGTTGCTGCGTTTCAGCCGCCAGGAGATCCGCCAGCCCTTCGACGGCGTTGAGGTCCATGCGCCCATTGTGAAAGGCGCGGCGTGTAAACTCCCCCGCCTCGGCCCGCCGCAATCCCGGCAAGGCGCTCAGCGCATCCTCCACGGCGGCGATGACCGCGCGGCCGCCATGGCAATGGAGCTCCGCCAGATCCTCACCCGTCACCGTCGCAGGTCCGGGAAACCAGAGCAGAAGAGCCCGATCGAGCGGGGCGCCGTCCCGTGGGTCCCGCAGCAGTCCCAGCCGCGCCACACGCGGCTCCGGCAGTCGGCCAAACAGCGCCTGCAAGGCCTGCCGCGCCGCCGGCCCGCTGACCCTGATAATGCCGATGCCCGCCGGCGGCGCGCCGCTCGACAGGGCAAAGATCGTGTCAGTCACCGGAACTCAGGTCTTCTCGCCATTCTTGGTCGAAACGCCAGCCAGCCCGATATCCATCATCTGCCTGAACAACCGCATACCCGCGTCGCCCAGGGGCGAAAAGCTTTTGAACAAAGTCTCCATCTGCTCGACATTGGTGATGCCGTCAAAGCTGTCCAATACGGTTTTCACATATTTGTCATGAATAGGGCCGACGTCAGGCAAACCCAAAAATGAGCGAGCCTCGGCCGGGGTGCAATCCACGTCGACGGTAACTTTCATGTTGCGCCCCTATTGTTGCGGAATATTTTGCCCTCATGCCGCAATATGCCGACCCAAAGCAAATTTTTTGCCCATGAGAGCGGTTGGCGGCATTGGGAAAGCGCTTTATGCCGGGACAATCACGAAGAAACGGAAAGGATATTGCCATGGCAGCGTTCACATCCATCCCTACCTTGGAAGGCGATGCACAATTCGACGTCTATGTCGCGCAGCCCTCCGGCACCGCCAAGGCGGCGATCGTCGTGATCCAGGAGATTTTCGGTGTGAATGAAGGCATTCGCCGCAAGTGCGAGGCCCTGGCGGACCAGGGATATCTCGCGCTGGCGCCCGACCTTTTCTGGCGGGAAAAGCCGCATGTCGAACTCGATGCCGACGTGACCGAAGATTTCCAAGCCGCGCTCGGCCATATGCAGAAATTCGACCAGGATCAGGGCATCCGCGACATCGAGGCGACGATCAAGGCGGCGCGCGCGCAACTGGACGACGGCGGCAAGGTCGGACTCGTCGGATATTGCCTGGGTGGCCGGCTCGTCTTCATGTCCGCCTGCCGCACCGATGGTGACGCCTTTGTCGGCTATTACGGCGTCGGCATCGACACGCTGCTGGGCGAACAAAATGCCATCGGCAAGCCGGTGCTGCTCCATATCCCGACCGCCGACGGTTTCGTGCCGCCGGCGACGCAACAGAAAATGCATGAGGGGCTGAAGAATAATCGCCACGTGACCTTGTATGATTATGAGGGGCTCGATCACGGTTTTGCGGCGGAAAGCGGCGCACGGCGGCACGAAGAGGGGGCTCGGCTCGCCGACCAGAGGGCAGCCGAATTTTTCACGGCCAATCTGTAGAAAAGG
This sequence comes from Sphingobium sp., assembly GCA_035251955.1. Classification (GTDB taxonomy): domain Bacteria; phylum Pseudomonadota; class Alphaproteobacteria; order Sphingomonadales; family Sphingomonadaceae; genus Sphingobium. The sequence continues at coordinate 7,227 of DATFDS010000149.1, read as the reverse complement.
ACAACAGCGATGACGCAGCCCTGGCGCATGGTGATCCGGTCGCACGGCGGACCGGAGATGATCGAACGGGAAGATTTCGATCCGCCAGCGCCGGGCGCGGGCGAAGTGCTGATCGCGCAGGACGCCATCGGCCTTAACTTCATCGACACCTATTATCGCTCGGGCCTCTACCCGGCGCCTCTGCCCCATACGCTCGGGTCCGAAGGCGCGGGCTATATCGCGGCCATAGGGCCAGGCGTCACCGATCTGGCCGTGGGTGACAAGGTCGGCTGCAGCAGCGGCGGGGCTGCCTATGCCACCCACCGCATTGCCGCGGCAGAGCGTGTCGTGAAAATCCCCGACGCCATCGGCACAGACGAAGCCGCGGCGATGATGCTCAAGGGCATGACCGCCTGCTATCTGGCTGAAGAGACGGTCCATCTGCGGCCGGGGCAGGTCGCCCTCGTCCATTCCGCAGCGGGGGGTGTGGGATCCGTACTGGTGCCCTGGCTGCGGGACAAGGGCATAATCGTCATTGCGCACAGCGGCTCGGCGGAAAAGGCCGCTTTGGTAGATGCCGATCACAGCCTGCATGGCGGTTTCGACAGGCTGGCCGACAGGGTGCGCGATCTTACCCAGGGCAGGGGCGTCGACGTCGTCTATGACGGGGTCGGCAAGGATAGCTGGGGGGCGTCGATCGCCTCGCTCAAGCTGCGCGGGTTGATGGTCAGCTATGGCAATGCGTCAGGGGCCGTGCCGCCCGTCAGCCTGCTCGACCTCAGCCGTGGCGGATCGCTCTATGTGACGCGTCCGACGCTGTTCGCCTATAGCTCGACACGTGAAGAACTCGTCCATCTGGCTGATCGTCTGTTCGACACTATGGCTCGCGGGGTCGTCCGCGCCGTCATCAACCAGCGCTTCCCGCTTTCCCAAGCGGCAGAGGCGCATCGGGCGCTCGAATCCAGGCGCACAACGGGCAGCACGGTGCTGATTCCGTGACCAATCCCGTCAATTTGAGCCGCGAAAGAAGTAGAGCCGGGGCATGAACAGTTTTTCGAAGGCGCCACTCGCGCCCTACTGGTTTGCCCAACTTTTCACCGGCGCCAAATCTTAGGCGGCCGGCGGACGACTGATCGCCCGCCAGCCAATGCTGTTCAGACGAACAGCGTCAATATGCCGACCTGATGATCGACAATGCCGTCATAGATCATCTTGAGCGCGACATAGATGATGACGGCGAGGCCGATATAGGCGATCCAGCGGAAGCGCTCGATATATTTGGCGATGATGTTCGCCGCGATGCCCATCAGCGCGACCGATAGGATCAGGCCGATGATCAGGATGCCGGGATGGTCGCGCGCCGCGCCGGCCACCGCCAGCACATTGTCCAAGCTCATGGACACATCCGCGACCGCCACGGCCCAGGCCGCACCGGCAAAGCTTTTCGCCGGGCGCAGGCCGGAAATGTCATCGTCGCTGATGTCGTCCGGCGTGTCCCCGCCCCGCTTGGGATGCAGTTCGCGCCACATCTTGAACGCGACCCACAGCAGCAGCAGCCCACCCGCCAGGATCAGCCCGACGATCTGCATCAGCTGCGTCACCACCAGCGCGAAGCCGATGCGCAGCACCAGCGCGGCGATGATGCCGATGAGGATGACCTTCTTGCGCTGCTCGGCGGGCAGGCCCGCGGCGAGCGCGCCGACAACGATCGCATTGTCACCCGCCAACAGCACGTCGATCATCAGCACCTGGCCGAACGCCGCCAGCGCGGCGGGCGAACCGATATTGCTGAAATCGCTGACGATATGCGCCCATATGTCGGCGGGCGAACCCAGTCCCTGGGCAGCTGCAGCGGCGGTGGCGAGAAGGTCGAACATGACGGCCTGGCGTCCCTTTTCAACAATTTGCCGCCAGATGGACCATCTGACGGCGCAACCAACATGGCAAACAAAGAGCTAGGGCGGTCAACCGCCCTGCCGCTTACTGGTTCATCGAATCGAAGAAATCCTCGTTGGTCTTGGAATCCTTCATCTTGTCGAGCAGGAATTCCATCGCGTCGACCGTGCCCATCTGCATCAGGATACGGCGCAGCACCCACATCTTGCTGAGCTTGGCCTTGTCGACCAGGAGCTCTTCCTTGCGGGTGCCCGACTTTCCGACGTCCAGCGCCGGGAAGATGCGCTTGTCCGCCACCTTGCGGTCCAGCACGATTTCCGAGTTGCCGGTGCCCTTGAACTCTTCGAAGATGACTTCGTCCATGCGGCTGCCGGTGTCGATCAGCGCGGTCGCGATGATCGAGAGCGAGCCGCCCTCCTCGATATTGCGGGCGGCGCCGAAGAAGCGCTTGGGCCGCTGCAAGGCATTGGCGTCGACACCGCCGGTCAACACCTTGCCCGACGAGGGCACGACGGTGTTGTAGGCGCGGCCGAGGCGGGTGATCGAGTCGAGCAGGATCACCACATCCTTCTTGTGTTCCACGAGGCGCTTGGCCTTTTCGATCACCATTTCGGCGACCTGGACGTGGCGCGAGGCGGGCTCGTCGAAGGTCGAGGAAACGACCTCGCCCTTCACGCTGCGCTGCATGTCGGTGACTTCTTCCGGACGCTCGTCGATCAGGAGGACAATCAGGAAGACTTCGGGATGATTGTCGGTGATCGCCTTGGCGATATTCTGCAGCAGCACGGTCTTGCCGGTGCGCGGCGGCGCGACGATCAGCGCGCGCTGGCCCTTGCCCTGCGGCGAGACGATGTCGATGACCCGCGCCGACTTGTCCTTGACGGTCGGGTCGAGCGTGTCGAGCACCAGCTTCTGGGTCGGGTAGAGCGGCGTCAGATTGTCGAAATTGACACGATGGCGGACGACGTCGGGATCGTCGAAATTGACCGAGATCAGCTTGGTCAGCGCGAAATAGCGCTCGCCATCCTTGGGCGCGCGAATTTCGCCTTCCACCGTATCGCCGGTACGCAGGCCGAATTTGCGGACCTGATTGGGCGAGACATAGATGTCGTCCGGACCGGCGAGGAAATTCGCTTCAGGCGAGCGCAGGAAGCCGAAACCGTCGGGCAGCACCTCGATCGTGCCCTCACCCATGATCTGCTCGCCATTCTCGGCCTCGGCCTTGAGGATCGCGAACATGATGTCCTGCTTGCGCAGGGTCGACGCGCCTTCGACGCCCAGCTCCTCCGCCATGGTGACAAGATCGGCGGGCGATTTTTTCTTGAGGTCCTTGAGGTGCATTCGACTGGAGTCCGATGGAGAGGGATTGACAGGAAGATTCTAAAAAGGAGATCGGCCCGGCGCTGGGAGAACTCGGGAAGCCCGCGCCGGACGGCCGGGAATAGAATGTTCCGCGTGTAGCGATCAGCCCGGCCCCAAGTCAAGGCGGCTGATGGGGTGCCGAGGGGCCAAAATGCGCTTTCTCCCGCCACCTTCGGCAGATGGTGCAACATATGCGCCGATGGACCAAGCCTGCGGGCTCGTGATAGGATCGGACATAAGATGTCGGAGAGGTCAGGCCATGGGACATGCTGGTTCCACCGCGGCGATTGCCCTTCTGCTGCTCTGTTCGCCCCTGGCCGCACAGCAGCCGGCGCCCGCCGCACCGCCGGCGGTCGTCCGCACCATCGCCACCGATGATGATCGCATCACCATTCCCGTCCATATAGACGGCAAGGGCCCGTGGAACTTCGTGGTCGATACCGGCTCGCAGCGCACCGTCATCTCTCGCGACCTTGCCCGCCAACTCGCGTTGCCGATACGCCGGCAGGTGACGATCGTCAGCATGACCGGACGTGCGCCGGCCAGCACCGTCGCGGTCCCGCGCCTGGGTTACGGCAAGGTCATCGTCGACGACATCGAAGCGCCCGTGCTGGAGGGTGAGCATCTGGGCGCCGCCGGACTGCTGGGGCTCGACAGCCTGCACGACAAACGGCTGCTGCTCAACTTCCGCACCGGCCGGATGGAGATCGGCACCAGCCGGCCGGCCTGGCGCGATCCCGATGCGATCATCGTCGAGGCACGTCGACGCAGGGGACAGTTGATCCTGCTCGATTCGGACGTCAACGGCATGAAGGTCAACATCATCCTGGACACCGGCACGCGCCTCAGCGTCGGGAATCTGGCGTTGATGAACAGGCTGATCCGCAAAAGGCGCGCGCCCGCCTTCAACCCCATTTCCATGGTCAGCGTCACCGGCGAAACGCTGACCGGGCAGTTCGGCACGATAGGACAGATCCGCATGGGTCGGGTCACACTGAGCGACATGCCGGTCATGTTCGCCGACGCCAGTCCCTTTCAGGAACTGGGATTGCAGAACAAGCCGGCGCTGCTGCTCGGCCTCCAGGCGCTCAAGAGCTTCGATCGGGTGGCGATCGACTTCGGCCGGGGCAAGATCGACTTTCTGCTTCCCGATGCCAGCGCGCTGGACAACAGACGCTTTGCCCGGAGCGAAACCGCCGCAGGCTGAACGGGTCGGATGCGTGGCAGGATTGGGTGGGAAGCGAACACTCCCCCTCCCGCAAGCGGGAGGGGGAATATGTCCGACATTGACCGAAAAGCGTCATCCTCTCCAACCGCCTGCCTATGCCGGCGCGGATGCCGTCCAGCCCGAATAGCCCCTAACGCGGCGCCGAACGCTGGCGGTCGCGGCCGAGCACCTGGTCGATCCACTGCTGGTCCAGCCGCGGCGGCGGCGATCGCACCGCCGGAGTCGGGGCTTCGGGCTCTTCCTCGGGCTCCTCTTCATCCTGCTGCGGTTGGGGCTTGTGGTCGGAGGGAAGCGGCAGGCCGTTTTCATCGACCATCATGCCCCCATCCGTGCCATTGTCGGGCTGGCCATAATAGGCCTCCTCATCGGGTTCCAGCTGCCATTCGGGGAGCGTCACCTGGGTCTCGAACTGTTCGACCGGGCGCCGTGAAACCGCAACCTTCATATAGTCGGCAAAGGCGTGCGCCGGGGCACGGCCGCCCTGCAGCACGCCCACGGCCCGCGCATCGTCCCGGCCCATCCAGACACCGGTGGTGATGCCGCTCGAAAAGCCCAGAAACCAGCCATCCTTGTTGCTGCTCGTGGTCCCGGTCTTGCCCGCCACCGGTCGCCCGATCTGCGCCGCCCTGCCGGTGCCGGTGCTGACCGCGGTCTGCATGAGGTCGGTCATGCCCGCCGCCACCCAGGGCGCCACCAGCACGCGGCTGGTGTCGTCCTGATGCTGGTAGAGCAGCCGCCCGTCCGCGGTCGTCACCTTGGTGATGCCATAGGGCGTGACCGCCACGCCCTTGCGCGCGATCGAGGCGAAGGCGCGGGTCATGTCGATCAGCCGCACGTCGGACGTGCCCAGCACCATGGAGGGATGGGTGTTGATCGGCGTCGTGATGCCGAAGCGCCGCGCCATGTCGGCCACGGTCGGGAAGCCGACCTCAACGCCCAGCTGCGCGGCGACCGTGTTGATCGAATAGGCGAAGGCCGTGCGGATATCGATGTCGCCGGAAAAGCGGCCGGAGCTGTTGCGCGGACTCCACCCGTTGATCGTCACGGGCTTGTCGGTGACGCCGGTATCGGGCGTATAGCCGGCCTCCAGCGCCGCCATATAGACGAAGATCTTCCAGGCCGAACCCGGCTGGCGGGTGGCGGTGGTCGCACGGTTATAGTTGGATGTCACATAATCCAGGCCGCCGACCATCGCCCGCACCGCGCCGTCGCGGTCGAGGCTGACCAGCGCGCCCTGCGTGCCCCCCGGCACATTGGCCTGGATCGCCGCCGTTGCGGCCTTCTGCATGCCAAGGTCGATGGTGGTATAGACTTCCAGCGGCTCGTTGGGCTCATCGACCAATATATCGAGCTGCGGCAATGCCCAGTCGGTGAAGTAACGCACGCTGTTCTGCGGTGGTTCGGGCGCCATCTTGACGTCGGCCAGGTCGGCGCCGGCGCGCTCGCCCGCGCTGATCACGCCATTTTCCTGCATCAGGTCCAGCACCACGCCCGCGCGGCCGATGGCGGCATCGGCATCGGCGGTCGGTGAATAGCTGGAGGGCGCCTTTACCAGACCCGCGATGATCGCCGCTTCGGGCAGGTTGAGACCGGTCGCGGGATGGCCGAAAAACTTCCGGCTGGCAGCATCGATGCCATAGGCGCCGCCGCCGAAATAGACCTTGTTGAGGTACAGTTCCAAAATCTGCCGCTTGGAGAATTTCCGCTCCAGCGCGAGCGCCAGGATCATCTCGCGAACCTTGCGGCCCCAGCTATAGCTGTTGTTGAGGAAGATGTTGCGCGTCACCTGCTGGGTGATGGTGGAGGCGCCCTGCCAGCGCCGCCCCTTGCCCCGGTTTTCCAGCGCCACCCAGGTCGCGCGCACCATGCCGATCGGGTCGACGCCGGGGTGCAGATAGTAACGCTTGTCCTCGGTGGAGATCATCGCGTCGACCATTACCGTGGGGATCTGGTCATAGGCGAGCCATCGCCCGAAGCTCGGGCCCAGCGAGACGATGACGCTGCCGTCCGCCGCATGGACGCGGATCATCTGGCCGTTGGGCGAGGATTTCAGGGATTCATAGCTGGGTAGCGACTGATAGGCGATCACCACCGCCACGCCGATGGCGAACAGCGCGCCCAGCGTGGCCACCAGCCCGAATTTCAGGGCACGAACCAGCCACAGCTTCACCTTGCCCGCCGTTCCCTTGCCCTTGCCTGATTGTGCCATTTCTGTGCCCGGATACGCGCTAAGTGGAAGGCAGCCGGCGGAAGATCAGGCGCAGGCTGCGGAAAAAGTCTCGTTTCTCAAGAGAAGCGACGCTTTACCCGGGATGAACGATTATTCAACCGCGTCGCGCGGTTTGAAATCCAGCGACGCACTGTTCATGCAATAGCGCAGGCCGTTGACGCCCGGCCCATCGGGAAAGACATGGCCCAGATGCCCTTCGCATTGGGCGCAGCGCACTTCGGTGCGGATCATGCCATGGCTGGCGTCGCGAATTTCCTCTACCGCGTCGATATCGACCGGCGCGGTGAAGCTGGGCCAGCCCGATCCGCTGTCATATTTCTCGTCGGCGTCGAACAGTTCGGCGCCGCAGCCGGCGCAATAATAGACGCCGTCGGCCTTGTTGCCGTTATATTTGCCGGTGAAGGCGCGCTCCGTCCCCGCTTCCCGCAGGATATGATATTGTTCCGGGGAAAGGCGCTCGCGCCATTCGGCGTCGGTCAGGTTGAGCTTGTCCATGCGCGGCAATATGGCGTCGGCGCCTTGGGGGATCAAG
>DATFDS010000148.1:0-4376 GCA_035251955.1 Sphingobium sp. | reverse complement strand
GTACGGAATTCATCCGCTCCAGCAGCGGCAGAAGACCATTCTCCCGCTCCGCGATCACCGCGCGCCAGGCCGCCTTGTCTTCGGCCGGGGGATAATCGCCCTGGGCCGGCGGGCGGGGCGTGAGGAGGGCCTGCGCCTCGGCGCTGAGATAGGAGGGCATGGGAACCACGCGCGCCGCAAGCATCAGGGGTTGCGCTGCACCTTCGTCCATTTTCTCTCTTCCTTCGCCGTCGCTTCGGGTTTCTTCCTGCATCCCGGTCGTCATCGGGCACCGCGGACGAGTCGGCCGGGGCGGTTGCCCGTGTCCTCGTCATGCTGAAGGGTCGTTTCGCCCGCCACGATCGTGGCGACATAGCCATGGGCGCGCTGTCGCACGCGGCGGCCGCCCCTGGGCAGGTCGTAGGTGACGGTTGGCGGGTCCATCGAAAGACGATCGAAATCGATGATGTTGAGGTCCGCCCTTTTGCCGGGCGCGATCTGCCCCCGGTCGGACAGCCCCATCGCACTCGCCGTTTCGTGGGTCAGCGACGCGACGACGCGTTCCAGGGGCAACTTGTCGCGCGCACGGTCGCGCGCCCAATAGTTCAGCATATGCGTCGGCTGGCTTGCGTCGCACAGGAGGCCCAGATGCGCCCCGCCGTCGCCAAGACCCATGATGGTGAGCGGATGCTGCATCATGACGCGGCAGGTGTCGAGCGACCCGTCGGCGAAATTCGAGACGGGATGGGCGATGATGGCAGCGCCGTCGTCCTCGAGCATGAGATCGTACAGCAGGTCGAGCGGGTCGACGCCGCGCGCGCGCGCCATGACCGCGATGAAACGGTCGGGCGTGGGCTCATAGTCCGGGGGATTGCCGAGCGGGTACAGATAGTCGAACTGGAACTTGTCGGGCAATGCCCGCAGGTCTGCGATGATTCCCGCACGCAGCGTGGGTTCGGCAAGCGCCCGCGCCCGGTCCTTCAGCGGAAGGTTCGCGACGGCCGCGTAGGCGGGAGATCGCGACAGGGGATTGAAGCTCAGTTGCAGGCCGATCAGCGCGCCGACCGGCCGCCCCGCCACCTGCGCGCGCATGACGCAGCCCTCTGCATTGAGATGCTCTATCCAGCGCAGGACATCGCGCCACATTTCCGGCGCACTGTGCCGCTGCATCAGGGAGACGGACATGGGCCGCCCACCCGCCTTGCACATCCGGCCCAATATCTCCATTTCCGCGTCGGGATCCTGGAAATCCGATATGGCTTGCAGAACGCCGGTCCCGCATTCCCCCACCGCGCGCGCGATGGTCGTCAGTTCATGCTCCGCCGCCCGCCAGGAAGGGGTCGTCCGGCCGTCGCTCCCCTTGTGATTCAGGCTGCGCGACGTGGTGAACCCCAGGGCGCCCGCCCGGATGGCGTCGGCCACGATCCGCGCCATCAGCGCGCTGTCCGCATCCGTCGCGGGCTGCAGGTCGAACGCTCTTTCCCCCATCGCGAACACGCGAACGGGCGCATGCGGAATCTGGGCTGCGATGTCGATATTGTAGGATCGGGACGCCAGGAAATCGAGATAGCCGCCGAAATCCTCCCATGCCCAGGGAATGCCGGCGGACAGCACCGCCTCGGGCAGATCCTCCACGCCCTCCATCAGGGTGATGAGCGCCTCGCGGTCGGCGGGGCGGCAGGGTGCGAACCCCACGCCGCAATTGCCCATGACGACGGTCGTGACGCCATGGTCGGACGACGGGGCGAGCGTATTCTCCCAGGTGACCTGACCATCATAATGGGTATGCACATCGACGAAACCGGGCGTGACCAGCAAGCCGCGCGCATCGATTTCCTCTCGTCCGGCGCCAAGATCGGGTCCGACGGCGGCAATATGGGAGCCGATTATGCCCACATCCGCTTCGAACAGTCCGGCGCCCGTTCCATCCGCGATCGACCCACCGCGAATGACGCGATCAAATAGCTTTTCCATCCTATCCCATACCGTTCTTGCAAGGCCGCCGAATAGGGCGGTCAATGAATGGGCAGGATGATAGATAGGCTCAAGTGAATTCGTCAAGCGACTATTGCCATGCAAGCGAAGTATCTACCAAATAACTTGAGCGTACATATATATAGATATGAATGCGTCTATATAAACTTCGTGAAGTGTTTGGGATTTGACTTGTAGCCGCCAATTCATCTCCGGTAATAGAGATCATCCTAATAGCAATAGAGGTGTTTTATGGAACTGGGGATGCTTTACGAATTCGACGTGCCGCAGCCATGGGCAGGGGAGCATCCCTGGGGCCAGCGCGCGGCTGAGCGGACCGCCTATCGCGACAATATCGAGCAGATCGTACTCGCCGATAAGCTGGGGTTCGAGGCTGTCTGGCTGGTCGAGCATCATTTCCGCGAAAACCGCAGCCATATGCCGTGCAACGATGTGGTGCTGGGCGCGCTGTCGCAGATCACCAAGAACATCAAGCTCGGCTTCGGCGTGTCCCTCATGCCGCATGAATTCATCCATCCGGCGCGGGTGGCGGAAAAGGTGGCGACCGTCGACCTCCTGTCCCGCGGCCGCGCGATCTGGGGCATGGGCCGGTCGACGCCGATGGAACAGCTCGCCTTCGGCGTGGACATCGCGTCGAGCAAGGAGAAGATGAAGGCGGCGGCGCGCACCGTGGTCGGCATGTGGGAGCAGGAATATTATGAAGAGGATTCAGAATATCTGAAGTTCCCCAAGCGCATGGTGACACCCAAGCCCTATCAATTCCCGCATCCGCCCGCCTGGATGGCCGCATCCACGGAGTCGAGCGCGACGATGGCGGGCGAGAATGGCTGCGGCCTGCTCTGCTTCTCCATCATGCAGCCGCTGGAAAAGCTGAAGGAAGTCATCAACGCCTACCACAAGGCGCAGCAGCGCGCGAAGCCGCTCACCAGCATCCATACGAACAAGGTCGGCGTCTATACGCTGGTCCACTGCGCGGAATCGCGCGACGAATTCGCGACCAACCGCCTCTGGGACTCCATGTGGTGGTGGTACAAGGGCGTCGCCGAATTCCACCTGAAATGGGAATTTTCCAACATGAGCGAGGAGGATCAGCAGAAGATGTTCCCGCTCCTCCAGGCCCGTATTCGCGGCGAGTTCGACATCACCGAGTTCGACCGCGAGGACATGGTGATCGTCGGCACGCCGGACGAATGCCTCAAGAAATTGCTCCGCTATGAGGAAGCGGGCGTGGACCAGCTGCTGTGCTACCTCAACTTCGGCTATCTGCCGCATGAGGCGGTGATGAAGTCCATCGAGCTGCTCGGCACGCACATCATCCCCGTGCTCAAGAAGCGCGGTTCCGGGGCGATGGCAGCAGGCCTTGAACGCAGCATCCGCGACGCGGAACAGAAGGTCGTCCTCGAAAGCCGCACCGGCGTGCGGGAGCCGCAGGTCGCCTGATTTCCAGCGGCGGTGAGGCCGTGGCGGAAGTGATCGCTTTGCGTCCCCATGTCTCGCCGCCGCTTCAACCTGGGGCAAGGCGCTTGAAATCGGGATCGCCCAACCTCCGTTCGCGCTGGACCCGTCGTTCCCGCGCGGGCGGGAACCCGTTTCGTCCTGGGCGATCCAGTCATCGATTCCTGCAGCCCGAGATGATAATGACAGTTATCGGGGAAGTCGCGGAACAGCGGCAATACGTCAAGCGGATGTCGCTTGCTCTTCTAGCGGTCATGCGGCGCTCAGGCGTCGGCGGTTGCCCGATTGTGATGTGAAGGGTCCGCCTGCCTGTCGGGCAAGCGGACCAGTCCAGCGGTTCAGTAACGGAAGTTGAAAGACACGCCGTAGGTTACCGGCATGCCGGCATAGCGCACGGCGGCATCCGATCCGCGTGTCGCGGCGGTCCAATAATAGACATTCGTCACATTGCGGCCCCAGATACTGGCGGTCCACTTGTCATCCGGGCCGGATATGCCTGCACGAAGGTCGAGCAGCGCGTAGCCCCTAAGACGGAAGAGTTCCGGTTGTCCGACACTGCCATTGGTGGAGGTCTGGTAGCTGACATTGCCGCCCAGAAATGCCGTGAGATCGGTGTTCAGGTTCCAGCGATATTCAGCATCGGTGCTGCCGGACCATTTCGGGGTATAGGGGAAAGGTTGACCGCCGAAGTCCACCGTCGTGGACGCCGAGGTGCCGTTGATGAAAGAGCCCTCGATCTTGGACTTGGTCAGCGTGATGGACGGCGAAATCGTCAGCCCGTCGATCGGCCGCCAGTTGCCGCTCAACTCGAAACCGATCACATGCGATTTCGGGATGTTGACCAATGTTTCCAGCGTACCGATCGGCGGTATTTCCGTAACGCCGCGGACCTGCTTGTTGGTGTAATCATAGTAGAAGGCGGCGCCGTTCAGCTGAAGGGTGCGATC
>DATFDS010000147.1:0-14482 GCA_035251955.1 Sphingobium sp. | reverse complement strand
ATTGCTTCCATTTCCTGGCGGTCGTGCACCGGCATTTTCCGCAGCCGGATGATCTGGCGCATGATCTTCGAATCATACCCGGTTGCCTTGGCTTCCAGATAGACGTCCTTGATATCGTCGCCGATGCCTTTCTTTTCCTCTTCCAGGCGCTCGATGCGCTCGATGAAAAGGCGTAGCTGATCGGCGGCGACGTTGCCCTCGCTCATTTATCTAATCTCCAGGTGGGTGTGAATCGGTTGGCAACCGCTCCTAATGGTTGTCGGCGTTCTTCGCCACACTCTCCTGCATCTTGGCAAGCTGTTCGGGTGTCGCCTCGCTCTGGTAGCGCTGTTTCCATTCGGAAAAGGGCATGCCGTGGATGATCGCGCGCGCCTCATCCTTGTCGAGCGTGCCGTCCGCCTCGGCGATCCAGTCCGCCAGGCAGTTGCGGCAAAAGCCGGCCGTGCCCATCAGGTCGATATTCTGGACGTCGGTACGATGCTGTAAATGCGCCACAAGCCGGCGGAAGGCGGTTGCGGCAACCGCATCTGTGAGCATATTGTCGGCCACGGCGATCCTTTCGCTGATCTACATCATCCTGTCGTGCAGCACGGATAATCGAAAACACCGCCCTGGCAAGCCAGAGGCGCGTATCGACGGCCAGGAGCTTTAAAGAATGACGAAATTACCGCCCCGTTCGCGCAAGGTCCGGATTTTGGCGACCCTGGGACCCGCGAGCGACAGTCCGGAGGTGATCCGGGCGCTGTTCGTCGCAGGGGCGGACGCCTTTCGCATCAATATGAGCCATGGCAGCCATGAGGATCATGCCGCGCGCATCGCGGCGATCCGGGCGCTGGAGAAGGAGTTCGGCCGCCCGACCACGATCCTGGCCGACCTGCAGGGCCCCAAGCTGCGCGTCGGCACGTTCGAGCGCGGGCTGGTGGTGCTGGAAACCGGCGCTGCTTTCACACTCGACCGGGACGAAAAGCCGGGCGACGCTACGCGCGTCAACCTGCCGCATGCGGAAATTTACGAGGCGCTGGTGCCCGGCACTCGCCTGTTGCTGGACGATGGCAAGCTGGTGCTGCGGGTCAAGAGCGTGATCGAGGAGCGCATCGATACGGTGGTGGAGGTCGGCGGCACCCTGTCGAACCGCAAGGGCGTGAATGTGCCCGACGTGGTCGTGCCGGTGCCCGCGCTGACCGACAAGGACCGGCGTGATCTGAGCTTCGCCGTCCAGCAGGGCTGCGACTGGATCGCCCTGAGCTTCGTGCAGCGGCCGGAGGATCTGGCCGAAGCGCGCAAGCTGATGGGCGGCTATGGATCGCTGATGGCGAAGATCGAAAAGCCGTCGGCGGTGCAGCGGCTGGAGGAGATTATCGAACTGGCCGACGGCGTGATGGTGGCGCGTGGCGACCTGGGCGTCGAGCTGCCGCCGCAGGCGGTGCCGCCGCTGCAGAAGCAGATCGTCGCGACCGCGCGGCGCATGGGGCGGCCGGTGGTGGTGGCGACGCAGATGCTCGAATCGATGATCAAGGCGCCGACGCCGACCCGCGCGGAAGTGTCCGACGTGGCGACGGCGGTCTATGACGGGGCCGATGCGATCATGCTGTCGGCGGAAACGGCGGCGGGCGACTGGCCGCAGGAGGCGGTGGCGATGATGGACAGCATCGCCCATAGCGTCGAGCGCGATCCGGGCTATTTCGCACGCCTGCACTTTACCGAAACCAAGCCCGATGCGACCACCGCCGACGCGCTGGCGGAAGGGGCGGCGGGCATCGTCTCGGTCGTGGGGGCGAGCGCCATCACCTGCTTCACCTCCTCGGGCAGCACGGTGCGGCGCGTGGCGCGCGAGCGGCCGTCCGCGCCCATCCTGGCGCTGACGCCGCGGATCGACACGGCGCGCAAGCTGGGCCTCACCTGGGGCGTGCATGCGGTGCGGACCAAGGATATCGGCAATTTTGAGGAGATGGTGGGCAAAGCCCGGCGCATGGCGCTGCGGACCGACATGGTCGAAAAGGGCGGCAAGATCGTCGTTCTGGCGGGCGTTCCCTTCGGCACGCCGGGGTCGACCAATGTGTTGCATGTCGCCGCTATCCGGGGCGATGAACTTAAAGGGCGGGATTAGGGGGGCATGCCTGAAACCAAATCACCAACATCCGTTCGCCCTGAGCCTGTCGAAGGGCCTTGCTTTCTTCAAGAAGGAGGGGGCTTCGACAAGCTTAGCCCGAACGGGGGGGTGGGGTGATTCCGAGGTTATACGCTTTGCTCTAGCAGTCCGCGCGCTGTCAGGTCCTGACGCAAGGTGTCCGCATCGCGGAACAGGTGGCCGCATAGGCCGAGCGCCTGCGCCGCCGCGATATTCTCCGCCCGGTCGTCGATGAACAGGGTTTGCGCGGGCTGGAGGCCGAAGCGGCGGAGCGCCAGCCGATAGATGGCGGGGTCGGGCTTCACCAGCTTTTCGACGCCCGACACCAATATGTCGCGGAAGCAGGCGAACAGCGCCGCTTCGCGGGCATGGAAGGGCTGCCAGAATTCGGCGCTGAAATTGGTGAGGGCGAAGAGGGGGACGCCGCGCTGGTCAAGCTCGGCGACGATCTGCGGCATGCCCGTTACGGCGGGCGTGACGCTGTCGGCGAATCGCTCGCCCCAGACGCGAATCAGCGGCGCATGCTCAGGGTGGAGCGCGATCAGTTCCGCGCTGGTCTCCGCGAAGGGGCGGCCGACATCATGCTGGACATGCCATTGCGTCGTGACGACATCGCGCAGAAACGCGTCGAGCGCCCGATCATCCTCGATCAGGCGCTCGTACAGGAGCCGGGGCTCCCAATGATAGAGGACCTCGCCGACGTCGAAGATGACGGCGGCGATATCCGTCATTCAATCAGCCCTGGCGAGCCTTGAAGCGACGGTTGGTCTTGTTGATGACATAGGTGCGGCCGCGGCGGCGGATCACGCGGTTATCCCGGTGACGGCCCTTGAGCGACTTGAGCGAGTTGCGGATCTTCATGGAACCAGCCTTTGATGAATCTTGCGTGATCGGAAAATCGAAGCGCAGCCCCTATGGGGGAGGAGGCGGAAAGTCAAGGGCATGGAGCCGCTCTTTCACCCGCGTTCATCCCATATGCAGCAAAGCCTTGGCTTCACGCGTTGATGGAATTGGCGTGCCGGCGTCGTGTAAGAGCCAAAGACTCGAACGGAGTTATCATGGTGAAGCAGATCATCCTATCGTCCTTCCTGGCCCTGTCCCTGGCGGGCTGTGCCACGGCCGTCCCGCCGGTCGAGGTTACGCGTTTCCATGTCGGTGATCCTGCCCGCGCCGGTTCGATCGCGGTCGAGGAAGCGCCCGGCAATCCGGACGTCAGCCTGGAGTTCCGCACCTATGCCGCGGCGGTCGAGCAGGAATTGCAGCGCGTCGGCTTCAGCGCAGCGGCTCCGGGCGTTCGGAGCGACTATGTCGCGCTGCTGTCCTTCCGCCGCAGCTTTCGACCGACGGGCTATGGCCGCGACGGCAATCCGGTCAGCGTCGGGGTGGGCGGCGCCGTCGGCAGCGGCGGTTATTCCGGCATGGGCGTGGGCATCGGCATCAACCTGTCGGGCCGCCCCAAGGATCTCGTCGCCTCCGAACTGCAGGTGCAGATTCACCGCCGCTCCGATTCGGCCACGATCTGGGAGGGCCGCGCGCTGACGCAAGCGCGGGAGGGTACGCCGGCGGCGCAGCCGGGCCTGGCCGCGCAAAAGCTCGCCGCCGCGCTGATCGGGGGCTATCCGGGTGAATCGGGGCGCACTATAACGGTCAAATGACCATCTCGATCATAAGTGCCTTCGACAGCGGCAATATTCGCACCATCTCCATCACCGACACCGCCGAGGCCGTCCGCGCCGAGCTGGAGATCGTCAAGGATCGACAGAGCGACTTCTATCAATGGTTTCATTTCCGTGTCGCGGGCGTCGCAGGGCGCGCGGTGGAACTGGCCATCACCAATTGCGGGACCTCCGCCTATCCCGATGGCTGGCCCGGCTACAAGGCGCGGGTGAGCGAGGATCGGGAAGGCTGGCGGCAGGCCGACACCAGCTACGCCAACGGCACGCTGACCATTCGCCTCACCCCGCAGGCCAATGCGGTCTGGATCGCCTATTTCGCGCCCTATTCGATGGAGCGGCACCATGATCTGGTCGCCTGGGCGGCCAGTCAGCCGGGCGTGACGCATCGCGAACTGGGCCTGACGCTCGACCGCCAGCCGCTCGACCTGCTGACGCTGGGCGAGGGGCCCAAGCAGGTCTGGCTCTATGCGCGCCAGCATCCGGGCGAGAGCATGGCGGAATGGTGGATGGAAGGCGCGCTGGAGCGGCTGTGCGATCCCGAGGATGCGGTCGCCCGCCTGTTGCGGCAAAAGGCGACCTTCCACATCGTGCCCAACATGAACCCGGATGGCAGCCGAAGGGGACATTTGCGCACCAATGCGGTGGGCGTGAACCTCAACCGCGAATGGCATGAGCCGTCGCTGGAGCGCAGTCCCGAGGTCTTCCTGGTGCGCCGGGCGATGGACGAAAGCGGGGTCCATTTCGCGATGGACGTGCATGGGGATGAAGCGATCGCGGCGGTCTTCCTCGCCGGGTTCGAAGGCATTCCGTCGATCACCGAACGGCAGCTTGGCCTCTATCACCGCTATCGCGGCACGCTTGCCGCGCGCACGCCCGATTTCCAGACCAGGCGCGGCTATCCCGTCGCGCCGGAGGGCAAGGCGAACCTGTCCATGTCGACCAACCAGATCGCCGAGCGCTTCGGCGCGGTGGCGATGACGCTGGAAATGCCGTTCAAGGATAATGACGACCTGCCCGATGCGGAGTTCGGCTGGTCGCCGGCGCGGTCGATGCAACTCGCCAAGGATTGCCTGGCGGTGCTGGCGGAGATGATCGACGAGATTTGAGTTGGGTTAGAGGAGGAAGGTGAACCTTTCCACCCCAATAGCGTCACCCCAGCGAAGGCTGGGGTCTCAGGCCGTGTCGCGCTTCATCTCCTGAGATCCCAGCTTTCGCTGGGATGACGAAATGAGGCCCCTCAGCTAAACAAATCCCCGAGAAAATCCGCCATCGCCCGAAAGCTCCGCCGGTCGGCGTCCGGCTGATAGGCCAGGCCCTTGTCGGGCATGTTCGCGTCATGATCGGTAAAGGCGTGGCCGGTATGGCCATAGGCATGGACCTGCCAGTCGCAGCCGGCCTGGGTCAGTTCCTTCGCCAGCGCGACGGTCGCTTCGGGCGGGGCGATCGGATCGTCCCAGCCGTGGCAGATGAGCAGCTTCGCGCCGATCCTTTCATTGGGGAAGGGCGGGGCGTCATAGACGCCGTGGAAGCTGACGACGCCGGCAATGTCCGCACCGCTGCGGGCGAGGTCGAGCACGCATTTGCCGCCGAAGCAGAAGCCGATGGCGGCGGTGCGAGCGGCATCGACCTCGCCCAGGCCCTTCAGCGTCGCATGGGCCGCCTGGATGCGGTCGCGCAGCAAAGCGCGGTCGGCATTCAGTTCGGCCATGTAGCGGCCGGGATCGGGGTCGGCGCGCGTCGTGCGCTTGCCCTGGCCGTAGACGTCCGCGACCAGCACGGCGTAGCCCAGCGCCGCCACACGCTCGGCATAGGCGAAGTCCGCCTCCTTGATGCCCAGCGCATTGGGGAAAAGCAGGACGCCGGGCTGCGGGCCCGTTGCCGCACTGTCGACTATCGCTGTGCTTTCGAAAAGGCCGCCGGGGCCTTCATGAACCGTGACGTAACGAGTGATGGTCATCGGACTGTCCTCTGTCTTATCGGGAACGGGTGCCGCCCATGATTCGCGCGACCGCGACGAATTCCTCCACGCTGACCGTTTCGGCGCGGCGCTGCGGATCGATGCCTACCGCCTCCAGCGCCTCCAGCGCGCCCGGCAGCCCTTTCAGGCTCTGCCGCAGCATCTTGCGGCGCTGGCCGAAGGCGGCGGCGGTGAGACGCTCCAGATGCTTGAGCTGCACGCCCTCGGGCGCCGGCTTGGGGGTGATGTGCACCACTGCCGACATGACCTTGGGCGGCGGGGTGAAGGCGCTGCGGTGCACCTTCATCGCGATCCGTGCTTCGCTGCGCCATTGGGCGAGCACGGCCAGCCGGCCATAATGGTCGCCGCCGGGCTTGGCGACGATACGCTCGGCCACCTCCATCTGGAACATCAGCGTCAGCGTCGACCACCAGGGCAGCGGCGTCCAGTCCGCCGACAGCCAGCCGATGAGCAGGGCCGTGCCGACATTATAGGGCAGGTTGGCGATGATATGCGCGCCATCGCCCGCTTCCGCCCGCGCGTCGACCTGCATCGCGTCGCCGGAGATGACGCGCAGCTGACCCGGAAAGGCCTGATCCAGTTCCGCCAGCGCGGGCAGGCAGCGTCGGTCCCGCTCTACCGCGACCAGTTGCGCACCCGCCCGCAGGATCGCGCGGGTCAGGCCGCCGGGCCCCGGCCCGACCTCGAACGCCGGCCGCCCCTCGATCGGCCCGGGGATCGCCGCGATCCGGTCGAGCAGTTGTTCGTCGAGCAGGAAATTCTGCCCCAGTGCCTTGCTCGCCTGCAGGCCGTGTGCCGCGATAACCTCACGCAGCGGCGGGAGCGGCGGCCGCGCGTCAGTGGCCATAAGCGAGGCGCGAACGGGCGGCTTCGGCGGCCATTTTGAGCGCCGCCATCATCGCGCCCGGATTGGCGCTGTCCTTGCCGGCGATGCCGAAGGCGGTGCCATGGTCGGGCGACGTGCGCACGATCGGCAGGCCCAGCGTGATGTTGACGCCGTCATCGAAATGCAGCGTCTTCAGGGGGATCAGCGCCTGGTCATGATACATGCACAGCACCGCGTCATAGGTCTCCCGCGCGCGCGTATGGAACAGGCCGTCGGCGGACAAGGGACCGACAATGTCCATGCCCTCTTCGCGCAGCGACTCTATGGCCGGGGCGATCACCTCTATCTCCTCCCGGCCCAGCGCGCCGCCTTCGCCCGCATGCGGGTTGAGCCCGGCCACCACGATCCGCGGCCGGGGAATGCCGAAATTGCGCTGGAGACCCTTCACCGTCGTGATGGCGCGCGCGCGGATCAGGTCGATCGTCAGGACAGACGACACGTCCGCCAGCGGAATATGGATCGTCACCGGCACGACCTTGAGCGATGGGCCGGCGAGCATCATCACCGCATTATGCGGCGCCACGCCGCAACGTTCGGCGATGAACTCGGTTTGTCCCGGATGGGTGAAGCCGACGCCGTAGAGTTGCTCCTTGCCCACCGGCGCCGTCACGATGCCGGCGGCAGAGTCCGTGCGCGCCAGCCCGACAGAGGCTTCGAGCGCCTGGAAGGCGGTGCGCGCGCCGTCGGTGCTGGGCGTGCCCGGAACGATCTCGCCCGCCTCCGCCACCTGCAGGCAGGGCAGGGCGATGTCGAAGACCCCCGCCGCCTCCTGGGGCGTGGTGATCAGTTCGATCGGGCCGGACCACACCGCGCGCAGCGACGCGATATCGCCCACCGCGAAGAAAGGCGGCAGGCCCCGCGCATCGCGCATGACCCAGCTTTTCGCGACGATTTCCGGGCCGATGCCCGCCGGATCGCCGAGTGGGACGGCGAAGGGCGGCAGCGGGGCGGCCGGATCAGTTATAGTCGATGACGGCATCGCGGCGGAGATCGCGCAGATAGATGCGCGCGCGCTTGTTGACCCGTTCCTCTTCCAGCTGTGCCATGATCTGCTCCGCATTGGGTGCGGCGGCGGAGCTGGCATCGTCACGGCCGCACACCACAAGCACGCGCACACCGTCGTTGATCGACCCGAAGGGCGGGCTCGCCTCGCCGACCTGCAGGTTCAGCAGGATATCCTGCAGCTGCGGCGGCAGATCGCGCACCTTCACATTGTCGTTGTCGACAACATCGGCGCCCATCTTGCCGCCCAGCTCATTCGCCAGGCCGCAGCCCTTGATCGCCTTGGTCTGCGCGGCGAAGGCAGCCGCCTTGGCGCTGGCCTGTTCCTTGGTGGTGCCGGCCGGGAAGCTGATCGACAGCTGTTTGAGGCTGAGCAGCGCGTCGCGCGGATCGGCAGTCAGCACCTTGCGCTTGTCCATGACGTAGATCAGCGAGACGCCGCCCGGCACGGGGATCGGCCCGGCGATCTGGCCGACCTGCATTTCCGCCGCCGCCTGCGCCAGTTCGTCGGGCAGCTGCGCCGGGCGTACCCAGCCCAGGTCGCCGCCGACCGCCGCGGTCGAGGCTTCGGAGAATTGCCGCGCATAGGCCGCGAAGCTGCCGCCCTGCTTGATCTGTTCGATGATGTTGCGGGCATTGGCGGTAATCTGCGCCTGATTTTCGGGCGTCGCCGACAGGTAGATTTCACCGATGCGGAATTCGTCGCTGCCCTTGGCCGCGTTCATGCGGTCGACAACCGACTTCACCTCGTCCTCGGACACGTTGACGAAGGGCTGGATGTTGCGGCGGAGCAGGCGGCTCCAGGCCAGTTCGCCCTCGATCTGCCGCTTGATGCTGGCCGACGAGCTGCCCTGCGTGCGCAGATATTGATCGAACTGCGCGGGCGACTGGCGGAAATTGGCCGCGACGCGCTCATAGCTCTGCTCGATCTCGGCCTTGTCGATCTTGATATCGTGCGCGGATGCTTCCTGGATCTGCAGCGTCTCGTCGATCAGGTTGCGCAACACCTGGATGCGCAGCCGCTCCTTTTCCTCCGCCGACACCTTGCCGCCATTGGCGGTGATGATGAGGGCAAGCCGCTGGTCGACATCGGTGCCGGTGATGATGCGGCCGTTGACGATCGCGGTCGCCTTGCGGACATTGGGATCGCTCTTGCCGAAGACGGTCACGTCCTGGGGCAGGTTCAACTGCTGCGTCGCAACCTTGTCGTCATCGTCGACGGTCTGGGCGCCGACAGGCGTCACGCTCGACCCCAGCAGGATCGAGGAGAGAAGCAGGGCGTGCACGCTGGACCGCAGCGAACGGCCAAGGCGGGAAGACGGGGAAACGACAAGCTGCATCGTCGACAAAACTCTCCATTACGGTCCAGCGCGTGATGCGCCGGTCCGCCTTAACCGGTCCTGAGCGGCCAGAACCGATCCTGAACGGGAAGGCTGATCCTTATATGCCGATGTTGCGAAATGCCAGCCGTAGTTGGAAGCTGTTGCCCTTTCGCGCGTCGCCGGCGGCCAGATAGTCGCGGCGCCAGGTCAGGCCCAGCGTCAGGCAGTCATCCTCATAGGCGATGCCAAGCCGATGCCGTACCGGTTCATAGCCGTCCGCAACGCTCAGCCTGTCTTCCTTTGCATCGGTCAGGTCGACGACGGTGGAGCCGAACACCGACCAGAAGCGGGCGAACTGGATGCGCCCGCCCAGGCGCAATTCCTCACGGTCCTGCAGATCCTCGATCCCCGCAATGTCGCGGTTGAGCCGCAGATAGCCGACCATCACATAGGTCTTGCGCGAGCCGATGGTCGCGTCCACCTCGTTGCGGCGGACGGCGAGGTTATCCTTGTCCACCCGGAAACGGTGGGTGAGGCTGACGAAATCCTTGTAGCGGACGGTGGTGCGCCCGACGATGTCGGACATGCGGTCCGACAGGCCGGTGCCGTTGGGCAATATGCTCTCGCGATTGTTGAGGCGGTAGCTTTGCCCGACCACGCTTTCCAGCGAGAAGTCCGGCAGCGACAGGCCATATTCCAGGCCGTAGGTGACGCGGGTCGAATCCTCGAACCGGTCATAGCCGGCGAAGCGGTTGAGCGCGAAAAGATTGCTGTCCTCCAGGTCGATCGCGCGAGCGTCCTCATTGGGAACGGACAGGTTGGCGAGCTTGGGCGCGGCGACGATCTGTACCCGCGGCGCGATCCGCTGCACGCCGCCGAAGGCTTCGCCGACGAAGGGCCAGCGTATGTCGATCGCCGCCGCCGCGATGCCGCGCGCCTTCCATCCCGGATCGCCGGCATATAGGGGGATGTTGTTCTGCAGATTGTCGCTGCTGTGATAGACGTCGCCGCGCAGATAGGTGGTGAAATTCACCTCCTGGCCCATGCCGGTCAGCTTGCGCAGATTCCATTCGAACGCGGCAAAGGCGCGCTGCGTGTCCTGGCCATGGGTGCGCGTGATGGCGAGCGTGTTCGCCTGCAGCTGGATGCGGCCGCCCAGCAGCGGGTCGGTAAGGCGCAGGCGATAATCGAGCACCGGCAGCGCGATCGGCGTCTGCCCTTGCGAATCGCCGGTCCGCAGTGTCTGCACCGCCCAGCCCGCGATCGAGAAATAGCTTTTGTCGCCGATCCGCTGCGCGCCGACGGTCGATCGCAGCCGGTCGTCGCGGCTGATATCGTAGCGGCGCAGGAACGTGCGGTCGGTGGTGACGCGGATCGATCCGTTGACGCTCCATTCGGGCGTGAGCTGCAGCCCGCCGCTGGCGTCCAGATAGCCGCGAAAATCCTTTTGCGTACCCGTCGGCACCGTGGATCCGGGCAAGGTGGAACTGGCGCTCGACCGGGTGCCGTAGGTCGCGTAGCCCGTGATCTGATAGGCGCCCCGGTCCCACAGATGCCGGAAGTTCGTTTCCAGCATCGGCAGCGTGTCGGAATAGACATGCGGGGTGACGGTAAGGTCGCGGTTGGGCGCCAGCTTGAAATAATAGGGAAGGGCGACTTCCAGCCCGTTGGTCCGGTCATAGCGGATATCGGGCACCAGCAGGCCGCTGCCGCCGGTATCGCCCACCGGATGCGAAAAGCCGGGCATCGGGATCAGCGGCAGGCCGAACAGTTCGATGCTGGCGTTGTGGTAGAAGACCCGGGCGCGCACCGGATCATAGACCACCTTCACCGCCTTGATCTGCCAGGTCGGCTCCTTGGGACAGCCATGGCTGTCTTCCACGGCGCAGCCGGTATAGGCGGCCTTGCGCAGCGTGTAGACGCCGTTCACCCGCTGGCCGCGCGCCGCCGCCAGGCGCCCGCCCGACTGCAGCACCAGCAGCATATTTTCGACCGTGCCGTCCTTCAGCGTGTCGGTGACTTCGAACCGGTCGCCATAGGCGATATTGCCTTCAGGGTCGGTGACGGAGACATTGCCCCTTGCCTCGACCTGCCCGGTGCTGCGGTTCCAGGTCACGCTGTCGGCGCGCAGCCTGTTGCCTTCGCGCAGCAACTGCACATTGCCGTTCGCCGTCACGACCTCCGTATGGCTGTCATATTGCAGCTGGTCCGCCGCAAAGCCGATCTGGTCCTCATTCGCGGGCACGGGCGCGTCGGGCGCGCTGATCGGCGCCTGCGGTTCGGCAAGCTCCTGCGCGGCGGCACGAGGCACGGCCAGCAGGCAGGCCGTGGCCGCGCCGGCCGCCAGCATGGTCTTGAAAGGCAAGGGACAGGGGGAAATGTGCAAGGATATTGTGCCTCTTCAAGGGCGCTTCTTGCCCGCCTATCGCATTGCTTTGCCTGCGCCGCAATCATTCGTCACGCCTCTTTTATCGGAAATCGGGCGAACGGCTTTGCCAGATGGGGCAAGCGACATTATCTGGAGGGAACGTCATTCCCGCCTGCCCACAGCTGACAAGAAGAAGGACCCTTGATGGAAATCGCATTCAGTCCGGTGCGTCCCGACGCCGACACCCTGGTCTTTGCCGTTCCCAAGGGCGGCTTCGATGCCCTGCCGCTCGTCGCAGCGCCGACGCTGGCCGCCGGTGCTGCGGCCGCGCGCTTCACGGGTGAGGTGGGATCGTCCTTCGAGAGCTTCGTCGAGGAAGGCGGCAAGATATTGCGCGTCGTGCTGATCGGCACCGGCGGCGGCAGCGAGGCGGATCATGAGCGCGCCGGCGCCGCGTTGACCGCGCGCCTGTCTACCAGCGGCGCCATCCATGCGGCGGTCGAATTTTTCGGCGGCGCCACCGGCGAAAATGCCGCGCGGCTTGGCTATGGCGTGCTGATGCGCGGCTGGCGGATCGACACCTATCGCACCCGGACGCCGGAGAAGGCGAAACCCACGCTGGCCAAGGTCACGCTGGTCGCGAACGACGCCGGCGCCGCCTGGGAGCGGCTGTCGGCCGTCGCGGAAGGCGTCGCCTTCACCCGCCAACTGGTGTCGGAGCCGGCGAACATCCTCTATCCGGAAAGCTTCGTCGAACGCTGTCGCGAACTGGAGCAACTCGGCGTCAAGATCACCGTGCTGGACAAGGCGGCGATGACCGACCTTGGCATGGGCGCGCTGCTGGGTGTGGCGCAGGGGTCGGTGCGCGAACCGCGCCTGATCGCGATGGAGTGGGACGGCACAGCTTCTACCGGAACCGGCGGCGCTGTGGACAAGCCGGTCGTGTTCGTCGGCAAGGGCGTCACCTTCGACACCGGCGGCATCTCCCTGAAGCCTGGCGCGGGCATGGAGGACATGAAGTGGGACATGGGCGGCGCGGGCGCGGTCGCCGGCGCGATGAAGGCGCTGGCCGGGCGCAAGGCGAAGGCGCGCGTCGTCGGCATCTGCGGCCTGGTCGAGAATATGCCCGATGGCAACGCGCAGCGGCCGGGCGACATCGTCACCTCCATGTCGGGCCAGACGATCGAGGTCATCAACACCGACGCGGAAGGCCGGCTGGTGCTGTGCGACGTCATCACCTGGGCGCAGAAGACCTATGCGCCGGAGGTGATCGTCGACCTGGCGACCCTGACCGGTGCGATGATCGTCGCGCTGGGCGATCAATATGCCGGCATTTTCGCCAATGACGAAGGATTGGCCGAGGATCTGATCGCCGCGGGCAAGGCGACCGGCGACCAGCTCTGGCGCTTTCCGCTGTCCGACGCCTACAACAAGCTGATCGACAGCCCGATCGCCGACATGAAGAATATGGGAGCGCGCTACGCCGGCTCCATCACCGCGGCGCAGTTCATCAAGCGCTTCGTCGACGACGGCGTCAAATGGGCGCATCTCGACATTGCCGGCATGGTCTGGGCCGACAAGCCCGGCGCCACCTGGGACAAGGGCGCGACCGGCTATGGCGTGCGCCTGATCGATCGGCTGGTGGCGGACAAGTTCGAGCGCTGACCTCTCCTTCGCCACACCATGCTCCTGCGCAGACAGGAGCATGGTTCGAATGTTTGAACGATATGCCTGCTTTTGAACTGGGTTCCTGCCTTCGCAGGAACATGGGGCATGGCCGGCAGGCGAAGGGACGCCAATGCAGGTCGATTTCTACCAGCTCAGCCGCGATCCCGTGGACCAGGTGTTGCCCGCGATCGCGGCGCGGGTCCTCGACCTGGGCGAGCGGCTGCTGGTGGTCGCACAGGACGGGGCGCAGCTTGACCGCATCTCGGCCGGTTTATGGGCCGGCCCGCCGGAGAGCTTCCTGGCCCACGGCCGCACCGGCGGGGACAAGGAGGCGCTCCAACCCATCCTGCTCGCGCAGGATTGCGTCGCGGGCAACGGCGCGCGGCACATCGCGCTCGCCGATGGCCTTTGGCGTGAGGAAGCGCTGGATTTCGACCGCGCCTTTTATTTTTTTGACGCCGTGACGATCGAAGGCGCGCGAGCGAGCTGGCGCGCGCTTTCGAAGCGGGAGGGCGTGACGCCCCGCTTCTGGCGGCAGGAAGGGCGCAAGTGGGTACAGGGCCCGTAAGGCCCGCGGACGGACGACGCCCCCTTGCGGCGGCGAACCGCGCAGTCTAAAGGGCGCGCCATTCCAATTCCAACAATTCGGAGCTTTTGAGCCTTATGGCCGTGACCCGCACCTTTTCGATCATCAAGCCCGACGCGACTCGTCGCAACCTGACGGGCGCCGTGACCAAGAAGCTGGAAGAAGCGGGCCTGCGGGTCGTCGCCTCCAAGCGCATCCGCATGAGCCGGGAGCAGGCCGAAGGCTTCTATGCCGTTCACAAGGAACGCCCTTTCTTCGCTGACCTGGTCGCCTTCATGATCTCCGGCCCGGTCGTCGTCCAGGTGCTGGAAGGCGAAGACGCCGTGAAGCGCAACCGCGACATCATGGGCGCCACCAACCCCGCCAATGCCGACGAAGGCACGATCCGCAAGGATTATGCCGAATCGATCGAAGCCAATTCGGTCCATGGTTCGGACAGCGAGGAAAATGCGGCGATCGAGATCGCCTATTTCTTCAAGGCGGAAGAAATCGTCGGCTGACAGGACGCGCGAGCGTCATGCAAAAAGGGCCGGCGGGATCGTTCCGCCGGCCCTTTTTTGTGCGTCGGCCAAGGGGTGGAGAGCGGATAAGGTTTGTGGTCGCAGCGTAACGTGCTCCTGCGAAGGCAGGAGCCCAGGCCCGCCGTCTGAACTGGGCTCCTGCCTTCGCAGGAGCACGAATTGCTTAATGGCAACAATTGGCCGCTACCCGCTGTCCTCACCCCAGCTGAGGCGGCGCTTCGAATCGGTCGATCACCCATTCCTCCGCCTGCGCGCCGCCGATCCATTCCTGCATCCAGGGATGGGCGATGACCGCCTGCATATAGGCTTCACAAAAGCGCGCCACAGGTAGCTGATAGGTGATGAAG
>DATFDS010000146.1:0-8988 GCA_035251955.1 Sphingobium sp. | reverse complement strand
CAGCCTGGCAGGATAAGCGCCCAGCCGCATCGTGCCGCCCAGATCGGTCTCGGCGGTGCGCTTCTGCAGCCCTTCCTTGCCCATCCATTCGGTGATGAGGCCGACGACGGGCTCGCTCGTCTCGCCAAATTCGGTGGTGGAAGCTTCCGCGATCCCCGCCGTGTTCCGCGCGCCTTCGATGCACGCCATCTGCATGCCAAGGCAGATGCCGAAGAAGGGCACGTTGCGTTCGCGCGCGAATTTGACGCTGGCGATCTTGCCTTCGGACCCGCGCACGCCGAAACCGCCGGGGACGAGGATGCCGTGCATCGGCTCGAGACTGGCGGCGAGATCGTCGCCCTTCTCGAACAGTTCGGCATCGATCCACTTGATGTTGACCTTCACCCGGTTGGCGAAACCGCCATGGGTGAGCGCTTCGTGCAGCGACTTGTAGGCGTCGGGCAGGCCGACATATTTGCCGACGACGCCGATCGTGACCTCGCCTTCCGGATTTTGCTGGCGGTCCATGATGTCGAGCCAGCGGTCGAGCGAGGGCTTGGGCGACCCTGCGATGCCGAAGGCGCGCAGCACTTCGTCATCGAGCCCCTCGGCATGATATTGGGCGGGCACGGCATAGATGCTGCTGGCGTCGAGCGCGGGGATGACCGCTTCGGGCCGGACATTGCAGAACAGCGCGATCTTCCGGCGCTCGCTGTCCGGCAGCGGATGCTCGCATCGGCAGAGCAATATATCTGGCTGGATGCCGAGCGACGTCAGCTCGCGCACGCTATGCTGGGTAGGCTTGGTCTTCAGCTCGCCCGCCGCCGCGATATAGGGCACCAGCGTCACATGGACGAAGATCGATTGGCCGCGATCCAGCTCGTTATGCAGCTGGCGGATCGCTTCCATGAAGGGCAGCGATTCGATGTCGCCGACCGTGCCGCCAATCTCGCACAGCACGAAATCCAGGTCGTCGGTATCGGCGGTGGCGAAGGCCTTGATCTCGTCCGTGACGTGCGGGATCACCTGCACCGTCGCGCCCAGATAATCGCCGCGCCGCTCGCGCGTGATGATCGTCTGATAGACGCGCCCCTGAGTCACATTGTCGGACTGGCGCGCGGATACCCCGGTGAAGCGCTCATAATGACCAAGGTCGAGGTCGGTCTCCGCCCCGTCGTCGGTCACATAGACTTCACCATGCTGATACGGGCTCATCGTGCCCGGATCGACGTTGAGATAGGGATCGAACTTCCGAATGCGCACACGGAAACCTCGCGCCTGCAGCAATGCTGCAAGCGAGGCGGCCATCAGGCCTTTGCCAAGCGAGGAGACCACGCCGCCGGTGATGAAAATATACCGCGCCATGGGAGAGGAGGCTTAGCCTTTTACAAACAAGGTGGGCAAGCGCGCGAATCCACGCGCGAGCAAAAAAATTTCGAATTTTTGATCGAAAAGTTCAGTTGGCGAGCGGGACCGCGCCGTTCGCCGCCGGCGCAGCGCTATTGCTCGCCGCGCCTGCAGCGCCCGCCAGCGGATCGGCCTTGCCCGTCGCCGGTGCCGGAGCGACCGGGGCCGTCGGAGCCTGCTTCACCAGCGACGTGTCGATATCGCTCGGCGCATGCTGGACCGATGCGATCACCGCCAGCACGATGGACAGCGACACGAAGATCGTCGCCAGCACCGTGGTCGAACGCGTCAGGAAATCCGCCGCGCCCCGCGCCGACATCAGCCCCGCCGGGCTGCCGCCGACGCCCAGACCGCCGCCTTCCGACTTCTGCATCAGGATGACGGTGACGAGCAGGGCGGCGACAATGGCCTGCACAACGAGGATGAAGGTGAACATGCGAGCGATGTGTCCGAAATAAGTGCGTTGCCCGGCCCATAGCGGCGAAGGGGCGCCGGGGCAACCGGGCGCCCGATAAACTCCCCTGTTCCTCCCCTCCCTTTTGAAGGGATCGGTGCGACATTTGCCCTCACGGAAAATTTCGTCGTTCCCGCGGCGGCGGGAACCCATCTCCCGGCGTAAGATCACGCGGTTGGCTCGGGAGATGGATCCCCGCCTCCGCGGGGATGACGATGATAGAGGCGGGGATGACGATGATAGAGATTGGCCTATTGGGGCCTCAGCCAGCCGCGGCGATGACCGGCGCGAATTTCGCCGCCGTCAGGCTGGCGCCGCCCACCAATCCGCCATCGACGTCCTCGATCGCCAGCAATTCGGCCGCATTGTCGCCGTTCATCGACCCGCCATAGAGGATGCGCATGGCGCCCGCCTCGTCCTCGCCGATCCGGCTCGCCAGTGCGGCCCGCAGCGCCGCATGCATCGCGGCGACCGCTTCCATCGTCGGAATTCGACCGGTGCCGATCGCCCAGATCGGTTCATAGGCGATGGCGAGCCAGTCCGCCGCCGCACCTTGCGGCAGGGAAGCGAGCAACTGCGCGGACACCACGGCTTCGGCGTCACCCGCATCACGCACCTCCAGGCTCTCGCCGACGCACAGGATGACCTTCAGGCCCGCAGCCCGTGCCGCCAGCGCCTTGGCCGCGACATCGGCGTCGCTTTCGCCCTGGTCCTGCCGCCGCTCGCTATGGCCGACGATCGTCCAGTGCGCGCCCGCTTCGGCGAGCATGGCAGCCGAAAGGCACCCCGTATGCGCGCCGCTGTCCTTCATGTGGCAGTCCTGCGCCCCGACGAAAGCCGCGCCGCGCACCCCGGCCGCTGCGGCTATCAGCGTCGCGGGCAGGCACAGGCCGACCTCCACTTGGGGATGTTCGGCAGCCACCCCGCCGATCGCCTCCACTTCGCCCAATTGCGCGCGGAGGCCGTTCATCTTCCAGTTGCCGACAACCAGCTTTCGCCTGCCCATCGATCCAAAACCCCTTTTGATTATTGCTGCACGTCACCAGTCCCCCGACAAAAACGCGCGAAACCGAGCCCTTGCGCGGAGGAGCCAGCTGCAGAGGCGGATGAACGGCAGTCAGGCATTTGTCCAGCCTCCCTGCCCAAGCCGCACTTGCCGCCGCGACGATCCGCCCTTAAAGCGGGCCGCCATAAGCCGCAGCTTCTGGACTATCCTTCATGCTTTCAGTCTTCCGCCGCTTCATTCATTCGAAATTCGGCGCGCTTTTCGCGCTGCTGCTGCTCGGCATCATCGCGGCTGCGTTCATCATGGGCGACATCAGCAACGGCAAGTTCGGCCGGTCCATAGGCGGCGGCGACACGGTGGCCAAGGCGGGCGGCTCGCGCCTTACCCTGACGCAATTCCAGGAGCGGGTGCAGCGGGTGTTCGAAAATGCCCGCCGCTCCAATCCCGGCCTGCAGATCAACGACTTCCTCGCCCAGGGTGCCGCGCGCCAGATCTATGACCAGCTGGTCGCGGCGATGACGCTGAAGGAATATGCAGGGGACCAGGGCGTCCATATTTCCAAGCGGCTGGTCGATGCGCAGATCGCACAGATCCCCGCTTTCCAGGACGCGGCCGGCAATTTCAGCCAGGATAATTTCCGCCAGCTGCTGCTGCGCGAGCGGATCACCGAACAGGCGCTGCGCGACGATATCACCCGCGAGATATTGGAGCGGCAGATGCTGGCGCCGGTGGGCCTGGGCGTGAAGCTTTCCGACAGCCTGGTGCTGCCCTATGCCTCGCTGCTGCTGGAAGCGCGGCAGGGAACGATCGCGGCTGTTCCCGCAGCCGCCTTGGCCGACATCAAGGATCCGAGCGAGGCGCAACTGGCCGATTTCTACAAGCAGAATGCGGCGCGCTTCACGATCCCGGAACAGCGGCGGATTCGCTATGCGATCATCGACGGCGAACGCTTCGCCCAGGCCGCGCAGCCGACCGACGCGGACATCGCCGCTTATTATAATCAGAACAAGGCCGCCTATGCCGCCAAGGAAAGCCGCAGCTTCGAACAGCTGATCCTGCCGACGCAAGCCGCGGCGAAGGCCATTGCCGCCGAAGTCAAGGGCGGCAAGTCGCTCGCCGCCGCAGCGCAGGGCGCGGGCCTTGCCGCCTCCAATCTGGTCGATCAGAGCCGGGAGGCACTGACGTCGTCATCCTCGGCCACCGTCGCCAATGCCGCCTTCGCGGCCAGGCAGGGCGAACTGGTCGGCCCGATGCGCGGTTCGCTCGGTTGGGTGCTGCTGCGCGTCGCGGCGGTCAAGACGATACCCGCCCGCACGCTTGCAGCCGTTCGCGAAGAGATTGTCGGCACGCTTGGGGTGCAGAAGGAAAAGCGCCTGCTCAGCGAATTCACTGGCAAGGTCGAAGACCAGATCGCCGATGGCGGCAGCTTCGAGGAAGTGGTCAAGGATAATGGCCTGAAGCTGGAGACCACGCCCTTCCTGCTCGCCACCGGCAAGCAGGTAGAGGACCAGGCCTATCAGGCCTCCGCCGATGTCCAGCCGCTGCTCACCCCGGTGTTCCAGATGAGCCAGGATGATGACGCACAGCTGATCCCGATCGCCGCCGACAAGCGCTATGCGCTCGCCGCTCCGGCCGAAATCCAGGCCGCCGCGCCGCCGCCGCTCGCCAAAGTCAAGCCCTTGGTCGTCGCTCAATACAAGCTCGCCCAAGGCAATGCGAAGGCGAAGGCGCTGGCCGAACAGATCCGGGCCAAGGTGGCCAAGGGCATGAAGCTGGCCGACGCGGTCGCGACCGCCGGTGTGCGCCTGCCCGCGCCGCAGGTCGTGGGCGGCCGGCGCGCCGACATCATGCGCGAAGGCCAGCGCCCGCCGGCGGAAGTCATGATGCTGTTCGCCATGGCGCAGGGCAGTGTGAAGACGCTGCCGATCGGGCAGGATCGCGGCTATTTCATCGTCCAGCTGAACGGCATCAAGCGCGGCGATGCCGGCGGCCAGAAGGCGCTGCTCGACCAGGTGCGCAGCCAGTTGGGCGAGGTGGTGGGCCAGGAATATGCCCAACAGTTCGAACGCGCCGTCGAAAAGCAACTGGACGTGCAGCGCAAGCCGTCGGCGCTGGCGGATGTCCAGCGGGCGCTGGCCAGCACCAACGGCAGCGGCCAATAAGATGGCGGCGAGCGACGGCATAGCGGGCGCCCGCGCGGCACTGGCGGCCGGCAAGTCCGCACTGGTGTGGCGGCGCCAGATCGCGGACACCGACACGCCCATTTCGGCTGCGCTCAAGCTGTTCGAGCCTGATCGCGGCGATTTCCTGCTGGAGTCGGTCGAAGGGGGCGCGGTGCGCGGCCGCTACAGCCTGATCGGCCTCGCCCCCGACCTCGTCTTCCGCGCTCAGGGTCGGGCGGCGGAAATCAATCGCCAATGGGCTAGCGACCGCGACGCGTTCGTGGCTGAGCCGGCTGGCGCGCTCGATGCGCTGCGCGCGCTTGTCGCTGAATGCCGTGCCGAACAGGATCCGGCGCTGCCACCCGCGCTTGCCTGCCTGGTCGGCTACTTCGGCTATGAGACGGTCGGCCTGGTGGAAAAGCTGCCACGCCCGTCCCCCAATCCGCTCGACCTGCCCGATATGCTGTTCGTGCGCCCCACGGTCATCCTGGTGTTCGACCGGCTCGCGGACGCGCTCTATCTGGTCGCGCCGGTGTGGAAGGGCAGCTTCAGCGATCCCGACGCCGCCATCCGCGCAGCGCTCGACCGCATCGATGCGGCGGCGGCGCGGCTGGCAGCGCCCCTGCCCGCCTTGCCCGCCCAAGCGGACATCGCCGATATCGAAGTGACGCCCGCGCTCGAACCCGGGCGTTACAAAGCGATGGTCGAACGGGCGAAGGATTATATCGTTGCAGGCGATATCTTTCAGGTGGTGCTGGCCCAGCGCTTCACCAGCCCCTTTTCCCTGCCGCCGATCGCTCTCTACCGCGCGCTACGCCGGATCAATCCCTCACCCTTCCTTTACTATCTCGACCTGCCCGGCTTCGCGCTGATCGGCTCCAGTCCCGAAATCCTCGTCCGTGCCCGCGACGGCGACGTGACGATCCGGCCGATCGCCGGCACACGCCCGCGCGGGAAGAACGCCGTCGAGGATGCCGCCAATCGCGAAAGCCTGCTCGCCGATCCCAAGGAGCGGGCCGAACATCTGATGTTGCTGGACCTTGGCCGCAACGATGTCGGCCGGGTGGCGAGCGTGGGCAGCGTGACGGTGACGGACAGCTATGCGGTCGAAATGTACAGCCATGTCATGCACATCGTGTCGAATGTCGTCGGCCGTCTGTCGCCCGACAAGGATGCGCTGGACGCGCTGTTCGCCGGCTTCCCGGCCGGCACCGTGTCGGGCGCGCCCAAGGTCCGCGCCTGCGAGATCATCGCCGAACTGGAACCGGAAACGCGCGGCGCCTATGCCGGCGGCGTGGGCTATTTCGGGCCGGACGGCAATATGGACAGCTGCATCGTGCTACGCACCGCCGTGCTGAAGGACGGGGTCATGCATGTCCAGGCCGGCGCCGGCATCGTCGCGGACTCGACGCCCGAATATGAGCAGCGCGAATGCGAGGCGAAAAGCGGTGCGCTGCTCGCCGCCGCGCGCGAAGCGGTGACGATCGCGCGGCAGTCCGGCTTCGGCCAATAAGCGCTATTCGGCGGTCGTCGGGTCGATCGTGGTGCGAATCTGCGCGATGCTGTTGGCGGGAAGACCGGCCAGTTCGGCATGCTGGCGGATCAGCTCCTCGCTCGGCGCGCGGTAGACGCAGTAGATCTTGTCATCCGTCACATAGCTGTGGACCCATTGTATGTCGGGACCAAGCTGGTGCAAGATGTTGCAGGATCCCTGCGAGGCGTTTCGCAGCTCATCCGCTCTGAGCCTGCCTGCGCCGGGCATTTCCCTTTCAATCACGAATTGCGGCATGACCTTGCCTCCGTGCCTGAGCCGGACCAATTTATGCCTGGTGCGCCCCTGAGTCCATCAAGCCCGATGGACAAGGTTTATCGGTTCGGAGGTGACGGGATAGCCAAGATGGTCGGGGATGCACAGATGCGGCTGTCCATCGCGCTCCTCCAGCCAAGGCCGTATCTTTTCGACCGGAATCGACGCCGCATGAGCGGCAATGTCGGCAAAACTGTCGAACAGTGCCAGCCGCTCCAGATTGCGCCGGGTCGGGAAGATGATGCGCCCGTTCCCGGCATCGCAGCGGGCGATCGTCGCTTCCGCGCTGCTCCAGAATAATCGGATATTCTCGGTGGCATCGGCGCTCGCCTCCTGCCCGTCGGGCGCGCGGACGGCATAGAAGCGCGTATCGTAGATGCGGATCGCATTTTCGGACCGGGCCGGGTGCCAGCGGCTGAACGGCACGAGTTGATCCAGCGCGAGTTCCAGGCGCTGGGCCTCGACTATGGCCCGGAGACTGTCGCCGGCCGTCAGGGCGGCGCGCATTTCCGACAGCTGCAACTGATCGAGCGAGGTCGCGAAACCGACGCCCAGCCCGCTTTCCTCCAGCGTCTCGCGAATCGCCGCCAGCCGGGCCGCGACCTCATCGACATCCGCCACGTCCGCCATGTCGGCCGCCCAGGCGCGGTCCGCGGCATCAACGCCGCCGCCTGGAAAGACCAGCGCGCCGCCCGCGAAGGCCATGGTCGTGGCGCGCTCCATCATCAGGATTTCAGGACGAGCCTGTGGCCTGTCCCGGACAATCACCACCGTTGCCGCCGGCCGGCCCTCGTCGATCAACTCTGTCATGGAAGCGCCATAAGCGCCAAAGATAGGAAGGGTAAAGTCCTTATGGTCAATCCCGTGGAGGGATTGGTGGAGCCGAGGGGGAAGGCATAAGCGAGCCGAAACCACGGAAATCCGGCATTTTCTAGCTTTGCTACGCCTCTCTGTGCATCAGCCTTGTGCTACATAACAAGGAGCAAAATTTTTTGGCGTAAAGGTGTAGGAACGAGGGTTGAAGCGCAGAAAAATTTCCAGTTAAATAATTAACTTAAATGCTGAACCCCAGAATTTATTACTGCGATCTACACTCTCTACACTGGACTTCGGACATTTAAAGATTTTCAGTTCGTTAGCCCCAGTAACACCTAGAGCGCGCTGCGTTAAATCTGACGCAGGGCGTGCGCTCCAGTTTTTTGTTATCGCATCGTTTTTCGCGCAAAACCGGTTCCCACTTTTGCTCACGAGGCTCTAGCTTTACAGTTACGTTTTGGATTTGATATGAGCGCGCCGAGCAGTGGCTTGTTGGGCTCGTCTCCAGCATGACCAGGCGCTGCTGTAGGCGGGCTGGATACGACGCTGGGCAAGCTTGTTGGCGATCCGCCTGGCCTTGACCTCCCGGATCGACCATCGGATCAGTTCCTGATTGTCGACATCCCTAGTCTTTTTTGGGGGCGTCGCGTCGTTGGCGCGATACCGGATCTTGAACGATCTCTTTCCCACCGACCGCGATGCCGACGCCGCGTTCCGTGATGTCCTCGCTCAAGAAGACATCGAGGCCTTCCTCGGCAAATAAGATGCCAAATTCGGCAGCACCGGATGCGTACCGAGCAGTGGCGAGAGACGAAAGTCGTCGCCCATCAGCGGCGCGTAACGCTGCAACTGATCGACAATATAGGGCAAGCCCGTTTCATTGGCCCAGTGGACCAGACCCCCGCTGGCGCGCGGCCAGCCATAGCCGTGGAGCCATACGACATCGATGTCCGACGCACGCTGCGCAATGCCTTCTTCCAGAACCTTCGCAGCTTCATTGACCATCACATAGATCGTCCGAGCCACTATCTCCTCTTCTCCGATCTCGCGCGCGACAATTCCCTTGCCGGCGCGGTAATCATCGATGACCTGCCGGGCAGTTGCCGAACTGCTTGGCTTGCGTCTTTGATCATAGTCATAGAAGCCGGCACCCGATTTCTGCCCGAAGCGACCGATCGCGCAGAAGCCGTCGCGCAAATTTTCGATGCGCGCGGGGTCGCGATGCCAGCCGATGTCCAGCCCGGCCAGGTCGGCCATCTGGAACGGCCCCATTGGCATGCCGAGATCAAGATGGACCTTGTCGACCTGCTCGGGCGTCGCTCCTTCCAGCACCAGCGCGTCGGCCTGGTCCTGTCGT
>DATFDS010000145.1:0-15923 GCA_035251955.1 Sphingobium sp. | reverse complement strand
CCATTTCCCGTCATCCCAGCGACCCTAGAGCGGGATGACGTTAGATGGATTCAAGTTGCCTTCGCTCGAAACGAACGGATCAAGGTAAAGTCATCCTACTCTAAGGGCGGCGTCAGCCAAGGCTGGGATCTCAGGAGAGGAAGCGCGACATGGCCTGAGACCCCAGCCTGCGCTGGGGTGACGGCTTTGGGTAGGGTGTCAGGAAACCACCCGCCCCCCGCCCATCAGCCCGCACCCTCCAGCTTGTCCTGCGTCTTCGTTTCGAAATCGCTGGCATCGTGCCGTTCGTGGAGCTGTTCTTCCAGCGGCCCGCCGGCTCTGTTGACGATGCGACCGCGCTTCACCGCGGGACGTGCGTCGATCTGCTTCGCCCAGCGCTGCAGATTGCTGTAGCTTTGCGCGTCGAGGAATTCCGCCGCATCGCCGTAGAGCCGGCCGAGCACCACCCCGCCATACCAGGGCCAGATCGCCATGTCGGCGATCGTATATTCCTCGCCCGCGATGAATTCATGCGCGGCGAGTTGGCGGTCCAGCACATCGAGCTGGCGCTTCGTCTCCATCGTGTAGCGGTTGATGGCATATTCGATCTTTTCGGGCGCATAGGCATAGAAATGGCCGAATCCGCCGCCAAGGGAAGGTGCGCTGCCCATCTGCCAGAACAGCCAGGACAGGGCGGCGGTGCGTTGGGCGGAATCGTTGGGCAGGAACGCTCCGAACTTCTCGGCGAGATAGAGAAGGATCGCGCCGGATTCGAAGACCGGCTGGGCCGGTGAGACGCTGCGGTCCACCAGCGCGGGGATCTTGCTGTTGGGGTTGATGCCGACGAAACCGCTGCCGAACTGGTCGCCTTCGCCGATGCGGATCAGCCAGGCGTCATATTCGGCGCGCTCGTGGCCCGCCGCCAGAAGCTCCTCCAGCAGGATCGTCACCTTCTGCCCATTGGGCGTGCCCAGGGAATAGAGCTGGAGCGGATGGTTGCCGACTGGCAGTTCGCGCTCATGAGTCGCGCCGGCGATCGGCCGGTTGATGCTGGCGAATTCGCCACCATTCCCCTTGTCCCAGGTCCAGACGGGCGGAGGCGTGTAAGATGTGCTTTCTGTCATGAAATTCCCCAAGGCCGTTTATGAGGGAGGACGGGTGGCATGGGCGCCCGCCGGTGGCTGCTAGGTAGGAAGCCGAACGACCTTGGCAAAGGCCGGAGAAAAAAATGATCGTAAGGCGCGCATTGGCCGGATCGCGCTCGTCTCATTTCCTGCACGATGAAGCAGGAACAGCGCGGTTTTGCTGTTTTCCGGCCTGCAAAAGCGCTATAGGGCCGCAGCCGCAAGTCGAAGCGAAGAGCGTCGGCAGCCGGCACATTTTTCTGATCATGCCCCCTTGACCGGCGCTTGCGTCGGTCCATATGAAGCAGCGCTGGCACTCGCGACAAGGGAGTGCTAACAGAAGGTTCATCGGGAGACGGAGCGAGAGGCGCATCGGTTCAAAAAGGGGTTCTCCTGCCGTGCGCATCTTCCTGATCCCATCAACGTCGTAAGAGGGAAAGGCACTCAACATGGCATTTCGTCCGTTGCATGACCGCGTTCTCGTTCGCCGCGTAGAGGCGGAAGAGAAGACTGCCGGTGGCATCATCATCCCCGACACCGCCAAGGAAAAGCCGCAGGAAGGCGAAATCGTCGCCGTCGGCACCGGTTCGAAGTCGGAAGATGGCAAAGTCACCCCGCTGGACGTCAAG
The DNA here is from genome assembly GCA_035251955.1 of Sphingobium sp. GTDB lineage: Bacteria > Pseudomonadota > Alphaproteobacteria > Sphingomonadales > Sphingomonadaceae > Sphingobium. The sequence continues at coordinate 14,191 of DATFDS010000145.1, read as the reverse complement.
GCCGGCGACCGCATCCTGTTCGGCAAGTGGTCGGGCACCGAGGTCAAGGTCGACGGTGAAGACCTGCTGATCATGAAGGAATCGGACATTCTGGGCGTCGTCGCGTAAAGCTGCGAACCAGATAGGTTTTTCAGTTTTTGGCGATTTTTCGACACCTTCAACGGTGTGAACTTCGCAGATTTTGCAATTCTTTAGGAAGGTAAAAGACCATGGCAGCGAAGGACGTAAAGTTTTCGCGTGACGCTCGTGAGCGCATCCTGCGCGGCGTCGACATCCTGGCCGACGCGGTCAAGGTGACGCTCGGCCCCAAGGGCCGCAACGTCGTCATCGACAAGAGCTTCGGCGCGCCCCGCATCACTAAGGACGGTGTTTCGGTCGCCAAGGAAATCGAACTGAAGGACAAGTTCGAGAATATGGGCGCCCAGATGGTCCGCGAAGTCGCTTCGAAGACCAACGACATCGCCGGTGACGGCACCACCACCGCGACCGTCCTTGCCCAGGCGATCGTGCGCGAAGGCATGAAGTCGGTTGCCGCCGGCATGAACCCGATGGACCTCAAGCGCGGCATCGACCTCGCCGTCACCAAGGTCGTCGAGGACATCAAGGGCCGTTCGAAGCCGGTTTCGGGTTCGCAGGAAGTTGCCCAGGTCGGCATCATCTCGGCCAATGGCGACGTGGAAGTCGGCCAGAAGATCGCCGAAGCCATGGAGCGCGTCGGCAAGGAAGGCGTCATCACCGTGGAAGAGGCCAAGGGTCTCGACTTCGAACTGGACGTCGTCGAAGGCATGCAGTTCGACCGCGGCTATCTGTCGCCCTACTTCATCACCAACCCGGAAAAGATGCAGGTCGAACTGGCTGACCCCTACATCCTGATCCACGAGAAGAAGCTGTCGAACCTGCAGTCGATCCTGCCGATCCTCGAAGCCGTGGTGCAGTCGGGCCGTCCCCTGCTGATCATCGCTGAGGACATCGAAGGCGAAGCGCTGGCGACACTGGTCGTCAACAAGCTGCGCGGTGGCCTGAAGGTTGCCGCGGTCAAGGCGCCTGGCTTCGGCGACCGCCGCAAGGCGATGCTGGAAGACATCGCCGTCCTGACCAAGGGCGAAGTCATCTCCGAAGACCTCGGCATCAAGCTTGAGAACGTCACCCTCGGCATGCTCGGCACCGCCAAGCGCATCACGATCGACAAGGACAACACCACCATCGTCGATGGCGCTGGTGATGGCGAAGCGATCAAGGGCCGCACCGAGCAGATCCGCGCTCAGATCGAGACCACCACGTCCGACTACGACCGTGAAAAGCTGCAGGAACGTCTGGCGAAGCTGGCTGGCGGCGTGGCCGTCATCAAGGTTGGCGGCGCGACCGAAGTGGAAGTCAAGGAGCGCAAGGACCGCGTCGACGACGCGCTGCACGCGACCCGCGCAGCCGTTGAAGAAGGCATCGTCCCCGGTGGCGGCACGGCTCTGCTGTACGCGACCAAGGCGCTGAAGGACCTCAAGGGCGCGAACGACGACCAGACCCGTGGTATCGACATCATCCGCAAGGCCATCGAAGCGCCGCTGCGCCAGATCGCCCAGAATGCGGGCGTTGATGGTGCTGTCGTCGCCGGCAACCTGCTGCGCGAAAATGACGAAACGCGGGGCTTCAACGCCGCGACCGACACCTATGAGAACCTGGTCGCCGCTGGCGTCATCGACCCGACCAAGGTCGTTCGCGCCGCGCTGCAGGACGCTGCTTCGGTGGCCGGCCTGCTGATCACGACCGAGGCGACCATCGCCGAACTGCCCGCCGACGACAAGGCGCCGATGGGCATGCCCGGCGGCGGCATGGGCGGCATGGGCGGCATGGACTTCTAAGTCCTCGTCCACCGAGAAACGAGAAGGGCCGGCGGAGCGATCCGCCGGCCCTTTTCTTTGGCGCTCACGGGGGATGGGCATCGCCCGGAGCTGGCGGCTGCTGGCATGTGTCTGCATGGGTGGAAGGCGGACGTTTGTCAGTCGTCACCCCGGACTTGATCCGGGGGCTCGCTGTTCCTTCAAATGACTAAACAAGCACATAAAAAGAAGAAGAAGCGGGTTCCCGGAAGACCTTTGCGGACACCAATGAGCGCCCTATTCCCCGTCGATCGAGCATCCGCTTCCGACCATCTTTATCCCGCCTGAATTTACCAAATGGAAATCATGTTTGGTCAAAGGTGGCGGAGACGTGTCACGCCTCTTCCGCCACTGGAGCGCCAAACTGCGCGCTGGCCCTGCGCCTGATACTCAGCAAAGCGCTGAGGTGCAGGATAGTCTTGTCAAATCGCTCTACGCTTCGCCCGCGTCGCTGATGATCGGCGCCGTGGCGGGCGGCGCGTTGAGCTTCGTCGTCGCCTATCACGCATCCCGCCCGGCGATCACCAGCATCGCCGTGCTGATCTGCATCGTGGCGCTCAGTCGCTCGATCTCTGCGGTCTATTTCCAGCGCCAGCTCGCCAACAAGGATGGGCTGACCCAGCCGATCTGGGGCCTGGCCTATGAGCTGGGCGCGTGGGGCTATGCGGCCTTGCTCGGTACGCTCGCCTTTGCGACCCTGCTGCTGACGCACGATGCGTCGCTCCATATCTTGAGCGTCTGCCTGGTGGCCGCTTATTCGGGCGGCATCGCCGGGCGCAACGCCGGCCGGGTCCACATCGCGATCGGCCAGACCTGCTTCGCGCTGCTGCCGACCTGTCTTGGCCTCGGCATCGCCGGGGGCCTGGGCTATTGGGTGTTGGCGACGATGCTGTTCCTGATGATCTTTGCCATGGCGGAGATCACCCGCACGACTCACCGCATCGTCGTCGAGGCGTTGCAGGGCAAGCATGAGAAATCGCAGCTGGCGAACAAGTTCGAGCGGCTGGCGCGGTTCGACAGCCTGACCGGTGTCGAGAACCGCATGGCGATGCAGATGCGGTTGCGCGAGCTGTTCGACAATCGAAGATCGGATCATGACCCGATGGCGGTGTTCTGGATGGACCTGGACCGCTTCAAGGAAATCAACGATTCGCTCGGGCATATCATCGGCGACCAGCTGCTTTGCGGGGTCGCCGAGAGGCTTTCGAGCGCCCTGGACGGCCGCGGCCATGTCGCGCGCTTCGGCGGCGACGAATTCATCCTGATCTGTCCCAAGGCCGACCGCGACATTGCCGAGCAGATCGCCAGCGACGTGATGATGGAATTCGGCCATGATTTCGAGGTCGGCGGATATCATCTGACCGTGACCGCCTCCATGGGCATCGCGGTGGCGCCGGAGGACGGGCGCGGCAGCGAGGAACTGCTGCAGCATGCCGACATGGCGCTTTATCAGGCGAAACATGCGGGGCGCAATCGCCATGCGCACTTCAGCTGGTCGATGAAGGAACGGCAGAACCGCACCTATGAGCTGGAAATGGGTCTGCGCGCCGCCATGGCCAATGGCGAACTGCTGCTGCACTATCAGCCGATCTTCGACACGGTGACGGGCAAGATTGCGATCTGCGAGGCGCTGATGCGCTGGGATCATCCGGTCATGGGCCGCATCTCGCCGGCCGAGTTCATCCCGATCGCGGAAAGCTGCTCGCTGATCGAGCCGATCACCGCCTGGGCGCTGGAGCAGGCGTGCCGTGACGCGATGCATTGGGACGACCATGTGCGGGTCGCGGTCAATATCTCGCCGGCCCTGATCAAGAGCGATGGTCTGCCCCGGGCGGTGATCGCGGCGCTGATGGGGGCGGGCCTGAAGGCGAAGCGGCTGGAACTGGAAGTCACCGAATCCATCTTCCTGGAGGATAGCGGCCGCACCAGCCTGATTCTGTCCGAATTGCAGCGCATCGGCCTCAGGCTTGCGCTGGACGATTTCGGCACGGGCTATTCGTCGCTCGGTTATCTGCGGGACTATGCGTTCGATACGCTGAAGGTCGACCAGAGCTTCATGCGCGGGGTGGGGGAAAAGGGCCGCGATCGCGCGATCGCACAGTCGGTGGCCTATCTGGCGCATTCGCTGAACGTCGAGACGGTGGCCGAAGGCATCGAGACGGAGGAGCAACTGCGCTATGCGCGAGAGATGGGCTTCACGAATGTCCAGGGCTTCGTGCTGAGCCGGCCGATGCCGGCCGAATCCCTGCTTGACCTCATGCGGACGATGCGGTCGGAGCGGGGCAATGTCGTCACCTTGCTCCACGACCGCCGCCGCGCCTGAGCGAACCTGTTTTTTGTTTTCCGCATTGTGCGAGCCGTAAGCCGTTCCGGCTCACGGCAAAATGCTCGGGCCTATTTGGTAAGGCGCGTCTGGGCCGAAGCCAGGCGGCGCATCATGCGCAGGTCCTTGGGATCGAGCTTCAGCGCAGTGGCGGCCCAATTTTCGACAATATCCTTGAGCTCCGCATAATCGAGCGGATCGACCCGCCGGCCGGCCTCGAACACGCCGACATGGCCAGCATGATGGGGGCGATTGCCGGTGATATAATCGCGCACCGCCTGCTCGCCTTCGCCATCCTCGACCAGGGTGGTGACGATGCCCATGTCGTACATTTCCTCGGCGGTGTAGACCTTGCCCGACAGGATCATCCGTTCGGCCATGCGCCGCCCCAGCTTGCGTGCCAGGATGGAATAGGCGCCCATGCCGGGAAACAGGCCGAACAACATTTCAGGCAGGCCGAAGCGCGCGCTGCGCTCTGCGACGACCACGTCGAAGCAGAGCAGCGCTTCGAAGCCGCCGCCCAGCGCATCGCCCTGCGCCAGCGCGATCGAGATCAGCGGCATGTCGGCATTGCGCCAGGCGCGGTGGACCACGTCGATGCAGGCATGGCCATATTTGACTAGGCCCGGCAGGTCGCCGCGCTCAATGCAGCCGGCGAACAGTTCCAGGTCGCCGCCCAGGTTGAACACGCCCGGGAAACGCGATCCCAGCACCATATATTTGATGGGCAGGGCGCCTTCGTCGAACAGCCGCTTCGTTTCCGTCTGCCACAGCCGAATGTCGCGCAGCATGGGCAGATTATAGTTGGGCCGATTCGCGGGGGTCATGAACGCCCAGAGCGTATCGATCGGCTCGTCCCAGCTGACATCGACCTGCCCCAGATCGAACAGCATCGTGTGGCTGTTGTCACGGACGGGCGCCGGGCTTTCCGTAACGGCAATATGGTGCATGGCGTCGCCGACCGACAGGTGCTCTGGCAAGGCGTGCTCCACCTCTTCGCCTGCCGGATTAAACCGCCCGGAATCAATCATCTGCGCCCCCGCATTTCAAACTCGATTGAAGAGAACAGTGTTGGCCGGCGTATGCAACCGCGCCGTGCGAAACTGGCCGATCTTAACCCTTTTTGTTCCTCACTGTTGCGTACAAGTCGCCCGAAATCCGGGTGTTTCATAGTTAACGTGATATTAATGCAACAAGGGCGATTGCTATACAATCGTAAAAATACCCGCGCAGCGCTTTGTTAACCTTTATTAATTATAGCGGCGAGCATGGAAAAGCATCGCACCCAAACGAAGATTGTGACGCTCCTGCTGCATGATGAAGCGGGCGAAAACTGGCGGCTGAACCTGTCGGCGGATTGCCTCTGTTTTGTCGGCAATTATCGCCGGCTTGAGGGCTTCAATCTCGACGCGATCGTCGCTTTCGACGGCCTGCGCAAGGAAGTCTGACCCGAGCGTCACGCTTTCCGCGCCCCTCTGTGCAAAAGCCATTCCCACTTTGGCGGCTTATGCTTTAGAGCGCGCGGCGTGACTCAATCCCGCTTTTCCTTCGCCATTGCCGCCACGGACGGCAAGGCCCGCACCGGCACGATCCAGATGCGCCGGGGCGAGATCCGCACGCCCGCCTTCATGCCGGTCGGGACTGCCGCCACCGTCAAGGCGATGCGCCCCGCCGAAGTTCGCGCGACCGGCGCCGACATCATATTGGGCAATACCTATCATCTGATGCTGCGCCCCGGCGCCGAGCGCGTGGCGCGGCTGGGCGGGCTGCATGGCTTCATGGGCTGGGACCGGCCGATCCTGACCGACAGCGGCGGCTATCAGGTGATGAGCCTCAGCGCGCTTACGAAGATGAGCGAGGAGGGGGTCGCCTTCGCCAGCCATATCGACGGGTCGCGCCATATGCTGACCCCGGAACGGTCGATGGAAGTCCAGCGGCTGCTGGACAGCGATATCGTCATGGCGTTCGACGAATGCACGAAAAATGGCTGCACCCATAGCGAGGCGGCGCACAGCATGGAGCGGTCGATGCGCTGGGCCAGGCGTTCGCGCGATGCGTTCGATGCGGGCGGCGAACATGCCGCCAGGGATCATCCCGAACGTGCGGCGCTGTTCGGCATCCAGCAGGGATCGCTTGATGAAAATCTGCGGCGCGTGTCGGCCGAAAAGCTGATCGAGATCGGCTTCGATGGCTATGCCGTCGGCGGGTTGGCGGTGGGCGAGGGGCAGGAGGCGATGTTCGCCACGCTCGACTTCGCGCCCGACATGCTGCCGGTCGACAAGCCGCGCTACCTGATGGGCGTGGGCAAGCCCGACGATATCGTCGGCGCGGTCGAGCGCGGCATCGACATGTTCGACTGCGTGCTGCCGACGCGCAGCGGGCGCAACGGGCAGGCCTTCACCTGGGCGGGCCCGCTCAACATCCGCAACGCCAAATTCGCCGAGGATCCGGGGCCGATCGACCCGCGCTGCGGCTGCCCGGTGTGCGCGACCTGGGGCCGGGCCTATCTCCATCACTTGGTGAAATCGGGCGAAATGCTAGGCGCGATGCTGATGACGCAGCATAATATCCATTTCTACCAGGCGCTGATGCAGGGCATCCGCGACAGCATCGCCCAGCGGCGGTTCGCCACCTTCGCCGCCGATTTCCGCCGCGACTATCGGCGGGTTTGATAGGGGCGTTTGCCGGCTTCGGACGTCTCTGGTCGACCTCTGGCGCAACTGCTTTCGGCCAGGTTCGGCCATTTGCCGCCCCAAGATCCAGCGTCATCCCGGGCTTGACCCGGGATCCCGCTTCCTCTTTTATTTGCTTGCTTAGTAGTTTGAAAGAACAGCGGGACCCCGGATCAAGTCCGGGGTGACGACTGACGAACGTCCAACCTCCACCCTTTCCCCCTCAAGGAATGACGGTGATGGCGATCGCATAATCGCCGATCTCCGGATCATGGTCCAGCGGCGCGCGGAGCTGGCGGGAGAGGCCGGTGAGGACGCGGCCATAGCGTTCCTCGATGCGGGCGCTCATTTCCTCGGAGCCACGCAGCGCGGGCGAACTGATGTGCAATACCGCGCGATCGTCACGCCCCGGCTCCAGCTGCACCGAAATGCGCATTGCCGTGCGCGGGTTGGACAGCATCGCCAACTCGACCAGTTCCGTCAGCAGGAAAGCGATGGGCACAGCCACATCCTGACTGATATGCAGATTGTCGCTGTCGATCTGGATGCCGAAGCGGCGGGCCTCCGCCGGAGCGGTGCCGCGCAGGCTGGCGGAGAGCTCGCTGACGAGCGAGCGTACGCCGACGCCGTGATGCTCCTCCAGTTCGGCATAATGGTTGCGGTGGACGACCGACAAGGCATCGACCCGCCGCTGGATTGACGCGTAAGCCTCGACCGCTTCGGGTTCATGCGCCGCGCGGGCGTGCAGGCTGATCAGGCTGGCGATGATCTGGAGGTTGTTCTTGACGCGATGATGCACCTCGCGGGTCAGCTTGCGCTGGGTTTCGAGGCCCTCTGCCATCTCCGCCTCATGGGTCGCCACATCCTCGCTGATCGCGCGGAAGGTGTTGCCAAGGGCGACGATTTCCTGCGCGGGCGTGCGGATGCGGCGCATCGGCTCCAGCACTTCGCCCGGATGATAGGCGGCGACGGTGCGGCGCAGCAGCACCAGCGGGCGGATCAGCAGGCGGTTGACCACGAACCAGCCGACCGCCGCCGCGGCGAACCACATGACCAGGGGCAGGAACAGCGAAAGCATCCGCGCCAGCGTCACCGGCGGATCGCGCAGCGTCATGGTCAGCAGCATGTCGGGCGGCTCGAGCCGCGCCGACAGGCTGGTGCTGTGGCCGCCGAGATTGCCGAGCGGACGGCTGACGATCAGGATATGGTCCCCCTGTTGCAGGCTGAGCTGGCGGTTCTGGATCGCTGTCGCGGGATTGGTGATCGTTTCCAGATAGGCGCGGGAGTAATAGGCCAGCGCGACCACCTGGCCGTTGCTGCTGATCGCGCGGTTGAGCAGAAGGCCGGATGCGGGCAGCAACTCGGCCGGCCGCGCGACGAAGCGCGTTCTGGCTGTCAGTTCGGGCGGTTCCCGTTCGGACGAGGCGCAAAGCCGTCGCCCCGCTCTGTTCCAGATATAGAAACGCCCGCCATCTCCGTCATGCGAGTTGAGGAAGATGGACAGGCGCCGGCACATATTGGAGTCGGCCATGCCCGTGGACAGCGCATTGGCCGTCAGCATCAGCGCGGTGCGGTCCGACGCAAGGTCTGCCGTCAGCTTGCGCGCGCTCTGGGTCACGGACACGCGCAGCAATGCTTCTTTTTCAAGGTCGGCGGTGCGGATGGCCTGCAGCGATGCGATCAGCGCAATCAACCCCAGCGGCAGCAGGGCAAGCGTCAGGATCAGGAACATCTTGACGCCGGTGGAGTGAATCAAATTGTTCAGGCTGCGCATGGACAATCGGCTCGCCGGGGCGGGGGAGGCCTGGATCAGGCGATCCTGAGACGTTCAGAGCAGGCCGTATGGCGTGACCGTACCGGTCGACAGCCACGCTGTCCTCTATGGTCGAAAGACTTCATGTCGCCCCTCCGCTCTGCCCCGGCCAATCCGGCAGGATTAATCCAGCTTGCGCAGAAGGTCGAGCATTTCGGAGGGAATATCTTCGTCCACGGCGCGCTGATAGACCGAGCGAAGGGCGTTCGACACCTCGCTTTCGTCCTTGATCGCGGGGGAGCGGCGTTTGCGCGCGGCAGCCGTCTTCACGCCCGAAGCCGGCGTGTTGGCGCTGACATCTTTCTTGTCCCCTCCCTTCACGTCCCGTTCCGTCGTTGAAGCAACCAAAATACGCCCCTCTGTCACCATTGAGTGTCACGTCAGCCTGTTCTTCGCGGCTTTCCCACATGACGTCAATTGATCGTCAGAGGAAATGAAACACCAAAATCCTGATATCCGCTAAAAAACGAACGGCTGTGAAACAAATCTTTCTCTCGTTGGTTCCGGACGTCGAAGCATTTTTTGCCGCTGGACGATCGGCGGCATGAGGGGGGCGGGGGCTTGCCACATCGGCATTGGCGATCCATCCTTCCGCTCCGGCGAATGTTTCGGAACAATGCGCCCCTCAAAAGGGCTGGGAGAAGATTTACAGATGTCGCTTGGACAGCAACTGCACCCCCATCTTCCTTTCCTGCGTCGCTATGCCCGCGCGCTCACGGGCAGCCAGGCGCATGGCGATGCCTATGTACGTGCCACGCTGGAAGCCATCGTGGCGGCTCCGAAGGAATTTCCCGCCGACGTGGACCCGCGCCTCGGCCTCTACAAGACCTTCCATGCGATCTGGTCGTCCTCACATCTGGAGGATGGCCCGGCGCTGCCCGGCGCCGACGGGCAGGAGGCGATCGCCCAGGCGCGCCTTGCCCGGCTGACGCCGCTGCCGCGGCAGGCACTGCTATTGACGGCGCTGGAAGGTTTCACCGTCGACGATGTGGGCTATCTGATCGGGCTTGATTCCGCGGACGTGGAGGCGCTGGTCGAAGAGGCGCTCAGCGAGATCGAGGCGCAGACGCGGGCCAAGGTGCTGATCATCGAGGATGAGCCGATCATCGCCATGGATATCGAGACGATCGTGCGCGACCTCGGCCATGAAGTCACCGCCATCGCCGTGACGCGCGAGGATGCGGTGCGCGAGGCGATGGCTGAACGGCCGGGCCTGGTGCTGGCCGACATCCAGTTGGCGGACGATTCCAGCGGTATCGATGCGGTCAAGGATATCCTGGCGGAATTTGCCGTGCCGGTTATCTTCATCACCGCTTTCCCGGAGCGTCTTCTGACCGGCGAGCGGCCCGAACCGACCTTCCTGATCACCAAGCCGTTCCAGCGGTCCACGGTCAAGGCGGCGATTTCCCAGGCGCTATTCTTCGACGAAGCGACCGCGCCGGTTTGAGCTGTTCATGCGCGGTTCCGCAACCGGCTCATAAAAAAGGCGGAACCGCGATCACCGCCCCGCGTTATTCAGGCGTAACGATCGGGGGACGGCACGATGGCGGAAGAGGAACGGCATATCGCTACCGAAGACGCCCGCTCAGGCTCCACGCCACACATCGTCCGTTACATCCTCGGCATTTCTCTGCCGCTGGTTATTATTGGCATGTCGATCGTGCTGTGGAGTTATTACGGGTGAAGATCGTTGGTTGCCGGTAGCAATGGGTATAGGATGCGGAAGCACATATGGCTTTGACGACTTCGATTCATGCTGCGAGGGCGACAGCCAGTGAGAGTGTTGTCTCCATGAGCGAAGGGCTAAGCCACGAGATGGACTGTAACGAGGTCGAGCGGGTGGAGGAGCCCGAGCGGCAGGCGTTGTCCGACGATGATTTCAAGCGCGAGCTGGCGGCGGTCATTCCGCACCTTCGCGCCTTTGGTCGATCGCTGTCGGGCAATCGCGACGTCGCCGACGATCTTGTGCAGGAAACCCTGCTGAAGGCCTGGGCGGCGCGTGGTCGCTTCCAGGCCGGCACCAATATGCGGGCCTGGACCTTCATAATCCTGCGCAACCATTATCTTTCGCAGATGCGCCGCTCTCGCTTCCGCGGGGACTGGGACGATCTGACCGCCGACCGGCTGCTCGCCGCGCCGGCGGGGCAGGACAAGCATGTCGAACTGTCCGATATGCAGCGCGCCTTGCTGCAACTGCCGCAGCCCCAGCGCGAGGCGTTGATCCTGGTTGGCGCGGGCGGCTTTGCCTATGAAGAGGCGGCCGAGATTTGCGGCGTCGCGGTCGGCACGATCAAGAGCCGCGTGGCGCGCGGGCGCGCGGCGCTGGAGCAGATATTGGAAAATGGCGACCTGCCTTCGCGCCGGACCCAGGAGACCACGGACACGGCCGTACTCGACGAGATCATGGACGATGTCGACCGGCTGAGCCGGGGCCGCGAGGTGAAGGACGATTCCGAATCGGATACGGAATGATATATACTGCCAGTCCTGGGAGACGCGTTCATCGTGGAACGCGCCCATGGGAGAAGGAGTATGGTGGAGGACGGACGAAGCGACCCATCTGTCGTTGACGATGAGCCGCCGGAAGGCATGAACAGGATCGAACGGTCGCGGGGCAGCGGTGTCATCTTCGCGCTGGTGGCGATTGCGCTGATATTGGCGATCGGCTTTTTCTACCTGACCAAGGAGCGGGAAAGCGGCCCGGACACGGCCGTAACCGAGGCGACCGAGTCTGTGGATAGTGCCGCCACCGTGGTCGGGGATGCGGCGCAAAAGGCAGCCGACGAGCTGCGCAATCAGAACTGACACGCGCGGTTGCGGCGTCCATGGCTGGATCCCGACCGCCGCCGTCGCCCATCTTCAGAGAATCTTTGCGAATTTCGTGCACGGTGCGTGAACTGTCGGATTTTCTTACATCTCCTGTAAGCTGATCCGATACCACTAGCTTTGCCCGCCCGGGGCAGCAGCGGGAATACGCGCGACCGATGATCAGGCTGTTCAAACATTATGTGCCGCACGCGGTGCTGCTGCTGGGGCTGCTGGACTTTGTCCTGCTGCTCGGCGCGGCGGAAAGCGGCTGGATATTGCGTGCGCGCCAGATCGGCATGGATCTCGACCATGTCATGACGCGTGTGGGGCCGCTGGTGAGCTTCGCGGTCGCGATCCAGACCGGCATGATCGCTGTCGGCGTTTATGGCACCGAGGCTCTGCAGTCTATCCGCTTCGCCTTTGCACGGCTGCTGGTCGCGATTTCGCTGGGCGTCATATTCCTGTCGGTCATGCATTTCGCGCTGCCCGACATCACCCTGTGGCGCTCCAATTCGCTCTACGCCATGGGCCTTGCCATCGGTCTGCTGCTGGTGGTGCGCCTGCTGCTCGGCTCCATGCTGGGCGGGGAGGCGTTCAAGCGCCGGCTGGTGGTGCTGGGCGCGGGCCCCCGCGCCGACCGCATCCGCGAACTGGAGCAGCGCAAGGGTTCGGGCTTCCTGATCGTCGGCTATATCGCCATGAACGACGGGCCCCAGGTCATCCCGGAGGCGATCAACCGCAGCGCCATTTATAATCTCGCCGATTTCGTGGTGCGTCTCGCCGCCAGCGAAGTGGTGCTGGCGCTGGAGGAGCGGCGCAACGCGCTGCCGCTGGGCGACCTGCTGCGGATCAAGACGACCGGCGTTCATGTGAACGAGATTTCGACCTTCCTCGAGCGCGAGACGGGCCGTGTCGACCTGGACAGCGTCAATCCCAGCTGGCTGATCTTTTCCGACGGTTTTTCCGCCGGCCGCCGCATTTCCAGCATCGCCAAGCGGCTGTTCGATATCTTCGCCAGTTCCATCCTGCTGCTGCTGACCGGCCCCATCATCCTGATAGCCGCCATCCTGGTGAAGCTCGACAGCAAGGGCCCCGCTTTCTACCGCCAGCAGCGGGTAGGCCTGTTCGGCGAGGAATTCTGGATCGTGAAGCTGCGCACCATGCGGCAGGATGCGGAAGTCTCGGGACAAGCGGTCTGGGCGGAAAAGGACGATCCGCGCATCACGCGCCTGGGCTATTGGCTGCGCAAGCTGCGCATCGATGAACTGCCGCAGACCTGGACGGTGCTGAAAGGGGAGATGAGCTTCGTCGGCCCGCGCCCCGAGCGGCGCCAGTTCGTCGAGGATCTGGAACAGCATCTGCGCTATTATGCAGAACGCCATATGGTGAAGCCCGGCATCACCGGCTGGGCGCAGATCAACTATCCGTATGGCGCGTCGATCGAGGATAGCCGGCACAAGCTGGAATATGACCTCTATTACGCGAAAAACTATACGCCCTTCCTGGACCTTCTGATCCTGATCCAGACGTTGCGCGTCATCTTGTGGCCAGAAGGGGCGCGTTGAGGCGGGGGCTATGGGGACGCTGCTGCAATTTGTCGGGGACTGGGGCCATGCGCTGGCCGCCGTCCTGTTCGCGGCGCTCGGCATCTTCCTGCTGCGCCGGCGTGACGATGGGGTCGAGGGACGCTTCCTTGCACTCGCGCTGCTGCTCACCTCTTGCTGGTCGCTCTATGTGTCGTTCGGCGGTGTCGACAAGCCGCTGACCGGCATCGGCGAGAATATCCGTAACGCCGCCTGGCTGCTGCTGCTGTTCGTGATGCTGCGGCGCAGGGCGATGGCGCGCGCCGGATCGATGGTGGCGGTCGGGTCGCTCTATGCCGTGGTCGCGGGCCTGATCGCGCTGCAGAGCTTCACCGACCTGATCTGGCGTCAATTGCCTCCCGCAAGCGAGTTGCATCACACGCTGGTCCAGGTGTCGCTGGTGCTGCACATGATGACCGCGATCGGCAGCCTGATGCTGGTGCACCATCTCTATATGAGCTGGCCTTCGCGCGAACGCGGGCGCGTGGCGTTGCTGTTGGGTGCGCTGGCGGCGATGTGGACCTATGATTTCAGCCTCTATGCGATCGGCTGGTTCACGATCGACCGGGCGAATGAGTTGTACGCGCTGCGCGGGCTGCTGATGGCGGCGCTCGCGCCGGTCATCGCGGTCGGCATGTGGCGCGAGGCGGCGGGCCCGGTGCAGCTGTCGCGAGCGCTCACTTTCCGCTCGCTCTCGCTGATGGCCGTTGCGCTATATGTCATCCTGCTGATGGCGGCGGTGGTGGTTATCGAGCTGATCGCCGGGCCCCATGCGCGGGTGGTCGAGATCGGCTGCGTCTTCTTCCTGGCGGTAAGCGCGCTGGTGCTGCTGCCCTCGCCCCGGCTGCGGGCACTGTGGAAGGTGCAGGTCGCCAAGCATTTCTTCCAGCATCGCTACGATTATCGGACGGAGTGGATGCGCTTTGGCGACACGCTTGGCCGGCCGGGCGACGATGCGCTGCCGCTCGGCCAGCGGGTGGCGAAGGCGGTGGCGGATATCACCGACTCGCCCGCCGCCATGCTGATGCTCCGCGGCGAGGATGGCGCGCTGGCGTTCGAAACGCATTGGAACTGGCCGGGCGACCTGCCCGGCGGCGTGATCGTGCCGGCCCCGCTCG
>DATFDS010000144.1:0-4222 GCA_035251955.1 Sphingobium sp. | reverse complement strand
AGGCAGCGCAAGCAGGCGCGAGAAATGGGTCGGAACGAACTGGGCATGGGTAACGCGATGGGTCTGGATCAGGCTGAGCACCGTTTCCGCGTCGAACTTTTCCATCACGACCACCGTGCCGCCCAGGCGATGGACCGTCATTGCCCAGCGTAGCGGGGCCGCATGATAAAGCGGAGCGGGACTGAGATAGACTGCGTCCTCCCCCATGGCATAGCGCGCCTGGGCGACAGTGGCCATCCGTGTCGGCGCGTCGATCAGCCCCAGCGGCAAAGCCGGCCGAATGCCCTTCGGCTTGCCGGTGGTGCCTGAGGAGTAGACCATCTCGGTCCCGCCAGCCTCGTCGGCCACCGGCGTGGTGACCGCTGCGTTCCGGGCAGTCTCATATGCCGGCCCGGCCACGACGAGCTTTACGTCGCCCAATTGCTTCAGGGCGTCACGCGCGATCGCCTCGAGTGCGGGAGAGGCGAACAGCAGTTTGGCGCCGCAATCCCCGACAATATAGGCGAGTTCATCGGCGAGAAGTCGGGATGAAATCGGGACCGCATAGGTTCCGGTTCGCTGGCATCCCCACATGATCTCGAAATAGGCGGGCTCATTTTCCAGGAATATGGCGACGGCATCGCCTTGGCCGATGCCGTGCTGCCGAAGAAGATGAGCGACCTGATTGGATCGCGCGTCCAGATCGGCATAGCTGATCCGTGTGCCGCCCGAGAAGATGACGGCCGCTTTCCCGGGGTGGGTCCGCGCGTGATGGAAGGGATGCATGATCTTACGCCGCGGGCTGGAACGACATGGGCAGGCGCTTGAGACCTCCGACGAAGTTCGCGGCGAGCCAGGCCGGCTCGCCCGCCAGCTCCACCTTTTCCACGCGGCTCAGAAATTCCTCGAAAAACACGCGGATTTCGAGCTTTGCAAGATGCTGGCCAAGGCACAGATGGGGTCCGTAGCCGAAGGCGAGATGCGGATTGGGCGAGCGCGTGATGTCGAACCGGAATGGATCGGTGAACACCGATTCGTCGCGATTTGCCGACGGATAACACATCATCAGGCTGTCGCCGGCCTTGATTTCCTGGCCCCCAACGACGGTGTCCTCCGTCGCGGTGCGGAAGAAATGGGTCACCGGCGTCACCCAGCGCAGCATTTCGTCGATCGCCCTGGGCAACAGCGACGGGTCGGCGCGCAGCATCGCATATTGTTCGGGATGCTGGGTGAATGCGTGCATCGCGCCCGCCGTGGTGGAACTGGTGGTGTCGTGCCCCGCGGTTGCGATCAGGATGTAGTAAGAGAGGATTTCTTGTTCGGTGAGCGGGCGCCCGTCGACCTCCGCCTGCGCGATCACGGTCGCCACGTCATCGGTGGGGTTCGCACGGCGATCAGCGATAATCTTGCGGAAATATTCGAAGAAGCTGTTGATCGTCTCAAGAAGCCCCCCCTCTAGTTCGCCCTTGATCTCTGGATCATCGGGTCCGAACAGCTGCTGGGTGAGCATCAGCATCTTCGGCTCGTCTTCCGGCGGCACGCCAAGGATGGTCATGATCACGCGCAGCGGATACCATACCGCCACGTCGCGGGCGAAGTCGCATTTGCCGCCCATGGCCAGCATGCGATCGATATAGGTGCGTGCGTGCCCGCGGATTTCTTCTTCCAGCTTCTTGACCCGCGCCGGCAGGAACCAGGCATGCGTCATCTTGCGGAAGGCGTTGTGCTGGGCACCGTCCATATTCGTAAGATTGAGGAACATGAACGGCCGTCCGCCGGTCAGGCTGCTGATATGCGCATTCAGCGCGTCGCTCCGCAGCACCAGGCGCGGCGCGTTGATGAAGGTGGCGGCGTTGAGTTCGACTTCGCGAATGTCGGCATGCCGGGTCACCATCCAGAAGGGCTGGTAGCCATCGGGCGCGGCCCGGAACACGGGAGCCTCCGAACGCAATCGGCTCAAAAGCGCGTGATAGCGGGTGGGTTCGCTATAGGTTTCCGCGGCAACGATCATATTGCCGACTTCGATGGGATCGAGCGAAACGGTCGAGCCTGTCACTGGCCTCTCCTGACAAAGAATCTACATCGCGAGGGCGTTACAGCCCTGGCTGGCTGCCGCCTTACATAGCCTTTGTTAATCGTGCATGTAAACAACGAATCCGCCATAAAGCCGCGGTCATCGAAAAGCTTGACGCGGCGATTCAATTTAGTTACTTGAACAATTAATTAGCGTACTGTCTGAGTAGTGAAGAGGGTGGAATGACCTTGAAGGGTGGAATTTCGTATCTTTCGTTGGCGGCTGGTGTGTCGCTCCTGTCGAGCGCGGCGGCTTTGGCGCAGGAGGCGCCCCAGGAAGACGGTGGCAGCGACATCATCGTGACGGCGACCAAGCGCGGTGAGCGGCTTCAGGACGTGCCGGCGGCGATCACCGCGATCGGCGGCGAAGATCTGCAGAAGCGCGGCCTGACCAACATCGAGGCGATCGCCACGCAGGTGCCGGGGCTGAACTTCGGTCAGCATGCCGGTGCGACGCAGATCGCGATCCGTGGCGTGGGTTCCACTGTCGATTCGGGCGTGACCGAACCGACGGTGGCCCTGTATGTCGACGGCGTATATCTGCCGCGTTCGTCCATGGGCGCGCTGCGCGGCGTAGATCTTGAGCGGGTCGAGGTGCTGCGCGGGCCGCAGGGCACGCTCTATGGCCGCAACGCGACCGGCGGTGCGATCAATTTCATCTCGCGGGCGCCTTCGCGCGAGTTTGAAGGCGCCGTTACCGCCTCGACCGGCAGCCGCGACGCCTTGGGCATCGAAGGCTATGTGTCGGGTCCACTCGCGGACGGCGTCTATGTTCGTCTGAGCGGCGGTCATCAGGAGCAGGACGGCTATGTGAAGGTGCTCAACACCGGCCAGCGGCTGATGAACGTCAATGATGATTATGTCCGGCTCGCCGCGCGCCTTGAGCCCACCGACAAGCTCGGGATCGATCTTGCCGTGCGGTACGAGAATAACAGCGGCGCGAACTCCTACCAGCAGCTTTACACGCCTGCCGGCGTCTTCATTCCGCCCACCGCGCAGCAGACAACCAAGCCGAACGAAATTTACGCGGACGGGCCATTTCGCGCGAATGTCAAGACCTTGATCGCTTCGGGCACCATCAACTGGCAGATGGCCGATGATGTGTCACTGCGGTCGGTCACCGGCTATATCAATCACAAGAGCAAGAATGATTTTGATGCCGATGGCACCGACTACGCCTTCTACAATGCGGTCGATTTCAGTCGTCCATCGGAATCCTTCAGTCAGGAACTCGACCTGATCGGCGAAACCGGCCGCCTCAAGTGGATTCTCGGCGCTTATTATTTCAAGGAAAAATTCCGCTTCAGCCTGCCGATCGTCTTCGTCAACGGCCTCAACACGGGTGATCCTGCCAGCAGCTTGCCCGCAGGTTCGACGCTGTACGCCGGCCTGCTGACTGACCGCACGGAATCCTTTGCGCTGTTTGGCGATGCGACCTATTCCCTGACCGACTGGCTGCGCCTCAATGTCGGTCTGCGCTTCAACACGGAGAAGAAGCGATTTGAATCTGGCTCGGGCGCCGATATTCCGGGGATGGGCTTTGTCGGAGTCACCGGTGTCAAGAGCGAGTTCAAGGCCGACAAGCTGCTGCCCAAGGTCGCATTGCAGTTCGATGTCAATGACGACATCAACGGCTATGTGCAGTGGCAGAAGGGCTACAAGTCGGGCGGCCAGAACCTCCAGCTTCTGCCGCAATATCTGCCCGAGAGCATCAATGCCTATGAAGTGGGCCTCAAGACCCAGTGGCTCGACCGCAGGCTGACCGCCAATTTCGCCGCCTTCTATTATGACTATAAGAACCTGCAGGTCACGATCGTGCTGCCGCCCGCCGTCACGTTGGTGCAGAATGCGGACGTGAAGGTCTATGGCGTCGAAGGGGACATCAACTTCCAGGTCACCGATGCTTTCCGCCTGAACGCTTCGGCCACCTGGCTGCATGCGCGCAACAAGCGTTTCTCGAGCATCGACGACGCCAATCCTGGCGCGGGAACACAGGACCTCGAGGGCAAGCCCATCACGCGGGCGCCCGATTTTACCGCCAATGCGGGCGCCGAATATCGTTTCGACCTGGGCGGCGACCTGCTCAATGCGCTGACGCTGCGCGCCGACGTCAGCTATTCGTCCAAGGTCGTGCTGCGTTACTTCGGTGAGCCCGAAGATGTGCAAAAGG
>DATFDS010000143.1:0-23942 GCA_035251955.1 Sphingobium sp. | reverse complement strand
CTCATCCTTTCGCCGCAAAATCATCCGTCGCCCGGATCAGCGCATCCAATATGCCCGGTTCGTTGAACGCATGGCCGGCGCCTTCGATCATCTCGAAGCGAGCCTGGGGCCAGGCCTGGTGCAGCGCCCAGGCGGTTTCGGCGGGGCAGGCCATGTCGTAGCGCCCCTGGATGATGACGCCGGGAATGTCCTTGAGCTTGCCCGCATCGCGGATCAGCTGGCCTTCCTCCAGCCAGCCGCCATGGACGAAATAATGATTTTCGATCTGCGCGAAGGCGAGCGCGAAATCGTCATCCTCATGTGTCGCGGAAAGGGCAATGTCGGGCAGCAGGCGGATGGTTTCGCCTTCCCAGACGCTCCACGCCTTGGCGGCGGCGATCCGCGCGGCATGATCGTCGCCGGTGAGGATGCGGCGATAGGCGTGGAGCAGGTCGTGCCGCTCCGCCTGGGGGATGGGGGCCACGAACCGTTCCCATTTGTCGGGATAGATGCGGCTCGCGCCCTGCTGATAATACCAGTCGATCTCCCGGGCACGGATCGTGAAGATGCCGCGCAGCACCAGTTCGGTGACGTGATCGGCATGGGTCTGCGCATAGGCGAGCGCCAGCGCCGACCCCCAGCTGCCGCCGAAGACCAGCCAGCGGTCGACGCCGACCATTTCCCGCAGCCGTTCGATATCGGCGACCAGATGCCAGGTCGTGTTCGCCTCCAGCCCGGCATGCGGGGTCGAACGGCCGCAGCCGCGCTGGTCGAACAGCAGCAGGTCGTAGCGATCAGGATCGAACAGCCGGCGATGATCGGGCGCGATGCCGCCGCCGGGCCCGCCATGCAGGAAGACCGCCGGCTTCGCACCCGGCGTGCCCGCCCGTTCCCAGTAGAGGCGGTGCCCGTCCCCCACATCGAGATGGCCGGTCGCGAAGGGTTCGATCGGAGGATAAAGGCTGCGCATAGACGATCCTTAGGAAGTTCGCCGACCAAAGCCAATCGCCGGCAGCCTTTCGACCCGGCATTACATTTTGCGACAAATCTGTCTTGGCGTTGCCAGAATTTTGCGACAACTGGCCCCTAACGACAAAGCCTTCAGGGTTTTCACAAGGGGTAATTTCGTGCGCCGATCGGTTTCGCTCATCCTGTTTCTGATGATGGGCACCGCGCCCGCCGCGCTGATGGCGCAGACGCGGGACCCCAAGGGGCCGCCGGTGCAGATGGACGATACCGATGAGATCGTCGTCACCGGCCAGCCCGAACGCGGCGCGGTGATCGGCAATGTGAAGCCTGAACAGCAACTCTCCGCCGCCGATGTGCGGGCGCTCGGCGTCACCTCGATTTCGGAGATGATCACCGAATTGTCGCCGCAGACCAATGGCCAGCCGGTTGTCCTGCTCAACGGCAAACGTATTTCCAGCTTCTCCGAGATTCAGGACATCCCTTCCGAAGCGGTCGCGCGGGTCGACATATTGCCCGAGCAGGTCGCGCTCTCCTATGGCTATGCGCCGACGCAGAAGGTGGTGAACATCGTGCTGCGGCAGCGCTTCAGGGCGGAGACGGCGGACCTGCGCGCCGGCACCACCACCGATGGCGGAGGAGAGAATGGGTCGGTCGAAACCGGCCTGCTGCGCATCCGGGGGGACAATCGCTTCACCGTCAACCTGCAGTACAAGACCGCGGCGTCACTGCTGGAAAGCGAGCGCGGCATAGAGGCGCGGGCGGGCAGCGCGGGCAATGCCACCGGCTACCGCACGCTCAGCCCAGCGACCGAGAACTTTGCCGCCAACGCGACGCTGGCCCGCGCGCTCGGCAAAGTGTCGATGACGGTCAACGGGCGGTTGGAGCTTTCGGACAATGACACGCTGCAGGGCCTGTCGGCCGTCGCGCCGGTCCTTCCATCGGCGGATGGCCTGCCGCGCTTCATCGACGCGGCCGACTATTATCGCGACCTGCTGGCCACCCGCGCCCTGGGGCAGGAGATACGGGGAACGACCGGCCATCTCGGGCTGAGCCTGAACGGGGTGCTGGGCGGCGGCTGGCAATGGTCCTTCACCGGCAATGGCGACATTTCCGACACCCGCACCCGCACCGATCGGGAGACGGTGGAGAATGCGCTCGTCACCCGCTTCCTCGACCGGGCGAGCGCCAGGTCGCAGGCGCTGTCGGGCGACCTGCTGCTGTCGGGTCCGCTCTTCACCCTGCCGGCCGGCCAGGTGACGACATCGCTGCGCGCCGGCGCATCGGCCAACGGGTTCGAAGGCTGGTCGATCCGGTCCGGCATCGAACGGGAAAGCGACTATAGCCGGGAAATCGGCAGCGGACAGGTCAGCCTGGACGTGCCGCTGACCAGCAAGGCGAAGGGCGTGCTGGGCGCGGTCGGCGATATCGGCGTCAATGTGAACGCGGCGGTACAGCAGCTTTCGGATTTCGGCACGCTGTCCACGCTGGGCTATGGCCTGCGCTGGCGCCCGGTCCCGGCGGTGCAGCTGCTGGTATCGGCCAATCAGGACCGGGCCGCACCCACCGGCAACCAGATCACCGATCCGGAAATCTCGACGCCGAACGTCTCGGTATTCGACTATCGGACGGGCGAGACCGTGTTCGTCAACCGCATCAGCGGCGGCAATGCGGCGCTGAAAGAAAGCGTGCGCGACCAGTTCCGCCTGAGCGCGACCGTCAAGCCGTTCGACAAGCCGAACCTGACGCTGACGGCGACCTATCTGAACAGCCGAACGGCCAATCCGATCGCCGCCTTCCCCGAACCGACGCCCGCGATCGAGCATGCCTTCCCCCGTCGCTTTACCCGGGCCTGCGAGGATTGCGCCCTCACCCAGATCGACGCGCGGCCGATCAACTATCTGCGGTCGCAGAGCGAGCAGCTGCGCTGGGGCTTCGACCTGTCCTTCCCCTTGAAGTCGCGCATCCAGAAGCTGGTCGAAGCCTGGCGCGCGGCCGGTGCCAAGCCGCAGGATCGGCCCAGGGAACTACAGGACCTGCGCGCCCTGTTCGGCAATCGCGGGGGGCCGGGGGGCCAGGGACGGGGCGGCCAAGATCAGGCCGGACAGGATGGCGCGCCGCCGTCCGGACAGGAAAGCGGGGATCGCCCACGCGGGGATGGCGGGTTCGGCGGCCCCGGCGGCGGGCGGCCGGGCGGCTTTGGCGGCGGACGCGGCGGTGGCGGCGGTGGGCGGCTCAGCTTCAGCCTCTATCACACCTGGCATTTGACCGAGAGCATCCTGATCGCGCCGGGCGTGCCGCAGCTCGACCTGCTGAACGGCGGCGCCACCGGATCGTCGGGCGGCCAGCCGCGGCATGAGGTCGAAGGCCGCGTCGGCTATATGAACAACGGCCTGGGCGCACGGCTCGGCGTCGATTGGGAAAGCGGCACCCATGTCGATGGCGCCCTGAGCGGAACGACGAGCGGGGCGTCGCGGCTCGACTTCGGCAGCCTGGCCACGGTCAATCTGCGCCTGTTCGCCAATCTGGGGCAGATGCCGTCGCTGGTGAAAAACCACCCCTTCCTGCGCGGCGCGCGGGTGCAGATCGGCATCGACAATATCTTCAACACCCGCCGCGACGTAACCGATGCGACCGGCGCCACGCCCCTGCGCTACCAACCGGGCTATCTCGATCCGCTGGGGCGGACGATCAGCCTGTCCTTTCGGAAGCTGTTCTTCTGACGGGGGGTTGAATCGGTCCATTCCAGATTGTGGTTGATCGGGATCGACCGGCTTCGGCCAGGAGGGGACCTTCAAACACCCCTCCCTTTCAAGGGAGGGGACGGGGGTGGGTCGCCGCGATAGCGGCGCTGTTACGCTGGGGTTAGGGCAGAGGCTCGCTGCGCTCGCACCCACCCCAACCCCTCCCTTGAAAGGGAGGGGCTAATGGCTGACCCCCCCCTAACCGACTTGCCTCAGCCCGCCAGCGAACGCGGCGCCGTGCGCAGGGCGGCAAGGTCGATCGTGTCGGCAAATTCCACGCCGGTGCGGTTTTCCCGCGACCATCGCGCGACGGCATTGACGCTGTGGCTGTCGTTGAACTCGATCGCCAGCAGCGTGCCTTCGGGCACGTTCCACAGCCCCTCGATGAGCGCGCCCGTCGATGAAATGTTGCGGATGCGGCCGGTATAGGCGTGGCCGTCATGATGCACGGCGATGGTGCGCAGCATCGTCTTGCGTTCGGGCCGGCTGGATTGGAAACCTTCGGCCAGGGCCAGCGTGCCATGGCTGCGCTGCCGTTCCAGCACCTCGGCCCCCGGCAGCGGCCGACCATAGACATAGCCCTGGATATGGCTGCACCCGAGCTGCCGGATCAGTTCCAGTTCGTCCTGGGTTTCCGCGCCTTCGGCGGTGGTGTCCATACCCAGTGCCTCGGCCAGGCTGACGATCGCCTTGATGATCGCGCTGTTGCGGCTGCCGTTCGTCACCGCGCCGCGCACGAAGCTCTGGTCGATCTTGATCTTGTCGAAGGGCGCCTTCTTCAGATAGCCGAGCGAGCTGTAGCCGGTGCCGAAATCGTCGAGCGCCAGCCGGACGCCGAGCGCCTTGAGACGCGCGAACATCGAATCGGTGCCGTCATTGTCGTTCAGGAACACGCTTTCGGTGATTTCCAGCTCCAGCCGCTCGGAAGACAGCTGCGAGGTGGCGAGGACGTTCATCACCGTCGACGGAAAATTGGGGTTGGCGAACTGGATCGGCGAGACATTGACCGCGACCTTGATATCGTCCGTCCATTGCGCGGCATCATGGCAGGCGGTGCGCAACACCCAGTCGCCCAGCGGCGCGATCAGCCCCGTATCCTCCGCGATCGGCACGAACACGGCCGGCGATATCGCTCCGCGCACAGGGTGGTCCCAGCGCAGCAGCGCCTCATAGCCGGTGATCCGTTCGGTGCGCGAGGACACGACCGGCTGATAGACCAGGTGCAGCGCGTCGGAGGCCAGCGCGTGGCGCAGATCCTCTTCAAGCTGGCGGCGGTCCTCCGCATCGGCATGCATTTCCGACGAATAATAGCGGTGCACCCCGCGCCCATCGCCCTTCGCCGCATAGAGCGCCAGGTCGGCATTGCGGGTCAGCGCATCGACGGTGACGCCGTCCTGCGGGCAGGCGGAAATGCCGATCGACACGCCGATCACCACCGCCGTCCCTTCGACCGAATAGGGCTGGGACAGGGACGTGATGATCGTCTGCGCCAGCTGGCCCAGCATGACCCGGTCCTGCCGCCCCGGCAGCACGATCTTGAATTCGTCGCCGCCCTGCCGCCCGACCAGGCCAAGATCGCCGACGACGCGCTGCAGGCGATGGCTCACCTGCCGCAACAGCGCATCGCCCGCCGGATGGCCGAGCGTGTCGTTGACCGTCTTGAACCGGTCGAGGTCGAGCATCATCAGCGTGCATTCGCCCGGCCGACCGCGCGATCCGGCAATCGCCTCCTCCAGCGAACGCAGCATCTGGACGCGGTTGGCGAGCCCCGTCAGCGAATCGAACTGCGCCAGCCGCTTCACCTCCGCCTGGCTGCGGCGCATTTCGGTGAGGTCGGTGCCGCTGCCGCGAAAACCGTGAAACTGGCCATATTCGTTGAACACCGGCTGGCCCGAAATCGACCACCAGCGCTCATCCTTCGCCACCGCGGCCTGCACGGCAATGTCCGAAAAGCCCGTGCGCGCCGACAAATGGAAGCCCAGCGTCCGCTCGCCATCGCCATTCTGGCGGTCGCCAGGGCAGATGATGTCGGTGATCGGCCGGCCGGCCAGACCACCCGCCGACACGTCCAGCGTGCCGGCAAGCGTGTCGGAAATATAGGTGAGGCAGCCCTGGCGGTCGGTTTCCCAGAACCAGCCCTGCCCGGACTGCTCATATTCCTGCAGCAGCCGATCGGCGCGTTGGGCGCGCAGATCCTGCTGGTGCCGCGTGATCGCCCGGTCGCGATCGGCCGTGGCCTGGCGCAGCGAAGCGATCAGCATGACGACGATGCAGCTGAGCAGCAGCCCGACCTGCGCGAAACCGGCGCCCTGGATCAGGGAGACCGCCAGCGTGCCGAGAAAATAGCTGACGCCCAGCAGCCGCCGGTCGCCGAAGATGGAGACGGCGAGCAGCGCCACCGCAATTTCGGCAGCAAGCGAGGCCGACAGAGCGCCGATGAACACGGCCGGGCCGAGCAGAAGACTGAAGGTCAGCCCGGACAGCAGCACCGTGGGCAGCATCAGCCATTTCTGGATGTGCGGGCGCCGGCCCTGGAAGCGTTCGCCGCGGGGAGCCATGATCATCGCGCCGTCGACCAGCAGCATCGTGGCAAGGACGACGGCATGGGCGATATTGCCGGCCTGGTAGAAAGGGACGTTCAGCAGCGCGAGGATGCAGAGCTTGCCCAGCAGCACCAGCGGCCATAGCCGGGCGATATGGACGAAGGTGCCGGAGATCCAGGAGGCGGAAACCTCTGTTCCGCTTTCGGCAAGCCCCAGCGCCACCAGCAAATTGGTGGGCCGGGACTGCGGATCGTTGATCTTCGCGCGCGAGGGAGCCATGCCCCCGGCGTAACGTACAGAAGTTGAAAGAAACTTACTTGATGCGCATTAAGGCTGTTGGCGCGCGTCAGACGCGCATGGGCATCAACACATAGAGCGCGGGGCTGCGGTCATTTTCGCGGATCAGAGTCGGCGCGGCGGCGTCGGCCAAATGCAGTTCGACCAGTTCGCTGTCGATCTGGCCGAGAATGTCGAGCAGGTAGCGCGCGTTGAAGCCGATATCGAACCCTTCGCCCTGAAACGCGCCGGGGACCTCTTCGGCCGCCGTGCCATTTTCCGGGCTCGTCACCGACAGGGTGATCTTGTCGCGGTCCAGCGTCATCTTGACCGCGCGGGTCTTTTCGGTGGCGATGGTCGCGACGCGGTCCACGCCTTCCTCGAAGCTGCGCGGGTCGATCTTGAGCAGCTTGTCGTTGCCGGTCGGGATAACACGGCTGTAGTCGGGGAAGGTGCCGTCGATCAGCTTGCTGGTCAGGATCGCGCTGCCAAGGCCAAAGCGGATCTTGCTCGCCGACAGGCTGATCTGAACCGAACCGTCCACCTCGTCGAGCAGCTTGCGCAGCTCGCCGATGCATTTGCGCGGGATGATGATGCCGGGCATGCCGTCGGCGCCGTCCGGACGCGGCACGGTGACGCGGGCGAGACGATGGCCGTCGGTGGCGGCGGCCTTGAGCACTGGCTGGCCGTCATCGGACACGTGGAAATAGATGCCGTTCAGATAATAGCGCGTCTCTTCGGTCGAAATGGCGAAGCGCGTCTTGTCGATGATCTGCTTGAGCGTCTCGGCCGGCAGCTCGAAATGGGTCGGCAGGTCGCCTTCCGCGATCACCGGGAAATCGTCGCGCGGCAGGGTCGACAGGTTGAAGCGCGCCCGGCCCGCCTGGATCAGCATCTTGCCCTCGGCCGCGTGGAGCGAGACCTGGCTGCCTTCGGGCAGCTTGCGGGCGATGTCGAACAGGGTGTGCGCCGAAATGGTGGTCGCGCCGGCCTGTTCCACCTGGGCCGACACGCTTTCGACGATCTGCAGGTCGAGGTCGGTCGCCATCAGCTTGATCGCGCCGTCCGACGAGGCTTCGATCAGCACGTTGGAGAGGATCGGTATCGTATTGCGCCGTTCGACCACCGACTGGACGTGGCTCAGGCTCTTGAGGAGCGTTGCGCGTTCGATGGTGGCCTTCATGTCCCTGTTAGTCCGTTTCTTTTCTGCGCAAAGCCCGCATTCGGTCGAATCCGGGCGACAATGATGGATGGTCCTTCATAGCCGCTGTAGCGACTTGGGCAAGCGCCTGCTGATCGTTTCGGTCAGCGAAGGGTTGCAAAAGGAGACAGCATGCGCTTTGCCGGGCGTCATGCGCCCTGCCCCAGCCCTTTTCCTGCCCCTGCTGCTGCTCGCGACGCCGGCCAACGCCAGGGATTCACTGGGCATGTTCGAGAGCTGGGGCGCCTTTCGCGATCCCGCCACGCCGCGCTGCTACGCCATCTCCAAGGCGGTGGGACCGCGCGCCGCCGGTTTCGCCGCCGTGGGCAGCTGGCCCCGGCAGAAGGTGCGCGGCCAGGTGCATTTCCGCCTGAGCCGCACGCGTGCCGAGGAGGCGCCGGTGATCCTGAATGTCGGCGAACGGCGCTTCACGCTGGTCGCGGGCGAGGCCGACGCCTGGGCGGCCGACCCCCGCGCCGACGCGGCGATCATCGCGGCGATGCGGTCCGCCAGCAGCATGAGCGTGCAGACGGAAAGCCTGAACGGCCGCGCCTTCGCCGACACCTACACGCTGCGCGGCGCGGCGACGGCGATCGATGCGGCGGCGCTGGGATGTGCGCGGCTGCGGTGAAATCTTGACTTTTCGGGCCCGGATAGCTATTGACTGGCCATCCCGTCCCCGGCTTGCCGTCTTGAGGCGCTCGCAAGAGCAGATATCAGCTCAAGGCCGCTCCCGGGGGCAATTTTTTAGAATCATGCTGCCATATGCTGCAAACGCATGGCCGCTATGGTAGTAATTTCCGATGCTGAACGATCTCAATTTGCGACAGCTTCTGCGGGATGTCCTGCATCAGCGATTGCCCAACGTCGACCTGCAGGAAATATTGACCGAGCAGGTGATTGACAGTGAGGGCAAGGATGCGCTGCGCATAACGCTGGTCATCCCGGACGAATCTGTCGATGCGATAACGGGTAACCAGGCACTCGACTTGATAGTCGATGTGCAGAAAGGTCTGTCGGCGCAAGGCGATGACCGCCTTGCCGTAATCCGGTACGCCACTCCTGCGGATTTGGCAGAACAAAATGCTCAACAAGACGACGACTGAACATGGCGATCGTCAATCCCAGGCATTTGTTGGAGCAATCGGAGTCGCTGGCTTCCGCCTCACCTGATCGGCCGCTTAGGCAAGCCGATCTCAGGCGCGCCATCTCCGCCGCTTATTATGGCGTCTTCCACTATATGTTGACGGCGGGCGCGGATCAGTTTGTTGGCTCCGATTTACGCAAGTCGCGCCGATACACGCTGGTCTACCGTAGCGTGGATCACCGCTCCCTGCGCGACATTTGCATGGAGGCGAAGAAGTCGACCCCCGGCGCCAAATATCAGAAATATGTTCCCAAGGCGGGATTTGGCGAAGAAATTCAGTCCTTTGCAAATATGGTCCTCGAACTGCAGGAAAAGCGGCATGACGCGGACTACGACCCTTCTCAATGGGTTACGCGAACCGATGCCAAGTTGGCGCTCACCATTGCCCGCAGCGCTATAGAAAGATTTGAATCGGCTAGCTTGCTCCAGCGCAAATATTTCCTGACTTTGCTCTTATTTTCTCCTCGGTAATGCCCGGCCCATAGGGCCGACATTTTGTTGGATTTGGATTTCTATGCTCTCGATGCCTATTCCCGGCCTTGTCGATCCTGTGCCCGTGCCGCGCGCGGTGACGCCGCGTGAGGATGGGCGCACCGACCTGATGGGGCTGTCGTGCCCGCAGATCAAGGGCGCGTTGGAAGAAGCCGGGCTCGACCAAAAACAGGCGAAGCTGCGTTCCAAGCAGCTGTTCCACTGGCTCTATCATCGCGGCGAGACCGATTTCGACGCCATGACCGACCTTGCCAAGCCGATGCGCGGCTGGATGGCGGAACGCTTCGTCGTCGGCCGCCCGCAGGTGGTCGAGGCGCAGGTATCGAGCGACGGCACGCGCAAATGGCTGCTGCGTTCGGACGACGGGCAGGATTATGAAATGGTGTTCATCCCGGATGCGGACCGGGGAACGCTGTGCGTGTCGAGCCAGGTGGGCTGCACGCTCAATTGCCGTTTCTGCCACACCGGCACGATGCGGCTGGTACGCAACCTGACGCCGGGCGAGATTGTCGGCCAGGTGATGCTGGCACGCGATGCGCTGGGCGAATGGCCCAAAGGCAGCATGGCGTCGGCCAATGACGATGAGGCCGACGATGCCTCGCAGTACAGCCCCGACGGCCGCATGCTGACCAACATCGTGATGATGGGCATGGGCGAGCCGCTCTATAATTTCGATCATGTGCGCGACGCGCTCAAGGTCGTGATGGATGGCGACGGGCTCGCCCTGTCGAAGCGGCGCATTACCCTGTCCACCTCAGGCGTGGTGCCGATGATGGCGCGGGCGGGCGAAGAGATCGGCGTGAACCTCGCCGTGTCGCTCCATGCCGTGACCAAGGATGTGCGCGACGAACTGGTGCCGCTCAACAAGAAGTTCGGGATCGAACAGCTGTTGCAGGCCTGCGCCGACTATCCGGGCGCCAACAATGCGCGGCGCATCACCTTCGAATATGTGATGATCAAGGACAAGAATGACAGCGACGCGGACGCACGCGAACTGGTGCGGCTGCTCCGCCAGTATAAGCTGCCCGCCAAGGTCAATCTGATCCCGTTCAATCCCTGGCCGGGCACGGATTATGAATGTTCGACGCCCGAGCGCATCAGGCGCTTTTCCGACATCGTGTTCGAAGGTGGGATTTCCGCCCCGGTGCGCACGCCGCGCGGGCGCGACATCATGGCGGCCTGCGGGCAGTTGAAGTCCGCTTCGGAGAAGAAGAGCAGGGCGGAGCTGGACCGGCTCGCCGCGGAGAAGCAGGCGGCGCTGGGCTGAGGGGGTGGGGGAACCGCCGCGCTGCCGGTCTCGGCCGGATTAACGGCTTTCAAGGCGACTTTATGCGCCCATAGAAAAAGGGCGGCCCCGAAGGACCGCCCTTTCCTGTTTCCGTCCGAGAGGGATTAGAAACGGAAGCCGACGCCGACAAGGCCGGCGTCACGGCCGTTGACACCGTCTTCATATTCGGTGCGCTGATATTCGGCCGACACATAGGTGTTGCCGGTCACGGCGAATTCCACGCCGCCGCCATAACGCACGCCTTCAACCGACGCGCCGGCGTTGCTGTTCGACGCTTCGAAACGGGTGTTGGCATAGCCGACCTTGCCGAACAGCAGGGCGCGCGGGTTGACGATGTAGCCAAGGCGGAGCGAAGCGGCGAGGTCGCGGCTCAGTTCCAGACCGCCGCCACCGACGGTGGTGTCGCTGACCGACACTTCCGGACCGAACGTGATGTTCGGGGTCACGGCGAGGTCGAAGCCGGTGGTCACGCCATAGGCGAAGCCGTCTTCACCGCCCAGCTTGTCATAACCCACGGTGACGCCGGCGCGCGGACCCGTGAAGGGCGCAGCGTCCTGAGCGACGGCGGGAACGGAAACAGCGGCGACAGCAACAGCGGCTGCGAAAATCACAGTCTTCATAACAATTCCTATTCAATGAAAGCATCACTGCAAAGAGTTTGCACGTGCCTTGTTAGATCACAGGAGCGGGATCATGATATAATTTTTGATTACCCTGAAGTGCAGAAAATCCAACACTCCATCTCTCCTGTCCTGCTTGCCAAGACTATTATCATCGGCTGGGGCGCATATGATGATGTTCCCCCGCTGTTGCAACATCGATATGAACATTCTTGGCCATTGATGCTTTTCCGCAACAGTTTACCGTGATCCTGCCAGGGCTTTCGCCTCGGCGATCCTGGCGCGCCAGCTTATGACCAGCGATCATGGCTCGGAGATTAACCGAGCGGAATATGTCCCTCTTTCCCGACCCATCACGCATTTTTGACCCGCCTGATGCAAAAGCGTAACAGGGAAGCATGGTCAGCGCTCTACCCCCTGACGAGGCTACACTCGCGACACCGCTTCGCCACCGCCTGTCGACACGCCTGTGGCACTGGCTGAACGCCGCCCTGCTCTATTTGTTGTTCACCAGCGGCCTTGGCATCTTCAACGCGCATCCCCAGCTCTATTGGGGGCAATATGGCGCGAATTTCGACCGGCCCTGGCTTCAACTGGATCGGTTCGGCGGCTGGATCACCCTGCCCGCGCATTACAGCCTGGCCCTGTCGCGCCATTGGCACCTGGCCACGGCGCCGGTCTTCGCCTTTGCGCTATTGGGCTATATGGTCTGGAGCCTGGCCAACGGGCATGTCGCCCG
This sequence comes from Sphingobium sp., assembly GCA_035251955.1. Taxonomy (GTDB): domain Bacteria; phylum Pseudomonadota; class Alphaproteobacteria; order Sphingomonadales; family Sphingomonadaceae; genus Sphingobium. Next base: position 11,947 of record DATFDS010000143.1, on the reverse strand, counting down.
CGACCTTGCCTTTCGCCGGGGCGAGCTTGCCCCGCGCCATGTGTGGCAGGACATTGTCGATCATGCCCGCCTGCGCTTTCCGACCGGGCAGGCGGCGCTACGCTATAATGTGTTGCAGAAGGCCAGCTATGTCGCGGTCCTCTTCATCGCGCTGCCTCTGGTGATCCTGACCGGCCTCACCATGTCGCCCGGCATGAATGCGGCATGGCCGTGGCTGCTCGATCTGTTCGGCGGGCGCCAATCGGCCCGCTCGATTCACTTCATCACCGCCTTCGCGCTCGTCGCCTTCTTTCTCGTCCATGTCGCGATGGTGGTCCTGGCCGGGCCGGTGAACGAGATCCGGTCGATGATCACCGGCCGCACCCGCTTGCCCGAGGCGCGGCCATGATCGTCAGCCGCCGCGCGCTGATCCTGGGCGCCGCCGCGACGCTGAGCGGTTGCGACCGGCTGGCGCGCAACGAGACATTTCGCGACGCGCTCTTTTCCGCGGAGAATTTCCACAAATGGGCGCAACGCAGCCTGATGGCGCGCAACGCCCTGGCGCGGGAGTTCCGGCCCGACCAGATCTCACCCTATTTCCGCCCCAACGGCACCGCCAATCCCGATACGCCGGAATATAAGGCGCTGTGGCGCAATGGCTTTGCCGACTGGCGGCTGCAGGTCACAGGCTTGGTCGACCGCCCCTTGTCCCTTTCCCTCGCCCAGTTGCACAGCCTGCCGCATCGCGAGCAGATCACCCGCCACGACTGCGTCGAGGGCTGGAGCGCGATCGGCAAGTGGCGCGGCGTGCCGCTCAAGCTGCTTCTGGATGGCGCACGGATGAAGGAGGGCGCGCGCTATATCGTCTTGCGCTGCGCCGACACGATGGGCGGCGGCCTGCCCTATTATGAGAGCATCGACCTGGTCGACGCCTTCCACCCCCAGACGATCCTCGCCTTCGCGCTCAACGACGAGCCGCTGCGCGTCGCGAATGGGGCGCCGCTGAGGCTGCGAGTCGAGCGGCAATTGGGCTATAAGCAGGCCAAATATCTGATGCAGATCGAGGCGGTTGACAGTCTTTCGAGCATCGGCGGGGGCAAGGGCGGCTATTGGGAGGACCGCGCCGGCTATGATTGGTATGCCGGCATTTGACGCGGGCGGAATGACCTGACAGGTTGCCGCGCATGAGATTGTTCGATCGGGTCATCAAACGGCTGGTATCACGCGGTCAGCTGACCATCATCTATCATGACGGCAGAAAGGTGACGGTCGGCACGCCCGACCCCGGCTTCCCCTCGCTGGCGCTCCGGTTCCGCGACGCGCGCGTGCCGTTCGACATCATCCGCGACCCGCGCCTCGGCATGGCGGAGGCCTATATCGACGGGCGCGTCGAGATAGAGGGGGGCGGCGTCATGGAACTGGTGTCGCTGATCCGTTCCAACAACGCCTGGGAAAGCGGCAAGGCGATCAGCGACAAGGGATCGCTCAAGCGCGGCTTCAAGTCGATTCGCCAGACGCTGTGGCGCGCCAACCACCGGTCGCGCTCCAAGGCGAACGTCGCGCATCACTATGATCTTTCGGGCGCGCTCTACGCCCTGTTCCTCGATCGCGACCGCCAATATAGCTGCGCCTACTGGCCCGACGCCGACAATGAGGCGGGCATCAGCCTGGAACAGGCGCAGGAGGACAAGAAGGCGCATATCGCCGCCAAGCTGCACCTGAAGCCGGGCATGAAGGTGCTGGACATAGGCTGCGGCTGGGGCGGCATGGCGCTCTATCTGCACCGCACCTGCGGCGTCGACGTGACCGGCATCACCTTGTCCGAGGAACAGCTGAAGGTCGCGCGGCAACGGGCCGAGGACGCGGGCGTCGCCGATCATGTCCGTTTCGAGCTGATCGACTATCGCGACATGACCGGGCCGTTCGACCGGATCGTGTCGGTCGGCATGTTCGAACATGTCGGCACCGCGCATTTCCGCACCTTCTTCAACAAATGCCGCGAGTTGCTGACGAACGACGGCGTGATGCTGATCCACACGATCGGCCGGGTCGACGGGCCGGGCATCACCGATGCCTTCACCCAGAAATATATCTTCCCCGGCGGCTATATCCCTGCCCTGTCCGAGATGATCCGGGGCAGCGAGGGCACGCGCCTGATGGTGACGGATGTGGAAGTGCTGCGCATGCATTACGGCCTCACCATCCGCGAATGGTATCGCCGCACCCTGGCGCATCGGGCGGACATCATCGCCCTGTATGACGAGCGCTTCTTCCGCCTCTGGACCTTCTATCTGGCGGGCGCGGCGACGGTGTTCGAACATGGCAGCATGGTCAATTATCAGGTTCAATATGTGCGCGACCGCCGCAGCCTGCCGATCACCCGCGACTATATCGTCGATGCGGAAAAGGCACTGCGCGGCAAGTAGCCATCCCCCTGAACGCTGGCTGACAGCGTCGTTCCCCGCCGGTTCAGTCGGCCGGGTGCATCTTTCCTCCCAAGCCCTGCTCACCCCTGGCGAGCGCGGGCCCATGTGAGGAGAGAAGGCAATGAATATCTTGTGGAAGGGCGCAGCGGCACTGGGGCTGGCGATCACAGCCCTCGGCGCGACCGCCCCGGCCCAAGCGCAATATTATGGCTATGGGTCGGGCTATGGCGATGGCTATCGCGAATGGCGCGGCGACCGGGACTGGGACGGGCGCTGGGACCGGCGCTGGGACAATCGTCGGCACTGGCGCGACGACGACCGGCGGGACTGGCGCGGTGACAGGCGACATCATTATCGCGGCTATCGCCAGCGCTGCTGGACCGAATGGCGCTACGACTATTATCGCGACCGCGACGTGCGCGTGCGTATCTGTCGCTAAAAGGTCACACGCCAAGGCCTGACTGTCCCGAGCGGGGACAGGGGGCGGTGCCGCAACCTGCAACTGATTGAACCAGCGTGCGGGTTGCGGCATTTTCAGGGGCATGACCGATCCCATGCCCATCGTTCAGAGTCTGTTGTCCGGACTCCCCATTTTCCTGCTGCACCTCGCTTGCACGACGCTGGCCTGGATTGCGGCGCTGGCGCTCTATATGTGGATTACGCCGCATGACGAATTCGCGCTGATCCGCGCCGGTAACGAGGCGGCGGCGATCTCGCTCGGCGGCGCCGCGATCGGGCTGGCGATTCCCCTGGCGCTGTGCCTGGCCGGATCGGTCAATGTCTGGGACATCATGATCTGGGGCAGCGTCACGCTGGTCCTGCAGCTCATCGCCTTTCGCTTCGTCGATTTCCTGATCGGCCAGCTTTCCACCCGGATCGAGGCCAATGAGCGCGCGGCCGCCATTTTCCTTGCCATGATGAAGACCGCGATCGCCTGCCTCACCGGCGCGGCCGTGGCGGGCTGAGCCGTGGCGCGGCGGGGCATAGGCTGCCTGCCGCTGATGTTGGGCTGCGTCCTGGCGGTTGCCTGGATCGGCGAGGTGACGCGCCCGCCGCCCCTGGAAGTCGAGAGTTTCGACCCGCGATCACCCCGCCGTCCGATGCCGCAATGGAGCGACGAGGCCTTCGTGATCGAGGATCGCGTCGGCGCGCCGGAGGACAGTATGGGCACCGCTTTCGCCGTCGATCGCGACGGCGCGTGGCTGACCGCCGAACATGTCACCAGCGGCTGCGCGCGCATTGGCCTTGAAGACGGCGCGGTCGCGCGTGCCGTGTCCCGCGTCGTTCAAAGCCGGGAGGCCGACGCGGCTCTGGTGCGGGACGGGCTGCCGAGCGACCATGCGCTGCCCTTGTCCGACCGCATGCCGACGCCGGGATCGATCGGTTTCCACATGGGCTTTCCGGCCGGCCGCCCGGCGCTGGTCGTGTCGGAATTGATCGGGCCGGCCAGCGCGCGGCGGGGGCGCACGGCAGAGACGCAGCCCGTGCTCGCCTGGGCGGAGGTCGGACGGTTTCCGCAGGGTGACGACACGCTTTCGGGGATCAGCGGCGGGCCGGTCTTTGCCGAGGATGGCCATGTCGTGGGGGTCAACAGCGCCGCCACCGACCGGCGCGGACGCATATTGACCACCGCGCCCGATGCCATGATCCGCCTCGTGTCCGCCTCCCGCGCCGTCAACGATCGGCCGGTCGCCTATCCCTTTGCCGGGCTGGCCGATGCCGAGACGCGCTTTGCCTCCTGGCTGGAGCAGGGGGTGATCCGCCGCATCTATTGCGATGTGGACGGCGGTTGACGGCGCAGGCTGCAAAGCGCTAGTCGGCGCGAAACACAGGACCCGAACGATCATGAGCGACACGCCTCCCGACCGCCTTTCCACCAATCCGCGCAGCCCCCATTTCGACATGGATGTGCTGCAGCGGGGCATCGGCATCCGCTTCAAGGACCGGGTGCGCACCGATGTCGAGGAATATTGCATTTCCGAAGGCTGGATCCGCGTCGCCGCCGGCAAGACCCGCGACCGCAGCGGCCAGCCGCTGACGATCAAGCTGACGGGTCCGGTCGAAGCCTGGTTCGAACAGCCGGCCGCAGATGCCGAGGACAAGCCGGCGGACGCTGAGTAAGATTGGATGCTCCTGCCTGCGCAGGAGCATATTGCTCACGGCCGAAGCCTTCAGCGCAGGCGCGCGTCGCGCTTCACGTCGGCGATGATGTCGCCGAGCGAGCGCCAGGACGGCGTCGCGTCGGCAAATTGAATCGCCCGCAAATCGGTATCGAGCCGGGGCTCGCGCATTCCCCGGCCCAGCTTGCGCGGGCGCGGCGCCTCGTCCGCGTCACCCTGCTGCCCCATATCCAGGCTGGCGAAGCGGACGCTGGTGCCCAGCGACGGGTCAGCCTCGAACGGATGCAGCTCCGCCTTTTTCGGATAGATGAAGCCGAAGGTGGGGTTGGTGCGCGCGCCCATCTGCGCAGTCGGGCTGTGCCAGACGCGCACCTGGCTCCAGTCGCCTTCCTCGGACACGTCGATCGCCAGCACATCTTCCTCGATCGCGCCGGGCACGGACCAGTTGGCATGGCGGATGAGCATTTGCCGATCGCCCAGCACCTTGCTGACCACGGCGACATGGCCGAGCGTCATGGGCCCCACCGGGCGAAAGGCGAGCACGGCACCGCGACGCGGCACATGGCCGCGCTCATAACGGTCCGCCGCCTGATCCCACCATGTCCATGCGTCGCCCCTTATGTTCACGCCCGACACGATGCGGGCATAGGGAACGCATTGCAGGGCCGTCGCACCAAGTGCCGGCGCCGCCACCAGGCCCGCCAGCAGCCATGCTGCCCCACGCAAAAATCGAAACATTTATCGCGACCTCAATAGCTTGAGAATCGCCCCACCGCCGATGAAATTAGGCGGCGTCCCTTAGAAACTGGTTAAAGGGTCAGAAAGCACCGCGCGCGGCGTCGGCGCCCGCGGTCGCGCGATCGACCATGGCGATCTGCATGGGGGCGGCATCGACCGTGTGGCTCGGGTAGATGAAGCCCTTGGCCGGGTTCGAACGCAGGCCCAGGTCGCCGATCGGGCCGTACCAGACGCGCACGTCGGTCCAGTCATTGTTGGGCGACACGTCGATGGCGCGGACATTGCGCTCAATGCCGCCGCGATAGGACCAGTTGGCATGGGTCAGCAGCACTTCGCGGTCGCTGACCACCTTGCTGACCATCGCGACATGGCCGACCGGCATGGAACGGCTGGCCGCAAAGGCGAGCACGGCGCCGGCGCGCGGGGTATGGCCGCGATCATAGCGGCCCTCCGCCTGGCCCCACCAGGTGTTGGCATTGCCGTAAAGCGCAACGCCGGAAAGCTGACGGGCGAAGGGGGCGCACTGGAGCGTGCCAGCGGCCGCAGGGGTCACGATCAGGGCGCCAAGCGCAAGCGTCACCGCAGCGAAAATTGCGCGAAAACCACCGATCATGTGTGAAACGACCCCCGACTTCTTCTGTCTTATCAACCCTGTGGCGTCTTTAGGGCAGAGGCGGGACGCGTTGAGAAGCGCGGAGCGACGAATGGTTGCGACGGCACGTTAACCTGCGGAACGAAAAATATGGCCGGCCGTTACCGTCAACCGTGTCGATTCTGACAAGTCATTGAAAAGACTGTCTTCCGTTCCTGTCATCCACACTTGTCCCCCGGTGGCGGCCAGACGTTCGAACAGCGCGGCTCGTCGCGACGGATCGAGATGGGCCGCCACTTCGTCGAGCAGCAGCACCGGCGGCTGGCCGCGATGCGCCGCCACCAGCGCGGCATGGGCGAGCAGGATCGACAGGAGCAGCGCCTTCTGCTCGCCGGTCGAACAGAGGGCGGCGGGCTGGCCCTTGGCGGCATGGGTGACGGCCAGATCCTGCCGATGCGGGCCGGACAGGGTGCGGCCGGCCGCCGCATCGCGCCGCCGCTCGCGCGCCAGCCGCGCCCCCAGCGGCCCTTCTCCTTCTTCCGCCTCGATCGCCAGCAACGGCCGGGCGAAGGGATGGTCGGGCTGTCCCGTCAGTTCCGCGCCCAGCCGCGCGACCAGATCGGCGCGCGCGGCGGCAAGGACGCTGCCATGCTCGTCCATCTGCGCTTCCAGCGCCGACAGCCAGGCCGGATCGGCGGTCGACAGGTCCCCCAGCAGCCGGTTGCGCGCGCGCATCGCCGCTTCATAGCGCGCGCTGTGGATCGCGTGGCCGGGGTGGAGCGCCAGCGTCAGCCGGTCGAGAAAGCGCCGCCGCCCGCCGGGGCTGTCCATGAACAACCGGTCCATCGCCGGGGTCAGCCAGACGATCGCGAGATGGTCGGCCAGCGCATTGGCCGATGAGGACACGCCGCCGATCCGCACCTGCCGCCGGTCCGGCGCGGCGGGCGTGGCGCCGGTCCCCAGCACGACGCCATCCACGTCGGCGGCGATGCCGAAACCGCCCGATCCGCCCTGCCGCGCCATGTCGCGCAGCGCCGCGCCGCGCAGGCCTCGGCCGGGGGCCAGCATCGACACGGCTTCCAATATATTGGTTTTGCCCGCGCCATTTTCGCCGGTCAGCACGATGAAGGCATGATCGGGTATGATCAGCGCATCCGCATGGTTGCGGAAATCGCTCAATGTCAGGCGGCCGATCATCGGCCCGCTCTAGCGATCCGCAAGCGAAACGGGAAGCGCTTCAGCAGCGCTTGCGCGTGACCGCCGCGCCATCATTGATGATCGTCAGCTCGCGGCCATTGGCCGACGGGCGCAGTTCCAGCTTCCTGGTCCAACTGTCGCCCTCGCCCGTGAAGGCCGCATCGACACGCACCCGGTCGGCCGTTGCGGCAACGCCCGTCACCGTGCCCACGCTTTCATGGAAGATCAGGCTTTTGGGCGTGACGGTCAGTTCCAGCTCCGCCGAGCGATCGCCGCACAGATCATTGATCCCGGTCCAGCGTCCCTGCAGCGCGGGAGGGATGCCGCCACGCGGCGCCTTGGCGGTGGATGACGCACCGTCCGGCGGGCTCGCGGGGGAAGCTTCCGCATTGCCGGCCGCCAGCGCCTCATCCTGCGCCGGGGTCCGGTTGCTCACATCATAGGAGGCCTGCTCATCGACGATGTTGGTCGACATGCCGGGCTTGCCCTCATCCCTGTCTCCACAGGCGGCAAGCAACAGCAGCGGCAGGGCGATGACGATACGCATGCGAAAGGAACCGGCGATGGCGCCAAGGGTTCCGCCTTGTCGTTGCCCTGCAACAGAATATGGCGGACTTGCGCACGGCGGGCGTTGACGGCATCACCACCGGGAGCCGCCGGCAGGCGCGGGATGAGACTGGAGAAGGCTGATGATGAAGACCGCGAAGATCGCCCTGGCCCTGGCTGCCGCCGCGCTGGGATCGGGCGGCGCCATGGCCGCGCTGGCGGTAGGTGCCAGGGCGCCCGACTTCACGACGCGCGGCGCGCAGGCCGGCAAGACCTTCACCCTCACCCTGTCGCATCAGTTGAAGCACGGCCCGGTCGTCCTCTATTTCTTCCCCAAGGCCTTCACCCCCGGCTGTTCGGCCGAAGCGCGCGAGTTCGCCCAGCATATCGAGGATTTCAAGAAGGCGGGCGCGACCGTCATCGGCATGTCCGCCGACCCGGTGGACGATCTGGTCGCCTTTTCGACCAAGGAATGCGCGGGCAAGTTCGCGGTCGCTTCGGCGGGGCCGGCCATCGTGTCGGGCTATGACGTGGCGCTCAAGATGCGGCCGGGCATGACCGACCGCACATCCTATGTCATCGCCCCCAGCGGCCGCATCGCCTTCGTCCATAGCGAGATGAACTATGCCGGCCATGTGAAGAGCACGCTGGCCGCGGTCGAGGCGATGCGGCAGAAATAGGCTCAGTCCAGGAAGTCGCCGCTCTCGATCCGGGCCAGACCACCGACATCGAGCGCATAGACATAGGTCCAGGCTGCGACCGGGCCCGAAGGCGATTCGACCAGCAGCCGTTCCCGCCGATATTCATGCGGCTCGGGGAAATGCGGTGCGCATTCCTCATAAGCGTCGAGCGTCGCCAATATGGTCGGCGCGTCGCTCAGCGCCAGCAGATCACCCGCCACCCAGTGCGCGCCGCCGGGGACGAAGCCGGGATAATGGTCGATGCGGTAGAGCCGCCCCTGAGCGCGGGCGATGCCGCGATACTGGCTCACCGAGGCCAGCCAGCACGCCATCGGCCCATCGAAGCCGCGCCGCAACGTTCCATAGACGAAGAGCAACTGCTGTTCCGTCGAACAGGTCATGCAACAATTGCCGACTGCCGGGAATAATCACCAACCATCAGGAATTTCCACAGCCGAGGAAGGATGAAAGGGCCGGAAAAGCTGACATTCGCCAATTGGCACGGCTCCTGCAATCCCAAGGACATCCAGGCCGGACCGTCCGGCCGTTCCACTTCAGGGAGCCTTATCATGTCCTACGCCCGGTTCCAGACAACCGCCTTCGCCCTGCTGAGCGCCGTCGTCGCCGCCAGCCTGTTCATCGGCGCGGCCGTTCCGATCGCCTGACCCCTGCCCGTCCCAACGAGGTTTCGACCATGACCAACAGCTTCACTCTCGACCGCCGCAACGGAAAGATCATGGGCGTATGCGCCGGCCTTTCCAACCGAACGGGCATGGATGTCACACTGATCCGGATCGCGGTCGTGCTGCTGACGCTCTGCGCGCTGGGGCCCGTTGGCGTGGTTGCCTATCTGCTCGCCGGCTGGCTGGCGGAGGGATGAAAAGAAACCGCCGCATCAAGATTAGCGGAAAATAAAAAAGCCGCCCTGGCAATGCCATGGGCGGCCTTTTTTGAACCCTCGGCGATGAGGTAAAATCAGAGCGAAAAATCGCTCAAGCAAAAAGCACCGAGTAGAAGGTCAGCATCTGCGCGCCAACCGCAACCATCAGCGCAACGCCCTGAACAGTGTGTCGCATGTTTCGTTTCCTGCAAAAATTTTATGTTATGTGCCCTTCGGCGAGAGCGCCTATGCGCCTGTCACTCTTTTGTAACAATCGCAAAGGACGCCTTCGCAGTTGCAGCAAATGCAACAGCCCCTGTTACTGCAAAGCCACAATCATCGCCTGTGCCGCTGCCGGCGCCCGGACCTTGGCGCCGCTGATGAAGAAGGCGAACATGTCGCCATGCTCGGCCTGCTCGCGCGCCATGGCGGCCCAGCGCTCGATGTCCTGCGGCGGGTAGCCGGTCGGTTCCTCCGCACGGGTGCGCATCAGCCGCGCATAGGAAAAGCCGACATCATGGCCGCGGATCGCCGGATATGCGTCATGATCGGCGAACACCACCGCCGCGCCAGCGTCGCGCGCCAGGTCCAGGAAGGCAGGGTCGTCGAAACTTTCATGCCGCACCTCCAGCGCATGGCGCAGCGCCACGCCGCCGACGCTGGCGGGCAGCAGTTGCAGGAAGGCGCCGAAGTCGTCCGCGTCGAACTTCTTCGTCGGCATGAACTGCCACAGGATCGGGCCCAGCCGGTCGCCCAGTTCGGACAGTCCCTGATTCACGAATTTCGCGATCGACTCGCCCGCCTCGGCCAACACGCGGCGGTTGGTGCAGAAGCGCGACGCCTTGACCGCGAATTGGAAGCCGTCCGGCACCGCCTTGGCCCAATTGGCGAAGGTCGCGGGCTTCTGCGTGCTGTAATAGGTCGCGTTGATCTCCGTCGCGGTCAGATGCGCGCCGACATAGGCCAGTTCATCCTTCTGCCGCAGCCCTTGGGGATAGAAGGTGCCGCGCCACGGCTCGAACGTCCATCCGCCGATTCCGACCCTGATCCGACCCGCCATATCCGCCTTCTCCCTGTCATTCCTGCTTGCGCCTGAGGCCGATCAGCCAGGGCTTCACCCCGCGCGTCGGTCGTGGCGTCCCGTCCAGTCGGCGCGCGCGCAGGATGGTAACGCGCCTGATGATCATCTGGCCGCGCATGGGCCCCGACCCGCAGCAGGTCGGCATCGCCAGGATGCGGCGCGCGACGTCCATGCCGCCCACGACATGACCGAAGGCCGCATAGCCGATATAGTCGCCCCGCGCGTCCATATTGGGGGTGGCGCCGAGCGTGATGAAGAAATTGCCCATCGCCGAATCCGGGCGGTTGGGCCGGGCCATGGACAGGGTCGCATCCAGATGGCGGATGCCGGTCCTGCTCGTCGGCTCATGCGGGATCGGCGGCAGCGACCGGCGCGCGTCGGTATCGATCCCGCCCTGGATCAGCCCGAGCCCGGGATTGCTCTTGCGCCGCGCCGCCCGATAGAAGGTGACGCCGTCGAACCGGCCGTCATCGACATAGGTCAGGAAATTGGCGGAGGTGCGCGGCGCGCGGCGATTGTCCGTCGCGACGACGATCGTGCCCACCGATGTTTCGATCGCGACGCGGGTATAGCCCGGCGTCGGACGGTTTGCCGGCAGCGCCAAGGCGACGGCGGGACAGAGAGCAAGCAGCGGGGCAAGAGAACGCAGGACAACAGGCAGCATCGGCAACAGAAACGCTCGGCGGAAAAAGGAAAGGGTGCGCAGGCTAGAGGCGCCGTCGGCTGTTCGCAACCGGCGTTGGGATTTGCCCTGATCGGATTGAAGCGCAATGGGCTCCTGCGAAGGCAGGACAAGACTTCACCGAAGGCCGAAGGGCATGCGGACGGTGACGCTGGCGTCGGGCGCGCTGTCGGCCGTGCCCAGTTCGATCGCGACGTTCAGCATCTGCCGCTCGGTCAGCCGATAGGATAGCCCCAGCGAAAAGGCGCCGATCTGGATCGATTGCGACCGCTCGGCGACGCCGTCGATCATCGTCCGGGTCGGACGGCAGCAGAAAGCTGAGCCCCGGCTGCACCGCCCAGAAGCCCGAGCCGGTCGCCAGCCCCTGCGCCACGCCGGATTCGTCGAAGGGAATGTCGAACGGCCCCTTGCCCGTCGGCATCTTGACCCGGAGGCTGGCAATCCAGATCGGCCGTTCGCCCGACGCGCGGTTCAGCTGATAGCGCAGCGCGAGTTCGGCGTCGCCGACATGCTGTTCCGACAGGTGCAGAGCGCGGGTGATGCTGCCCTCGCGCTGCTTCACCACCTCCACCCGGTCGGACCGGAACAGATAGGGCAGCCGCGCCTCCAGCTCGATCCGATTGGTGAGCCCGTAGCGCAGCGTCGCGGTCGGCACGATCGTGTTGCGAACGGCTTCATTGGCCTGGACCGGCTCTGTCGTCGCGCCAGCCCCCGCGCCGCGCTTCCAGCGTCCTATCGCCCGCCAAGTTCCCGGCGCATGGCTTGAAGTTCGCCTTCGATGCCCCCCCGTGTCGCGCGCCAGTGCCGGCGACATGTAGGATTATTTGATCTATATTGTACGCAACTGTCATATTGTTGATGATAATGGGACGCAATTCCTATCCAGGCTATTGTTTCCTGAACGATTCAGTAGCATGATGATCGCTGGCCCGGCCTCCCGCGCGAAAGCGGCGGGTTGGGCCTCTACAGAAAAAACTCATATGGTCGCGCCATAAGTAAAGAATATCGATGCCGGATGGCATTGGC
>DATFDS010000142.1:0-3610 GCA_035251955.1 Sphingobium sp. | reverse complement strand
CATGATCGATTCGACCGGCGAGATGCTGAAGAACCAGACCGCGCAAATCCACGAGCAGGCGGCGTCCAGCACGATTCCCATCGAAACGCTGCAACGCGCCTTCCAGAATATCTACGACACGATGGACAATATCGATACGTTCAAGGCCAAGGCGTTGGAGAATATGAAAACCACCGTCACCACGCTGACGAACGAGGTCGAAAAGTCGAAGGGCTATATCGCCCGCGCCGAAGGCCAGGCGCAGGCCGCGCAACAGGCGCGCGCCGACAATCCGCTGCTGAGCGCGATCGAGGCGTGAGAATGCGCGCCCTGCTCCCTCCGTTCGTTTCGAGCGAAGTCGAGAAACGCGCGCGCACCCGTTTCTCGACAAGCTCGAAACGAACGAATGTGGGAGATAGCGCGCAATGAGCCGCTCCGACCGCGTCCTGGCCGATGCCGAGGCCGTCCTGCGCCGCCATAGCGAGCGCGGGCGAAGCCTGTCGGCGCGCGCGCGGCAAAGGCGCAACGCGGCGCTGCTGCGCAAGGTCCGCTATGCGGTCGGCGCGGTCCTGGCGATCCTGATCGCCAGCGCGGTCGCCGGTTTCGTCACGCCGCTCGGCACGACCGGCGTCATGATCGCGCTGGGCGTGATGCTGGCGGCCCTGCTGCTGATCGCGGCCCTGCCCTCGCAGCGAAGCGTGCCTGCCGCAGCGCTGGCCCAGACGCCGCTCCCCGCCCTGCCGCTGCAGACCGAAATCTGGCTGGAAAATCAGCGCAAGGCCCTGCCGGCGCCCGCCGTCACGCTGGTCGACAGCATCGGCGTCAAGCTGGAGACGCTGGCGCCCCAGCTCGACCGGCTCGGCGAACAGGAACCGGCCGCGCAGGAAATCCGCAGGCTGCTGGCCGACCATCTGCCCGAACTCGTCACCGGCTACCGCTCCATCCCCGAACCGCTGCGGCGCGAGGAGCGCAACGGCCGCGTGCCCGAGAAGCAGCTGATCGAAGGCCTCAGCGTCATCGACACGGAAATCGCCCGGATGAGTGAAAATCTCGCCACCGGCGATCTCGACAAGCTGGCGGTGCAGAACCGCTTCCTCGAACTTAAATATCAGGAGGCGAAGGAACTCGGCGAATAGCCTGGCCGTCCTTCCGCCATGATCCACCTGACGCTCATCATCGTCGATTTTCTGACCGGGCTGCTCGCGGCCGGCGCCTGGGCGCTGGCTTCGGCGGGCGGCCTCGTTGCGGCGCTGGTGGGCGGCGGGCTGATTGGCGCGTCGCTCGTCCGCCGCTGGCGGCGGCGCAGTTGAACGTCCCTCACACGCCGCGGATCAGCGACTCTACGTCCGCTTCGCTCAGTGGCTGGCTGAACTGGATGCCGAAACGCTTGCCCTTGACCCACATGACGCGACCGATCCTTTCCAGCCCCAGCGCTTCGACCATGACATTGCCACCCCCGGCCGGCGGCGTTTCCGAATGGACGAGCGCGCCGGAACAGGACAGGTCGAGGAAATGGGCCCGCACCGTGATACCGTCATGATGCAACGCCACCGGCTCGAACATCTTGCGTCGCGCGGCATGGCGCCTTTGCATCAGATTATCCGTCAGGGCACCGTCATGATCGATCATATCCAGCCGCTCTCCGCCGGCCATTCAACCATGAAAAGGTCAAAAGCCTCCACAGAATCATGGTCAAAGCTGCATTAACCATGATTCAGGGCGAAGGAAGCGCTAATTGCTACTCTGCGCGGCGTTGAGGAATCGCTGAGCGCAGGGCGCGATGCTTTCAGGCGCGGGCCGCGCCGTAATCCGCCGGAAACGTGCAAAATAACCGCCAGCCGTCGGCTTGGGGATCAGCTCTTCAAGCCGAAAGCCGACCGCCGCCAGTTCGCAGGCCAGCAGGCGCGGCGGCGTGCCATGCTGGTCGGTCGGCCGGTTCGCGTCGACCACGATCAACTCGCCATCCTTCTTCAGCGCCGGGCTGAGGTTCCACAGGAACGCATAGGGCTCGGCAATCTCATGATACATATGGACCATGAAGATGCGGTCGAAACTGTTTTCGGGCAGCCTTGGGTCTTCGGGCGCGCCCAGCCGCACGCTGACATTGCGCCAGTCCTCGCGGGTGATGCGGCGCGACAGCGCCTCGATCACCTCGGGCATGATATCCTCGGCCAGCACCCGCCCCTCGGCACCGACCCTGTTGGCCAGGCGCACCGTATAATAGCCCTCGCCCGCGCCGATATCGGCGACAGTCATGCCGGGCCGGATGCCGGCGCGGTCCATGATGTCGTCGGCCTCGTTGACGCGGTCGCGCGCCTCTTCGTTCGACCAGCGGGTCGACACGATCGGCGCCACCGGCCGATCGGCACGGGGAAAGTCCCGCGCGGCCGCCGGGCGGTCATCATCCTTCGCCGATGAAAAGGGGCCGCAGCCCGCCAGCAGGAGCAAGGATCCCGCCAGCGCCGCCCCTCCCACCGGCAAGCGCATCATCAGTCGACATCCTCCACATCGACCTTCTCGCCCGTCACCTTCTGGCTGAGCGCGGCGGCCATGAAGGGATCGAGCGCGCCGTCGAGCACGTCGTCGGGCGCGGTGGAAGTGACCCCGGTGCGCAGATCCTTCACCAGCTGATAGGGCTGGAGGACATAGGAGCGGATCTGATGGCCCCAGCCGATCTCGGTCTTGGCCTGATATTCACCCGATGCCGCCGCTTCGCGCTTCTGCAACTCGGCCTCATAAAGGCGCGCCTTGAGCATGTTCATGGCCGTCGCGCGGTTCTTGTGCTGCGAACGGTCATTCTGCGACGCAACGATGATGCCGGAGGGAATATGGGTGATGCGGACCGCCGAGTCCGTGGTGTTGACGTGCTGCCCGCCCGCACCGGACGCGCGATAGGTATCGATCTTGAGGTCGCCTTCATTGACCTCGATCTCGATATCGTCGTCGATCACCGGATAAACCCAGACCGAAGAGAAGCTGGTGTGGCGCCGCGCCGAACTGTCATAGGGGCTGATGCGCACCAACCGGTGCACGCCGCTTTCGGTCTTGGCATAGCCATAGGCATTCTCGCCCTTGAACAGGAAGGTCGCGGATTTGATGCCCGCCTGGTCGCCCGCCTGATAGTCGACCAGTTCGACCTTGTAGCCGCGCCGCTCCGCCCAGCGGCGGTACATGCGGCTGAGCATTTCGGCCCAGTCCTGGCTTTCCGTGCCGCCCGCACCGGCGTGGATTTCGAGGTAAGTGTCGCTGGCATCGGCCTCGCCCGCCAGCAGCGCCTTGATCTTGTCCTCGTCCGCCCGGTCGGCCAGCGCCTTGAGCGAGGCGACGGCCTCATTGACCATATCCTCATCGCCTTCGGCCTCGGCCATTTCGATAAGCTCGGCGGTGTCGGTCTTTTCGCTGTCGATCGCGCGGGTCGCGCCGATCGCTGCCTCCAGCCGTGTGCGCTCGCGCATCACTTCCTGTGCCACCTTCTGATTGTCCCACAGCGTCGGGTCCTCGACGCGCGCGTTCAGTTCATCGAGGCGGCGCAGCGCCCGGTCCCAGTCGAGGAAGCGGCGCAACAGGTCCAGTGCGGCGTCGATACGGTCGATATATTGCAGCGCTTCGGCGCGCATGGGAGGTCTCCAGA
>DATFDS010000141.1:0-4451 GCA_035251955.1 Sphingobium sp. | reverse complement strand
GCGCCCTTGGGTTTCACGATCTGGCCCCAGACCGTGTCGCCGTTCGCGCCCCTGAAGCTGAAGCGCTGGACCGACACATCGTCGACGCCGGCGAGCTTGTCCCTATTGACGCTGGTGAGGCGCACCGCCTTGCCTTTCGCGGGCATCTTCCAGAAGTCGGCGGGCGCCTGGATGCTGTCGAGCGCATAGACGAAGCCGCCGGCGGGCAGCGGTGTGACGCTGGCGACATGGCCCGCCTGGGTGAGGCGCGTCACCTTGCCGGAGGCGGCGTCCACGCGGAAGACGGGATGATCCAGCACATCGTCCGCAGTGACGAGCAGGCTCTTGCCATCCGCCGCCCAGGCGATCGACCCGACCGAGCGATCCCAGCCCTCGGTCAGCGCCCGCACCTGTCCGGTGGCGATGTTCCGCAACATCAGCACCAGCCGGTCGCTCTCATAGCCCGGTCGCTTCATCGCGGCATAAGCGAGCCATTGGCCATCGGGCGAGACAGCGGGCAGCGTGTCGGTGGCGTCATTGGCGTCGGTGAGGTTGATGGGCGCTGCGCTGCCGTCGGCCGCGACGGAGAAAATGTCGAGATTGGTCGACAGCGCTTCGATCCGCCCCGCCTCGCGCAGGGCAAAGAACAGAGTGCGGCCGTCGCGGCTCCAGGCGATTTCCTCCGCGCCGCCGAAGGGCTTCGACGGGCTGTCGCCGACCAGCTGGCCCATCACCGAAACGGCCTTGCCGCCACCGAGCGGCATCACGAAGATCTGCGAGCGCTGGCCGTCGGCCCAACTGTCCCAATGGCGGACGAACAGCTGGTCATAGACGCGGCCGGTGCCCGCGCTCGGCGGAACGGCGGGCTTTGCATCGTCAAGCGTCTTCGCCCCGACCGGCCGGTCGGCCCAGAGCGCAACCTTGGCTCCGCCGGGGCTGAGCAGGAAGCCGGAGATTCCGCCGGGTGCCTTCGTCACCTGCGTCGCGTCACCGCCGGCGGCGGGCACGCGCCAAAGCTGGTCGTCGCCGCTCGCGTTGGACAGATAATAAAGGCTTGCACCATCGGGCGAAAAGGCCGGAGCGCTTTCATTATGATCGGGGCTCGACGCGATCAGGCGCGGCTGCGCTGCGGCCTTGTCGAGCTCGAGCAGATACAGGTCGGTGCGGCCGCGATTGCCCACCAGATCGGTGGTGCGCAGCTGATAGGCGAGCCACTTGCCGTCTGGCGAAACGGCCGGCGCCGAAATACGGTCAAGGCCCACCATGTCGCTGGGCGTGAAGGGGCGCGCCAGCGCCGGAAGGGATGCGGACAGGGCCAGGGCAGCAAAGCCCATGTGGAGAAATTTCATCGATAGACACCCTTGGATCAGACGCGTTCCACGCCCGCATGACGGGCGCAAGGCGGCGCGACAGCTATGCCGCAGGGTGTAGGCAGCGGATCGAGGGCTCGCAAGAATAAAACAGTGGAGCGTAATAAAGAAACAACGACTTTCTTCTCGTCAGACCCGCGCAGGGGGGCTGACGGGAATAGAGCGTGCCGGGACGCAGACCGTGGCTGAGCTGTTCAGCGCCCGGTGATGCGGGCGATTTCCTTGGCGACCATGTCCTCGACCAGCGCGGGCAGGCGCGCGTCGAGCCAGTCCTTGAGCATGGGCTTGAGCATCCCGCGCACCAGGCCTTCGAGCGTGTTATCCTCGCCATCCTTGGGCGTCACCAGCATGGACGACAGCGCCGACAGCGAATGGCGCGCGGCGATCTCGCTTTCAACCGACAGGATGGAGGCGGGCTCCTGCGGCGGGTCGCTGCGGGAAGCACGGGACGTCTTGTGGGCAGGCATCGGCTCCTCCGCTCCAACCTCGTCGGTCAGTTCCAGCACTTCCTCGACTGCCGGATCCGCAGCGGATGCTTCGGCTTCTGCGGCGGATTTCGACGCGGTATCGGATCGGCCGCGGCGCGACACCGTCTGCGCGGCTTCCTCACCCTCCTCCGCGATGATCCGCTTGATGGATGAGAGGATGTCCTCCATCGAGGGTTCCTTGCTCATGTCGCCCATGAATACCCCCTGTTAACCCTATGGTTGCTGCGCCAAACCAGCTGGCACATTGGCATTTTGTACCGGCGTGTCAACGGTTCGCGTCGCTTGCGGGGTCGGCGCGGGGTCGAAATCCCAATCGAACCACTTGCCCTTCACCCGGTCATAATTAACCACGGGGTCGTAAAGGGCGCCGGTTTCGAAGTTGAGATCGTCGGCTTCGGCATGGCCCATGGCGGCGAGCAGGCTGAAACCGGCGACATAGGCATTGCGCCGCGCGGAGACGAGCTGGACCTTGGCGTTCAGCGTCTCCTGCTCGGCATTCAATATGTCGAGGATGGTACGACTACCCACCGAATTTTCCGCGCGCACCCCTTCCAGCGAAAGATCGGCCGCTTCGACCGCCTTCTGGTTCGACTGGATGCTCTGCAGCGACGCCTGCCAGCTGGCATAGGCGGAGCGGGTCTGGGCGATAACCCCGCGTTCTACCTCGATTTCCTGCTCCATCGCCTGGGCTTCGACCGCCTGGCTCTGGCGCACCTGCGCGGCGGGACGGCCGCCCTGATAGAGGGGAAGGGTCAGTTGAACGCCGGCTGCCGCTTGCTTGTTCACCTGCGCGCCAGACGTGGGATTGCCAAGGCGGTCGAAATATTCCTGCGTATTGAGGAAATTGGTGTAGGCACCCGTTGAAAAAGCAGACAATTTCGGCAACGGCCCGGCCTTCGCAACGCGAACGTCGTAGCGCGCGGCTTCCCGCACCTTCTTCGACGCGAGAATATCCGGATTGTCGGCCAGCGCCACTTGTACCGCGGTTTCCGGCGAGGCCGGCAGCCCTGGCAGCGCGGGCGGCGGCTGCAGATCGTCGGGTGGAGAACCGACCAGCGCAATGAAATTTTCCCGGCTGGTGATGAGATTGGCTTCGGCCGTCTGCAGGTCCGAGCGGGCAAGCGCCAGCCGCGACTCGGACTGCGCGACGTCGGTTCGGGTCAGGTCGCCCACTTCGAACCGGTCGTTGCTGGCCTGCAGATTGACCTCCAATGCATTCACATTGGCCATGTTGAACGAAACGATCGCACTGTCGCGGATGACGTCCATATAGGCGGCGACTACCCGGGAGAAGACCGAGGCTTCGGTGGCGCGCAGGTCGGCCCGGCCGGCTTCGACGCGGATTTTCGCCGCCTTGACCCCGTTGCGAACGGCCCCACCGGCATAGATCGGCACGCTCAGCTGGGCATTGGCGCTGGCGGTGCGCTGCGGCGAGGTGAAGCTGATCGTGGGTTTCAGGACGCTTTCGGAATAGCTTGCCGCGGTGTCCAGCGCGGGCCGGCCGTCCGCCTTGCGGATCGACACATTTTCATCGGTGGCGCGCTGCTGCGCGCGGGCGCCGGTAAGCGTGGGATTGGCGCGATAGGCCTTGGCCAGCGCGCCCTGCAGCGTCTCCGCGCGGGCCATGCCCGCCAGAGCCGAGGTCATGAGCAGCAAAACCGCGGCGACGGACCGCCCTACGAATACATGTCTTGCCGTCATGACCCCCCCGGTCTGGTTAGAAGACGAAACGCTCTGGTATAGCAAATCCGGGCAAAACAACCATTTCGATATCGGTGAGGCTCGCAAGACCCAGCACCCCGCCCACAACGCGCCCGCTGCACAGACGCGTGACGCCGCGATCGACGATTCCCGTCACCACGCGCGCGCCATCGGCAAGCTGCTGAACGAGCGCGGCGGGCACTTCCTCCACCGCGCCGTCGATAAACAGTAGATCATAAGGCGCACCAGCGGCAGCACCGTCCTTGAGCGCGCCGCGAACCAGAGTGCCACCAAAGCCGGCAAGCTCCGGCCCGCCGTCTTCCTCGACCGCCGTCACCTGCGCGCCCAGCGCGGAAAGCAGCGCGGCGCTGTAGCCGGTGGCAGCGCCGATCAGCAGCACGCGGTCGCCCTGCTCCACCTGCGCTTCCCTGAGCAGCCGCCCGGTGACGAGCGGCGCGTTGAGCGCGCGGCCGTTCGGCAGCGGAATGGGACGGTCGACATAGGTCATCGCGCGCCGCTCGGCCGGCACGAAATCCTCGCGCGGCACACGAGCCATCGCGGCGATCACGCGCTGGTCATCCACATCGCTGGTGCGAAGCTGGCTTTCGACCATGGCGGCCCGCATCGATGAGAAATTCTGCTCGGTCACGACATTACCTCGATTGGCATAACTGTATTGGGATAGCAATACAGCACTGATATAATCGGACCTCTAAATCAGCCGGCGAGCCACGCCAAGCGGCTTTCCGCGCCGATCAACGAGAATCTTGGGGCCGCCCGCCACTGCGCTGCTTGACTTTGCACCAAAAGCCTCACATTTGCGGCGTCCCACTTGGCGAGGCCCGATGGCGGAGTGGTGACGCAGCGGACTGCAAATCCGTGCACGCCGGTTCGATTCCGGCTCGGGCCTCCA
>DATFDS010000140.1:0-4823 GCA_035251955.1 Sphingobium sp. | reverse complement strand
ACCATTTCAGCCTTTTGCTCCGTCGTCTTGTCGATCTGCACCGGGACGGCCTGTTAAAAGAGTGCGGCTGGGTTCATGTGCTGGGCGTATCCACCCTCGAAATTGGCTGCCTGCTGACCAAGGTGCAGCGGTGCGTTCGGGAGCATTGGGGCTATGAGAATTTCCAGATCAGCTTCGACAGCGCCAGTCCGTTCGTGAACGCCGCCAAGAATGGCATGATCGTGGGACATATGTTCGATGAATATGGCTGGACCTTCCGAACCGCGAATGTCTCGGTCATGGCGACTGCCGACATGCCAAAAACGATCAATGCGTTCTGCAATGACAGAATGGCGCGCAAGCCCCACTCCATGAAGCGCGAACGCATTGCCGCGCTGCGGGGACTCGGCAATGTTTTGACCATGGCCGATATTTGTCCTGGCAGTCAGGGTTCGTCTGACCTAGACGGCGATAGCTCCCCGCTGCTGATGCATCATAATGTGCAAGCCTTCGTAGAGGCACACCAGCGCGCGCATGAAGCCTTCTTTGGAAACGACGATTGGCGCATTCCACATGATGCCAAAGTCATATCGAACATGATCGACATCTTGTTTCAGGGCGAACCGAGCCGGGATGGCAGCGGCGGCATTGTTCGGATGCCGTTGGCTGATCCCATCAAACACATCGACCAGTGCGAAATCTGGCTCGACAGATTAGCTGTGGGACGTCTCCGATCAGCAGCGAACAACCGTGACGAGAATTTAAGGGTTGCCTGATATAAAATTCATTATTTTCAAGTTTTTAGCATATCAATGCCGTTATTATAATGGTGCCAGGCCATGATCGCGGCGGCCCCGCGATGCGGGCGCCATTTTTCCGCCAGTTCGCGGGTCAGGCGCTCGGTCGGCCGTTCGGCAAGGCCCAGGATCCGGCCGACCTCTATCTGCACGGCCAGGTCGCCGGCGGGCCAGATATCGGGACGCCCTTCGGCGAAAAGCAGATAGATTTCCGCCGACCAGCGGCCGATGCCCTTGATGCGGACGAGCTGCTGGATCGCCTCTTCATCGTCCTGCGGCAGGGCATGAAGGTCGAGCTCTCCGCTCGTCACCAGTTCCGCCAGGCTGCGGGCATAGCCCTGTTTCTGCCGCGACAGGCCGCAGGCGCGCAACGCATCGAAATCGCGCGAAAGCAGGATGTCGGGTGCGCAGCCGTCCCCCAGTTCCGCCTCCAGCTTGCGCCACACGGCCGCGGCCGCCGCGACGCTGACCTGTTGGCCGACGATGGTGCGCAGCAGCGTTTCATAGCCGGGCGCCCGCATCCGGGGCAGGGGATAGCCCACGCGTCCAAGCGCCGCCGCAAAGCCGGGTTCCAGCGCCGCGATCGCGTCCAGGCTTTCGCGCAATTGTTCCGCTGTCGTTACCATAGGGTCTTGCGTCCGGCTCTTGATTTATCGGCGACCCTCCCTAATGAGCGGCAAGGACGTATTAGGGGAATTGGTTACATGCCGAAACTGATTGTGGTCAACCGTTCGGGTGAAGAGCAGATTGTCGAAGGTGACAATGGCCTGTCCGTCATGGAAGTCATTCGCGATAACGGCTTCGACGAGCTGCTCGCCCTGTGCGGCGGCTGCTGCTCCTGCGCGACCTGCCATGTCTATGTCGACCCCGCCTTCGCCGAAAAGCTGCCGGCGCTCGGCGAGGATGAAAACGACCTGCTCGACAGTTCCGACCACCGCAACGACACCAGCCGCCTGTCGTGCCAGCTGGTCCTCAATGACGGTCTGGACGGCCTGCGCGTCACCATCGCGCCGGAAGACTGATACCAACCGGCAAAGGCGCCTATCGGCTGACGCGCAGCGTCGCGGTGGGCGCCTCGCTGGTAAGGGGGGTGATCCTCCAGGAGAGGCGCTTGCCCTGGGGCGCGGTTTGCGCGCCTTCTTCCTGATTCTGGCTGACGATCTCCGCATCGGTGGTGAGCGTGAAGACGCCGTCGAGCGCCTTGGCGGCCTCGCTGCCTGATCCGCTCGCCCCCATGCCTTCGCCGCTTTTGTCGAAGCCGTTGGAATAGCCGGGCGCCTTCACCCGCACCCGATCGTCGCCGCGCAGCTCGACCGCGACGAAGGGCAGGACGATCTCCGCATCGCTGTTGAACGGAAAAAGAAAGGCGTGGGTCAGCCGGCCGCTGATCGCATAGTCGATCTCGAACCGGTGCTTGCCCATATAGCGGGCGGAGCGAAAGCCCTTCTCCTTGGTGAGCGACGCGGCGATCGCCTGCATCTGCGTTTCGTCGCTGCGGTCGTCGTTGCTGCCGTCGAACCGCTCCTCGGCGGGCGCCGGCTTTTGCAACGCGGTCTGATGGAGCGCGCTGTCCTTCTTGTCCGGCCCGCCATCCAGCGGACCGCCCGAGGGCGTGGCGGGGGATGGACCCATGCCCTTCATGTCGGATGCCAGAATCTCGCCCTTGTAGGTGAAGCTGAACTGGCGGTCGGCGCGGATGTCGAGCGTCGATTCGAACTTGCCCGGCGTCACCAGGCAGGCGGACAGCGCGAGGCAACTGGCCAACGCGCCGGCGGAACGGAAAAGAGCAGCCATGATCACCCCCCTGTTGTCGCTGCGCCGCGCTACCGGCTGGCGGCGGCGTAGAGCGCGATGGCGGCCGCGTTGGAGACGTTGAGGCTCTCCATGCGCGGGCTGATCGGCAGCTTAGCCAAAATATCGCAATGGGCCATGCTGTTGTGGCGCAGCCCTTCGCCTTCCGCGCCGAGCACCAGGGCGACGCGCGATTCGCCGATCGCTTCGCCCAGCGTCGTGTCCGCCTCGCCATCCAGGCCGATGCGCCAATAGCCGGCTTCGGCAATTTCATCGAGCGCGCGGGCGAGGTTCACCACCCGGACCCAGGGGACGATCTCCAGCGCGCCTGATGCTGCGCGGGCGAGCACGCCGGATTCGGGCGGGGCGTGGCGGTCCTGCGTGACGATGCACAGCGCGTCGAAGGCGGCGGCCGAGCGCAGGATCGCGCCGACATTGTGCGGGTCGGTCACCTGGTCGAGCACCAGCACCGGGCGCTTGTCGTCCTGTCCTTCCTCCAGCGTGTCGCCGAGCCAGACATCATCGAGCGGCTCGACTTCCGCGACGATGCCCTGGTGCGGCGCATCGGAAGGCACCATGCGGCCAAGGTCCGCGACGTCGGCATAGACGATGGGCAGGACAGGCGGCAGGTCGAGCGCGCCCAGCGCCTCTCGCGTGCCCCATATCTTGCGAACCACGCGGTTGGGATTGGCCAATGCCGCGATCACGGCATGGCGTCCGTAGAAGCGGGGGAAGTTGCCCTTGGGCTTTGCGCTGCGATGTCCTCTTTTCATGGCTCCGCTCTTTTCACAGGAGGGCATTGACAGGCAAGCATCCTTTCGCCATTGAGCCGCCTCCAGCGCGGAGATGGACGATTTGTCCGCCGTGTCAGGGCACTGGACAGGTGGCCGAGTGGTTAAAGGCAGCAGACTGTAAATCTGCCCGGGTTTCCCGTACGCTGGTTCGAATCCAGCCCTGTCCACCAGCCGTCCCGGCGCGCTTCCCCTCCAGTCCACTGATCCCGCGCCCGCAACATATGGCGCCCCGAAGCGTTGGCCGCCGGCCCGACATCCGTTACGATGCCATCCGATGCACATCGATCGTCGTACACTTCTTGCCGCCCTATTGTCGCTGCCCCTGTCCCGCCGTGCTTTTGCCGCATCCGAGGTCGCGCGCGTCGATGATCTGATCGCGCGCATGACGGTGGAGGAGAAGGCCGGGCAGATGACCTGTCTGACCGACAGTTTCCGCCCCTATAATCCGCCCAATCCGCAAGTCGGCATCCAGGACGAAAAGCACCTGGCCGAGGAGGTCCGCGAGGGGCGGGTGGGATGCCTGTTCAACGGTATCGGCGTTGCCGGCGCGCGGCGGGCGCAGCAGATCGCGCTCAAGGAAAGCCGGCTCGGCATTCCGCTGCTGCTGGCCGGGGACGTGATCCACGGCCTCAAGACCATCTTCCCCGTGCCCCTGGCCGAGGCCGCGAGCTTCGATCCGGCGCTGGCCGAGCGCACCGCCCGCGCCATGGCGGAGGAAGCGACCGCAGCGGGACTGCACCTGACCTTCGGGCCGATGGTCGATGTGGCGCGCGACCAGCGCTGGGGCCGGGTGGTCGAGGGGGCGGGCGAGGATGTCTATCTGGGCGGGCTGTTCGCCGCCGCGCGGGTGCGGGGTTTCCAGGGCCGGGACCTGCGGCGGGATGATTCGCTGCTCGCCTGCCCCAAGCATTTCGCCGCCTATGGCGCGGTGGCCGCCGGCCTTGAATATGGCAGCGTCGACATTTCCGAAGAGACGCTGCGCGAAACGCATCTGCCGCCCTTCGGATCGGCCTTTGCGGCGGGCGCGCTGACCACCATGGCGGCGTTCAGCGAGATCAATGGGGTGCCCGCGACCGCCGACCGGGAATTGCTGACCGACCTGCTGCGCGGCGAGATGAAGTTCAGGGGCTTCGTCTTTTCCGATTATACCGCCGATGAGGAGCTGATCGCCCATGGCTATGCCGAGGATGAGCGCGACGCCGCCCGGCTGGCGGTGCTGGCCGGCGTCGACATGTCGATGCAGAGCGGCCTTTATATCCGTCACATCCCCGATCTGGTGAAAAGCGGCGCGGTGCCGATGGCGACGGTCGATGTCGCGGTGCGCCGCATCCTTTACGTGAAGACCGCGATCGGCCTGTTCGACAATCCCTGGCGATCGATCAGCGAGGAAGCGGAGAAGACGCGGATATTCACACCCGCCCGCCGCGCGCTGGCGCGGGACGCGGCGGCGCGATCGATCGTG
>DATFDS010000139.1:0-14734 GCA_035251955.1 Sphingobium sp. | reverse complement strand
AAAATCATGGTTCCGCCTCGGCTTCGACAGCCTCAGGCAATGGATCATCAACGATCAACCCAAAGCCATCTCCGCATGGATCAATGCCGCCCCCATACGGCCACTCTCACCCCTCAGATCCCGATGAGTCGTGTACGGTGGCCAATGGATAAAAATTGAAAAATTTTACAATGAAATTATATAGTTATAATCTCTGCGGGCCCATCATTTGAAGCTGATGGTATTTTTTGCGGTATCTTGCAGTCGTCTTCAAGCAATCAGGATTTTGAAATCAAATCCATATTTCCTGTCTTCGACTCCGTCCCCGGGCACCATTTGAACCGTTATTTCCCCTACACAAGCAACCCATAGGCCGCGCCGATCGCTGCGCAGCTCAGCAGCACGGGCAGTACGCCCAGGCGGAAGCGGAACACGGCCAGCAGCGCCGCGATCGATAACAGCAGCGCCGGCAGGTTGATCGAAGCGAGCAGTGGTACGTCCAGCGACCCGGTCGGCGTCGCGATTGCATGCACTTGGCCGAACAGCGTGTGGATGGCGAACCACAGCGCCAGGTTCAGGATCACCCCCACCACCGCCGCGGTGATGGCGGTGAGGGCGGACGAGAGCGCCTTGTTGCCGCGGAGCCGCTCGACGAAGGGGGCGCCGGCAAAGATCCACAGGAAGCAGGGGACGAACGTCACCCAGGTCGTCAGCACCGCGCCCAGCGTCGCGGCGAGCAGCGGCGGCAGCGCCCCTGCGTCGCGGAACGCAGCGAGAAAGCCGACGAACTGCGTGACCATGATCAGCGGCCCCGGCGTGGTTTCCGCCATGCCCAGACCATCCAGCATCTCGCCCGGCCGCAGCCAGCCGAACGTGTCGACCGCCTCCTGCGCGACATAGGCGAGCACGGCATAGGCACCGCCGAAGGTAACGACCGCCATCTGGCTGAAAAAGCCGGCGATGCGGGAGAAGACGTCGTCCGGGCCCAGCACGATGAACAACGCCGCCACCGGCGCCAGCCAGAGGAACAAAAGTAGCGCCGAAATGCGCAGCGACCAGCCGAGGTTCGGCCGCGCATGATCGGGCAGCGCTTCGCCGAGCGCGGTGTCGCGGTCGTGGATCACCTCGCCGCCGCTCGCGCCGTGGCCGCCGCCGCCCTTGAACTGCGCGATGCCGCTGCGCCCGCCCAGATAGCCGATGACACCGGCAGCGAGGATAATCAGTGGAAAAGGTGCATCAAGAAAGAAGATCGCGACGAAGGCCGCCGCCGCGATCCCGCGCATCACGCCATTTTTGAGCGCACGCGATCCGACGCGGACGACCGCCTGCACCACCACCGCCAGCACCGCCGCTTTCAGGCCGAAGAACAGCCCTTCGACCAGCGGCACATGACCAAGCAGCACATAGACATAGCTGAGGCCCAGGATCGCCAGGAAGCCGGGCAGCACGAACAGGCTGCCCGCGATCAGCCCGCCCTTGGTCCGGTGCAGCAGCCAGCCGATATAGATGGCCAGTTGCTGCGCCTCCGGTCCCGGCAGCAGCATGCAATAGTTGAGCGCGTGCAGGAAACGTTCCTCACCGATCCATCTTTTTTCTTCGACCAGGATGCGGTGCATGACCGCGATCTGGCCGGCCGGGCCGCCGAAGCTGAGGGCCGCGATCCGCGCCCATATGCGGGTGGCATCGCTGAGCGATATGCCATGATCGTTGGCCGGCCGCATGTCTGAGGAGGAAAGCGAAGAGGCGCCGGAGGTCATCGCTCGACCTTTCTGTTGCTGAAATAGGCGTGGAACTGATTGAGCGCGTCGCTCGCCATGGCGATACGCTGAAGGTCGTCATCGGTGGAGGCGCAGACGCCCGAGAGCATCGCACCGACGCCGGCGGTTTCCGGCCGGGCGAACTTGCCGTCGCCAATGTCCAGTTCATGGATGATCTCGCCGATCGCCATCAGCGCGGGATCATCGGTCAGGCCGGCACGCAACAGGATCGTTTCGAAGCTGCAGCGATCACCTTCATGGGTGAATTCCGCATCGGCCATATCGAAGCGCAGTTCGCCCGGCGCGGGATCATGGCTGCGGCCGTCGACGAAGCGGAAGCGCGCGTCCGGATCGATGAACCGGCGGATCGCCCAGGCGCAGGCGATGCGGTCCACATGCACGCCGCCGCGTGTGACCCACGTCCTGCCGCGCAGATCCTCCACCACAGGAGTTTCGGCCGGCTCGGCGCGGCTGACGTCGGGATGCTGGTAGCGGCGCCGGTCCAGCTCGGCCAGCGCGGCCTCGGCCTCCTGCCGGCCATGGGCGCCGAAAAAGTCGATGCGGCGCACGTCTTCCAGCCGGCGCGTGAGCTTGGCGATCTCGGCGGCACTGACAGGGCCGGTGTCGAACAGCCGCCGCGCCGCCTGAGCAAGATCGTCATAGTCGGCGTCGCGCGCGGTGTCGAACAATGCGCGCACATCGCCGTCGGACTGGCCGGCGATCAGCCGCGTCTCCGTCAGGATCGCCTCGCCGCCGCTGGCGTTGATTTCGTCCAGCAGCGCGCGGAAGGCGGCTTGGGTTTCGGCTGAGCGGGGCAGCACATGCACCGCATTTTTGAGCGGCACCGCGCCGATCGCCTGCAGCCGTCGCCAGATCTTCACGCGCAGATAGGGCGGCTTGGCCGGCAATTGATGCAGCAAGGCGAGCCAGGAGGACGGATCGTTCATGATGCATATGTATCATGTCATTTTGCAAAGGGAAATAGATGTATCCTCATATGTCGCTCATGTCGTCCATCTCCTGATCGTCCCGGCCGAGCGTCACGAACTGTTCCAGCAGCCAGGACGCCGCGGGGCCGGGCGGCGTGTCCCGGCGCCAGATGCCTGAAAAACGATAGGTGCCCCCGGGGTGATCCGGCATGGCCAGCCGCACCAACGTTCCGGCGACCAAATCCGGCTCGATCAGCGGCAGCGGCATATTGCCCCAGCCGACGCCTTCACGCAGCAGCGCATGCTTCGCCCCAAGGTCGGCCAGCCGCCAGCTTTTCGGGCTGCTCACCGAAAAATCCCGGCCCTCGGTAAAGCGCGAGCGGTCGGTCAGCACCAGTTGCACATGGTCGCGCCCCGCGCCGGGCGGGATCGCCGCCATGCGACCCAGCGGATGATCGGGCGCGGCGACCGGCACCATCGGCACCGACCCGGCCGCCATGCCCTCAATCCCTTCGACGCCGGCCGACAAAGGCCCGGACAATCCGATCACAGCGCCGCGATCCAGCACCATGGCGGTGATCGCGCCCAAGGCCTCGACATGCAGCCGCAATTGCACGGTCGGAAAAGCCTTGGCGAAGGCGCGCAGCAGCTTCCCCAGCCGCTCCGCCGGCAGCATGACGTCAACCGCCAGATTGACCTCCGCCTCCAGCCCGTCGAGCAGCCCCTTCACCTTGGCGCGCAGCCCGTCCATGCCATGCGCGATCGATCGTACCTCCGCCAACAACGCACGCCCCGCAACGGTCAGCTGCGGCTTCTTCGTGCCCTCGCGATCGAACAGGGTGAGGCCCAGCTGCGCCTCCAGATTGGCGATGCCATAGCTGATCACCGACACCGCCCGGTTGAGCCGGCGCGCGGCCGCCGCGAAACTACCGCTGTCGACGATGCAGAGGAAGATGCGGAGCTGATCGAAGGTCGGCGTGCCGGGATTGCTCACTTTTCAACTTTCTCGAACATAATGATCCATTTTATCCGCCTGAACAGGAAAGATCGCAAGGCCTAGAAGCATCTTCAACAGGGCAGCACCGCCCGACAGGAGACATAAGATGATCGAACTTCGCCCTTTCGACAGCCTTGGCGGCGCCAATCATGGCTGGCTCGACGCCAAGCATCATTTCTCTTTCGCCGGCTATCATGACCCGGCGCGGATGCAGTGGGGAAATCTGCGCGTCTGGAATGACGATAGCATCGCGCCGCAAACCGGCTTCCCGCCGCATCCGCATCGCGACATGGAAATCATCACCTATGTCCGCGAAGGCGCCATCACGCATCAGGACAGCCTGGGCAACAAGGGCCGCACGCAAGCGGGCGACGTGCAGGTGATGAGTGCGGGCACCGGCATCCGCCACTCCGAATATAATCTGGAGGATGTGACGACGCGGATCTTCCAGATCTGGATCATCCCCACCCGCGACGGCGAAGCGCCGAGCTGGGGCGCGCGGCCTTTCCCCAAGGGCGAACGCTCGGGCCATTTCGTGACGCTGGCCTCGGGCTATGAGAAGGATAAGGACGCACTGCCGATCCGCACCGATGCACGGGTGGTAGCCGCGACCCTCAAGGCCGGTGATATCGCGGAATATGCGCTGGGCAAGGACCGCAAGGCCTATCTGGTCCCCGCCACCGGCGCGATCGAAATCGACGATGTCCGCGTCAACGCCCGCGACGGCGCGGCGATCAGCGACCTGGAGATAATCCGCGTCACCGCGATCGAGGACAGCGAGATCGTCCTGGTCGACGCGGCCTGATATCCAACTTCAAAGGGAGAATGTTCATGTCCATCCGCACCTCCGACGTCGAAGGCGTCGACCTCATCATCCTGCCGCCGGTCCGCGATCTGGGCGACGGCTTCCAGGTCCGCCGCGCGCTGCCCTCCGCGCACCGGCGCATGGTCGGCCCCTTCATCTTCTTCGACCAGATGGGCGAGGCAGTCTTCAACAGCGGCGAGGGGCTCGATGTTCGCCCGCACCCGCATATCGGCCTCGCGACCGTCACCTACTTGCTGGAAGGCGAGATTTTGCACCGGGACTCGGTGGGCTCGGTCCAGCCGATCCGGCCCGGAGAGGTCAACTGGATGACGGCGGGCCGCGGCATCGTCCATTCGGAACGCACCGGTCCTGAAGTCCGCGCCTCGGGCGGAAAGCTGTTCGGGCTCCAGACCTGGGTGGCGCTGCCCAAGCAATTTGAGGAGATCGAGCCGAGCTTCGCCCATCACAAGGCGCACGACATTCCGACGACCGAGGCAGACGGCGCGCGGCTGACCGTGATCGCGGGCACGTCCGACGGCCTGACCTCGCCAGTCACGACCTTCTCCGACATGGTCTATGCCGACATCGCCTTGCAGGACGGCGCGCGCTACCAGCTCAAGGCCGAGCATGTCGAACGCGCCATCTATGTCGTCGGCGGCGCGGTGGAAGTGATCGGCCAGAGCGGCGGCTTTGCCGAAGGCGAACTGGTCATCTTCAAGCCCGGCGCCGAGGTCATCCTGCGCGCCAGGGGATCGGCGCGGCTGATGCTGCTCGGCGGCGAGCCGCTGCCCGAACAGCGCCATATTTTCTGGAACTTCGTCTCCTCCTCCCCCGAGCGACTGGAACAGGCCAAGGCCGACTGGAAAGCGCAGCGCTTCGCCCCGGTGCCGGGCGAGCGGGAGTTTATTCCGCTGCCGGAGTGAGGGCTACCCCCCTCCTGCGTTCGGGCTGAGCCTGTCGAAACCTCATTTTTCTTCAGGAAAAGGAAGGAAGTGGGCTTCGACACGCTCGGTGCGAACGGATGTTTATTGGTCGCTCAGCAACCGCTCCACGATCGCCCTGGCAGCGCGGGTCACATCGTCCCAGGTCACATCGAACCCGGCATCCTCGCCGAAATAGGGGTCGGTGACCCCGCTCCCCTCGCGCCCGGGCACCAGGTCCATCAGCAGGCGCAGCTGCGCCGTCCCGTCCGAGGGACGCAACCGCCGCAGATTCTTCAGATTTTCAGCGTCCAGCGCGAAGACATGATCAAAGCGCCGGAAGTCTGCCGCCGTCACCTGCCGTCCACGATAACCGGCAATGTCGATGCCGTGACGCAGCGCCACCGCCTGCGCGCGCCTGTCGGGCGGACAGCCCACATGCCAGTCGCCGGTGCCGGCCGAATCCACATCGACCACCAGGCCCGCCCGCTCCGCCTCCGCCCGCAATGCCGCCTCCGCCAGCGGCGAGCGACAGATATTGCCCAGGCACACGAACAGGATCGACGCGCTCATCCCTCGGCCGCCGCCGTGCTGAGGCCGAGCTGCGGCACGCCGATCGACCGCCGGCCGCCGAAATCGGTCCGCGCCACGATCACGCCCAGCTTCTCCATATAGTCGATCAGGCGCCGCACGCGCCCCGGCGAACTGGTGCCATAGGCGCGCGCCAGCGCTACATCGTCGGGACAGGGCAGCCCCTGCATCGCCGCGCGCGCGATTAGCAGGAAGGGGGCGAGCATATCCTCCGGCACCGGCTCTGCCGCCTTCATCGCGTCGGACCAGCGCGGATCGTCGGCGGCGAACATCCCCGCCTGCGCCATCGCGAAACGCTTGCGGAATGCGGGCAGGTCCAGCGGCGGCTGACGCACGCCCTTCATCCGGCAGCGCACCCCGAAATCCTGGAACAGCGTCGATACGCTCGGCTGCGCTTCGCCGAGATCGGCAACGATTTCCTCCAGCACGGCGATCACCACCGGCTCATTCTGCCCGAAGTCCAGCTCCGGCGCGGCCGGCTTGGCCGAGGGCGCTGCGGCCAGCGCGCGCATCAGTTCCTCGGCGGGCAGCGGCGGCGGCTCGGCGCGGGGCGGCGGCGGAGACAGCGCCTCTTCCTCGCCGGCGCTGGCGAACAGCAATTCCTGCATATCCCCGGTCGCCGCGGCTGGCGGAGGCATCAGCTTGTGCGTGCCGCCGCGCGTGCTGGTCTTGACCGTCCCGATCTTCACCGCCACCGGACGGCGGCAGATCGCTGGACCCAGCGCCAGAAAGCGCCCGCGTTCCAGATCGCGGATCTGCTCGGCCTGCCGCCGCTCCATGCCCAGCAGGTCGGCTGCGCGCGCCATGTCGATGTCCAGGAAGGTCCGCCCCATCAGGAAGTTCGACGCCTCGGCCGCGACATTCTTCGCCAGCTTCGCCAGCCGCTGCGTCGCGATCACCCCGGCCAGCCCGCGCTTGCGCCCCCGGCACATCAGGTTGGTCATCGCCGCAAGGCTGAGACGGCGCGCCTCGTCCGACACATCGCCTGCCGCGACCGGCGCGAACATCTGCGCCTCGTCGACCACCACCAGCGCCGGATACCAATGGTCGCGCGGTGCGTCGAACAGGGTGGACAGGAAGGTCGCGGCGCATTTCATCTGCGCCTCCAGTTCCAGGCTTTCCAGGCTCAGCACCACCGAGGCGCGATGCTCGCGGATTCGCGCGGCCATCTTGACGATCTCGCGCTCATTATAGTCGCCCGCATCGATCACGACATGGCCATATTCATCGGCCAGCGTAACGAAATCGCCTTCCGGGTCGATCACCACCTGCTGGACCAGAGCGGCGCTTTCCTCCAGCAGCCGGCGCAACAAATGCGACTTGCCCGACCCTGAATTGCCCTGGACGAGCAATCGGGTGGCAAGCAGTTCCTCAACGTCGACCAGAACGGAATTGCCGTTGCTGTCGGTTCCAATGCTGATGCTGGCGGTCACGGAAATGTCTTTGGCCCAGGCCAGGGCGTGCGCGCAAGTCTGCTGTCGAAATCCGGCGTGCTCCTGCGAAGGCAGGAGCACCGTGCTATTGTGGGAAAGGTCACTTGACCGTCCGATTGTTGCGGCGCAGCATCGACGTCATGGCGACTCTTGCATCCTCCACCGCTCCAGCGATCACGCAAAACCCCGATATCCGCTATCTTGGCCGGCTGCTGGGCGATGTCATTCGCGCCTATGGCGGCGACCGGCTCTACCGCCAGACCGAATATATCCGATCGGCCTCGGTCGATCGCGCGCGGGGCATCCATGGCGCCGATGTGGTCGATACCGGGCTGGAGGCGCTGAACCTGGACGACACGCTCTCCTTCGTGCGCGGCTTCATGCTTTTCTCGATGCTCGCCAATCTGGCAGAGGACCGGCAGGGCGTGGCGGCCGATCCCGACGCTGACGTGGCCTCCGCGGTCGAGCGGCTGGAATCGCATGGCATCACGCGCGACGCCATTCTCGACCTGCTCTCGCACGCGCTGATCGTGCCGGTGCTCACCGCCCACCCGACCGAGGTGCGGCGCAAGAGCATGATCGACCATAAGAACCGCATCGCCGACCTGATGGCGCTCAAGGATGCCGGCCGCAGCGAGACCGACGAGGGCGAGAATCTGGACGAGGCGATCTGCCGCCAGATCGCGCTGCTGTGGCAGACGCGGCCGCTGCGCCGGGAAAAGCTGTTCGTGCAGGACGAAATCGACAATGTCCTCACCTATTTCCGCGATATCTTCCTGCCGGTCCTGCCCGCCCTTTATGCGCGTTGGGAACGGGTGCTGGGCGCGCGGCCGCAGAGCTTCCTGCGCGTGGGCAACTGGATCGGCGGCGACCGCGACGGCAATCCCTTCGTTCAGGCGCCGCAGCTGCGATCGGCGCTGGCCCGGGGCTGCCAGGCGGCGCTCGGCCATTATCTCGATGCGCTCCATGCGCTGGGCGCCGAACTGTCGCTGTCGACCGAACTTGCCCATGTGCCGCAGGCGGTGCTGGACCTTGCCGAGGGCAGCGGCGACACTTCGCCCAGCCGGCAGGACGAGCCCTATCGCCGCGCGCTGACCGGCATCTATGCCCGGCTCGCCGCTACCTATCGCACGCAGGTCGGCCAGGAGCCCCCCCGCCCCGCCCGACTGGATGGCGCGGCTTATGACAGCCCGGCCGACTTCCGCCGCGATCTCGTCACGGTGGCGCAGGGGCTGGCGAGCGAAGGCAATGGCGCCTTGGCGACCGGCGGCGCGCTCGGCCGGCTGATCCGCGCGGTCGAGACCTTCGGCTTCCATCTCGCCACGCTCGACATGCGGCAGAATAGCGACGTGCATCAGCGCGTCGTCGCCGAACTGCTGCAGAAGGCGGGAGTCGAGCCGGACTATGCCGGGCTGGACGAAAATGCCCGCGTCGCGTTGCTCCGCCGCGAACTGGCCTGCAACCGCCCGCTCGGCACGCGCTTTTCCGGCTATTCGGAGGAAACCGCCTCCGAACTGGCGATTGTGCAGGCGGCGGCCGACGCGCACCGCGTCTACGGGCCGCAATGCATTACCCATTATATCATCTCCAAGGCGGAAAGCGTGTCCGACCTGCTGGAGGTCAACATCCTGCTCAAGGAAGCCGGCCTCTGGCGCGCGGGGGCCGAGGGCGCGCCGCCGCAGGCCGCGATCATGGCGGTGCCGCTGTTCGAAACCATCGCCGACCTTGAAGCCGCGCCCAAAATCATGGGTGCCTATTTCGGCCTGCCCGAAATCGCCGGCGTGGTGCGGCAGCGCGGCCATCAGGAAGTGATGATCGGCTATTCGGACAGCAACAAGGATGGCGGCTACATCACCTCCACCTGGGGCCTGCACAAGGCCAGCGAAGCGCTCGCCCCCGTCTTCGCCCAGGCCGGCACCGCGATGCAGCTGTTCCACGGGCGTGGCGGCGCGGTCGGGCGCGGCGGCGGCTCTTCCTTCGCGGCGATCCAGGCCCAGCCCAAGGGCACGGTGCAGGGCCGCATCCGCATCACTGAACAGGGTGAGGTCATCGCCGCCAAATTCGGCACGCGCGATGTCGCCATGACCAATCTGGAAGCGATGACCAGCGCCACGCTGCTCGCGTCGCTGGAGCCCGAGGCGATTTCCGACAAGGATGCCGCCCGCTTTGCCGCTGCGATGGACGATCTGTCGAAGACCGCCTTCACCGCCTATCGCGACCTCGTCTACGGCACCGAGGGCTTCAAGGAATTTTTCCGCCAGCTCACCCCGATCCAGGAAATTTCCGGCCTCAAGATCGGCTCGCGCCCGGCCAGCCGCACCAAAAGCACCCGGATCGAGGATCTGCGCGCCATTCCCTGGGTGTTCAGCTGGGCGCAGGCGCGCGTCATGCTGCCGGGCTGGTATGGCGTGGGCCATGCGCTCGCCAACTTCCAGGACAAGGCGCTGCTTGCCGACATGGCGCAGAGCTGGTCCTTCCTCAAATCGGCGCTCGCCAATCTGGAAATGGTGCTGGCCAAATCCGACCTTGGCATCGCCGCCCATTATCTGCCGCTGGTCGAGGATCAGGCACGCGGGCACGTCATCTTCGACCATATTCGGGATGGCTGGGACCTTACCCATGACGGGCTGCTCACCGCGACCGGCCAGTCGCGCCTGCTGGAGAACAATCCCAAGCTCGACAGCTCGATCCGCCTGCGCCTGCCCTATATCGAGCCCCTGAACCTGCTGCAGGTCGAACTGATGAAGCGCCATCGCGGCGGCGAGGACGATCCGCGCATCAAGGAAGGCATCGAACTGTCGATCAACGCGATCGCCACGGCCTTGCGCAACAGCGGCTGAAGCGGGGCGGAGCTCGGGACGACTGCAGTCCAATGCCGCCCCGAACCCCTCAGCCCTCCTGGGGAAGGCCCGAGGAAATGGACAGGCCCAAGGGAGGCCCGCCCAATCCTGTTGCGTCCAAGACGTGAGGGGTCGAACATGAAGGCCCGATGAACCGCCCCGCCCTTTCCCGATTCAGAAGCCGGCCGACACCACAGCAGAGGACAAGGGCCTTGCCTTTCGCGTCATTCACAACCAATTCAAGCAGCGAACGTTATCCTCGCCGCAGTGGAAAGATGAGGAGAAAGGCGATGACGTGGTCCGGACGGAAGTTTCTGGCTGCGATTGGCCTTGCCGGCGCATTCGCCTTGGGCGGCTGCGCCTATGACGACGGCTATTATGGTGGCGTGAGTGTGGGCAGCGGCTATTACAGCGGCGGCTATTATGACGATTATTGGGGTCCGGGCTATTATCGG
The DNA here is from genome assembly GCA_035251955.1 of Sphingobium sp. Lineage (GTDB taxonomy): Bacteria > Pseudomonadota > Alphaproteobacteria > Sphingomonadales > Sphingomonadaceae > Sphingobium. The sequence continues at coordinate 4,028 of DATFDS010000139.1, read as the reverse complement.
CCGGGGCTCTACAGCGGATGGTATGACGGCTTCTATTATCCGGGCAGCGGCTATTATGTCTATGACCGGCGCGGCAGCCGCCACCACTGGAATGACGGCCAGCGCCGCTATTGGGAAGGCCGCCGCGAGGCGCGCCGCGAAGATGGCCGCAACTGGAGCGGCGATACGCCGCGCCAGTGGCAGGGCGATCGCGGCAGTTGGCGGGGCCGCTGGCGGGAAGGCGCCAACACGACCCGTCCCAACCCGCCGGTAGCGCAGGGCGAAGCAGGCGCGGCTGCGCCTCGTCGTGAATGGCGCGGCACCCCTGCCACACCGGAGCAGCGTCGCGAGTGGGGCGGCATGCGCACGGCACCGCAGTCGCGCTCGGACGACGATGGCACGCGTTCGCGCGGCGAAGGCCGACGGATCTGGCGTCGCTGATGCGGGTATGGACCGGCGCCGCAGCGCTCATCGCCTGCCTCTCGCTCGCCGCCTGTGACGGGCGGGAGGAAAGCGCGATCGACAATCTCGCGAACGGCGCCAATGCCGTGCAGGTCGAGAACAACTTCCGTGCGGAGGCGCAGGCGGTGATGGAGCCGCTTGCACCGCCTGCGGCCGGCACGCCGGGCGGCCTGCCGGTTGCGGTTGCGCCGCCGCTACCCGAAGAGGATGATATCGACCCCAAGGGACCGCAGGGTGCCGCGCAGGTGGTGCAGGGCTATTACGGCCTGCTGGAAGAAAAGCGCTATGACGAGGCGCAAGACCTGTGGGCCGACCAGAGCGCGATCGGCGCGGAGGAGGACGCGCTTTTCGCCCGCCGCTTCCGGGGCTTCAGCGAAGTCCATGCCAATGTCGGCGCGCCCGGCCCGGCCGAGGGCGCGGCGGGATCGCTCTATGTCGTGGTGCCGGTGCAGGTCTATGGCCGCATCGCGGCGAACGGAAAGCCCTGGTACATTCTGCGGCAGGTGACGCTGCGGCGCGTCAACGATGTGCCGGGATCCAGCGCGGCGGACCGGCGCTGGCATATTGAATCGATCGGCCCCTATGTGGCGCCCGAAGAGGGGGAAGCGGAGGCGGGGAATAATGCCGCCGCCGCCAATTAGCGCCCCATCCGTCATCCCCGCGAAGGCGGGGACCCATCTCCCATAAGACGTGCTTGGTGCAGCGTCAGGAAATGGAGTCCCGCTTGCGCGGGAATGACGATAAAAGGGGGAAGCTAACGGATCAGGCCACCGTCGCCTTGACGATCTTGCCCGGCGTGCGCGGCGGCTCGCCCTTGGGCAGGGCGTCGACATGCTCCATGCCCGACGTCACTTCACCCCAGACGGTGTACTGGCCGTCGAGGAAGGTGGCGTCGTCGAAGCAGATGAAAAACTGGCTGTTCGCGCTGTTCGGATTGGCGGCGCGGGCCATGGAACAAACGCCGCGCACATGCGGTTCGCGGCTGAACTCTGCCTTGATGTCGGGCAGCTTCGACCCGCCCATGCCGGTGCCCGTCGGATCGCCGCCCTGCGCCATGAAGCCGGGGATGACGCGGTGGAACACCACGCCGTCATAGAAGCCGTCCTTGGCAAGGGTGGTGATGCGTTCGACATGGCCGGGCGCCAGGTCGGGGCGCAGCTTGATGACGACGTCGCCGCCGCTGTCGAGGGTGAGGGTAAGCGTTTCGTCGGCCATGTCTGTCCTCTCAGGAAAAAAGGGGGTGATGCCGTCATATAGAGGCTCCGGCCCACGATGGAAGCATTGCAATTCATGGCCGCTTAGGCAAAAGCGGGGCCATGCAACAGGAACCGGACAGTAGGGGACGCGATGAGCGAGCGAGCCGATATGGCCGAACCCCGGCCGGACGAAGATGCTGTTGAGGACGCCGTCCTCGACCAGGTGCAATCGCGCCATGACGAGGATGATCGGCTGAAGCCCGAATTTGTCTCCGCCGTGCTCGACGCGGTGGAGGATGACGATCGCGAGCGCGCCCGCGAACTGGTCTCGCCGCTCCACCCCGCCGACATTGCCGACCTTCTGGAACTGACCCCGTCCGACCGGCGCGGCGATGTCGCGGCGGCACTGGGCGACCTGGTCGGCGCGGAGGTTCTGTCCGAGCTGAACGATTATGTCCGCGACGACCTGCTCGACGCGCTCGCGCCCGAGCAGGTGGCGGAGTTCGCCGCCGAACTCGACACCGATGACGCCGTCGCCATCATCGAGGACATGGAGGAGGCCGACCAGCAGGCCGTCCTCGACGCGCTCGACCCCGAAGACCGCGCCGCGATCGAATCCGCGCTGTCCTATCCGGAGGAATCCGCCGGCCGCCTGATGCAGCGCGACCTGGTCGCGGTGCCGCAGCATATGACGGTCGGCCAGGTCATCGACTATCTGCGCGACAGCCGGGACCTCACCACCGATTTCTGGGAAATCTTCGTCGTCGACGAAGCGCATCACCCGATCGGCACCTGTCAGCTGAGCTGGATACTCACCTGCCCCCGCGCCATCGCCATGGCCGACCTCATGAAGCGCGAACAGACGCTGATCCCGGTCGATATGGACCAGGAGGAAGTCGCGCTGCGCTTCCAGAAATATGCGCTGATCTCCGCCGCGGTGGTCGATGCCAGCGGCCGGCTGGTCGGCATGATCACGGTTGACGACATCGTCCACATCATCTCGGAAGAGGCGGGCGAGGATATTCTCCGCCTGTCGGGCGCGGGCGAAGGCGACATCAACCAGCCGATCCTGCTGACCGTCCGCACGCGCCTCGTCTGGCTGGTCGTCAACCTCGGCACCGCGATGATTGCGGCTTCGGTGGTGGGCATGTTCGAAAGGACGATCGAACATCTGGCGCTGCTGGCGGCGTTGATGGGGATCGTGTCCGGCATGGGCGGCAATGCGGGAACCCAGACGCTGGCGGTGATGGTGCGCGCCATCGCCACCAACCAGGTCACAAGTTCCAATACGCTGCGCATGATCGCGCGGGAATTCCGCATCGCCGCGGCCAATGGATTGGCGCTGGGGGGGCTGATCGGCATCGGCTCCTACCTGATCTATGGCCAGGTGGGATTGTCGCTCGTGTTCGCTGCGGCGATCCTCATCAACAATATGGTGGCCGGGCTGGCGGGCGTGCTGATCCCGGTGACGCTCGACCGCAACAATATCGACCCGGCCGTGTCGTCCGCCGTGTTCGTGACGATGATGACCGACTCGATGGGCTTCTTCACTTTCCTGGGGCTGGCGACGATCTTCCTGACCTGATGCATTGATCCGGTCGCCATCGCCGCCCATCTTGCTCCCATGCCGCTCCACCTGACCAAGATCGCCTTCGGCAGCGAAAGCCCCGCCACCCTGCGCGCCTGGCTGGAAAGCCATGCCGGCGAGGCGCGCCTGACCACCCGCTATCTCCCCAAGCGCCTCGCGGAGATGGAGGGCGGTTCGCTCTACTGGATCCACGGCCACACGCTGGTCGGCCGCAGCCCGATCCTTGGCTTTCAGGAAACCGGGCAGGGCCGCTTCTGGATCCGGCTGGAACCGCGCCTGATCCCCGTGCGCGCGAGCCCCAAGCGCGCGCATCAGGGATGGCGCTATCTGGAGGAGAAGGATGCGCCGCCGGACCTGGGTTCGGGCGAGGCGGATGACCTGGACGCGATGCCGCCGGCTTTGCTGGGCGAATTGACGAGGTTGGGGCTGGTGTGATCCGATAGGATGAAGTGCCGCTGCGAAGGCAGGCGCACGCATTTCCCCGATCGGGATTAGAGCATCGTGCGGAAAAGTGGGAACCGGTTTTCCGCTTAAAACGATGCGATAACAAAAAACTAGAGCGCGCGACCTGCGTCAGATCACCGTACACGACTCATCGGGATCTGAGGGGCGAGAGTGGCCGTATGGGGGCGGCATTGATCCATGCGGAGATGGCTTTGGGTTGATCGTTGATGATCCATTGCCTGAGGCTGTCGAAGCCGAGGCGGAACCATGATATTTGGCGTCGGCCATGGGTTTTGCGCGGGATTGCTTTCATGCCCATGGCGCGGGTTGCGCATCGATATGCCCAGATTATAGCGAGG
>DATFDS010000138.1:0-9734 GCA_035251955.1 Sphingobium sp. | reverse complement strand
CGCCTATATCGCGGCCGATGCGGGCGCCCGCGTCATTTTGCTGACCGCTGACCGGCAGGACGCGCTTGCCACGGCGCTGAAGGGGGCGGGCTGCAATCCGATGGCGATCGTCCATGCGGATTGCAGCCTTGCCGCCATACCCGTCACCATGCTGGCGCATGGTGCCCGCGCGCCGGTGCCGGTGGAACCGGACGATCTCTTCACCATCGGCTACACATCGGGAACGACCGGCCGGCCCAAGGGCGCGACCCAGGCGCATCAGGCGGTGTTCCTCAGCACCGCGATGACCGCCACCATCCATGTCCGTTCGCCGGACGACCGGGTGCTTTCGGCGCTGCCCTTCCCCCATGTCTATGGCAATGTCGTCATGAACGCGACGTTCCTCGCGGGATCGCAGTTGCATGTCATGCCGCGTTTCGACGCTGCGGCAAGCATGGCCGCGATAGCGGAGCATCGGATCACGCTCTTCGAAGGCGTGCCGACCATGTATTATCAGATGCTGGCGCACCCCGCGATCGGGCAGGCGGACTTCAGTTCCCTGCGCCGCTGCACCGTGGGCGGCCAGACCATCCCGGTCGCCGTGCTCCAGGAAGCGGGCGAGCGGATGGGCTGTCCGATATTGGAGCTGTGGGGCATGACCGAAGTGGCCGGGCCGGCGACCACCCATTCGCCCTATTGGCCGACGCGGCTGGGCACCATCGGCCTGCCTTTCCCCGGCGTCGAGGTACGTATCGCCGACCTGGACGAGGGCAGTCGCACCGCGCCGGAGGGAGAGGCCGGGGAGCTTTGCGTGCGTGGCCCGCTGGTGACCAGGGGCTATTGGAACAATCCCGATGCGACCCGCTCCAGCATCGACGCCGAGGGTTGGCTGGCGACCGGCGACATCGCCATCCGGGAACCGGACGGCTATCTGCGCATCGTCGACCGGCGCAAGGACCTGATCATCACCGCCGGTTACAACATCTATCCCGCCGAACTGGAGCAGGTCATCGCCATGCACCCGGCCGTCGCCATGGTGGCGGTGGCGCCGGTCGAGGACGTGGAAAAGGGTGAATTGGCCAAGGCGTTCGTCGTCCTGCGCCCCGGCGCGGCCTGTGACGCGGCGGCGCTCGCCGCGCACTGCCGCCAGCATCTGGCGGCCTACAAGCAGCCCCGCGCCTATGAATTCGTCGACGATCTGCCCCGCACCAGCACGGGCAAGATCATGCGCCGCGCGCTGCGGGCCTGACCCGCCACCGCCGATCGAGATAATGGAAGGACCGTTTCATGAGCATTGATTTCTTCTCCGGCTATACGATGACGATCGACGGCGTGGCGGCGGACTCGCCCGCCCGGATCGAGGCGATCAATCCCGCTACGGAAGAGGTTATCGCAACCGTCCCCGACGCCAGTCGCGAGCAGCTGGAGACTGCCGTCGCCGCGGCGAAGGCGGCCTTCCCGGCCTGGAGCGCACGCCCGCTGGCGGAGCGGCAGGCGCTGGTCGCGAAGATCGGCGACGTGATCCAGGCCAATGCCGAATCCTTCATGCGCCTGTTGACCCTGGAACAGGGCAAGGCGAGGGCCGGCGCGGAATGGGAGATCGGCGGTTCGGCCGTCTGGTGCCAGGAAATCGCCAAGCAGGAACTGCCCGTCCATGTGGCGGAGAGCAGCGACAGCCGGACGGTGGAAACGCGCCGCGTGCCGCTGGGCGTCATCGGCGCCATCACGCCCTGGAACTTCCCGGTCCTGCTCGCCATCTGGAAGATCGCGCCCGCGCTGGTCGCGGGCAACACGATGGTGCTGAAACCCTCGCCCTTCACCCCCTTGTGCACGCTGAAGCTGGGTGAGCTGGTGCGGGATATCCTGCCCGCCGGCGTGCTCAACATCGTGTCGGGCGGCAATGACCTGGGCGCCTGGATCACCCAGCATCCCGACGTGCGCAAGATCAGCTTCACCGGATCGACCGCGACGGGGCGCAAGATCATGGAGTCGGCCTCGGGCAACCTCAAGCGCATCACGCTGGAACTGGGGGGTAACGACCCGGCCATCGTCCTGCCCGATGTCGATGTGGAGGAAACCGCGAAGAAGCTCTTCTGGGCCGCCTTCCAGAACAGCGCGCAATTCTGCGTGGCGGCCAAGCGGCTGTACATCCATGCGGATATCTATGACGCCCTGTCGGATGCCCTTGTGGCTTACGCGAAGACCGTCAAGGTCGGCGACGGGCTTGAGCAAGGCACGGATCTCGGCCCGATCCAGAACCGCATGCAGTTTGACAAGCTGAAGCAACTGCTGGACGGCGCGCGGGAGCAGGGCCTGAAATTCCTCGTCGGCGGTGATATTCCCGACGATCAGATCGGCTTCTTCGTCCCCGTCACCATCATCGACAACCCGCCCGAAGACAGCGCGGTCGTGGTCGAGGAAGCCTTTGGCCCGGTCCTGCCGCTGCTGAAGTTCGACAATGTGGATGATGTGGTCGCCCGCGCCAATGACAGCGAATTCGGCCTCGCCGCTTCGGTCTGGTCACGCGATGCGGACAAGGCGCGCGCCATCGCGGAAAGGATCGAATCGGGCACGGTGTGGATCAACGAGATCCACAGTTTCTCGCCCCATGTCGCATTTGGCGGACACAAGCAGTCGGGCATCGGTATCGAAAATTCGATCGACGGCCTGTGCGAATATACCAATGCGCAGACGATCGTCGTCAATCGCGGTCAGGCGTGAGGGGGATATATTTCAATCCATATCCTCAGCCGGCGGTCGTCGCAGGATGCCGTGGCCCTTCCTCCAGCTCATAGGCTAGAGGCAGGGCATCGGCGCGCCAGACTATCCGGCGTGGACGAAAGCGCCAGTAGCGTTCGCTTCCGTCGATCGGCCGATCGACGGAAGGAGCGGCAAGAAGCTGCGCATCGCCGGTCATCTGGAGAAGGCCGCCGGTGGCAAGGTCCGGAAAGACGAGCCCGGCGCGCGGATTGATCGAAATATTCCCGAGCGTGTTGAAGAAGCGGTTGCCGCTAAAGTCGGGAATGGTAAGGCAGCCATCTTCGCCGATCTGCACGAAGCCTGCGGGACCGCCGCGATGGGACACATCGACCTGTCGATTTCCTGCAAGCTCTGCAAAGCTGGCGACGAAAAGGATATCCGCCTGCTCCACCAATGCGCGGTCGGCGCCGGTCAATCTGCTACTTTCCCGTGGCGGCACCGCAGAGGGCTTGTGGGGCGCGCGAAGGAAACGGACCTGTCGAAGCTGAATATATTTCGGACAGTTGCCGAAGCTCTGATCGACCGCAATGTCGAAACCGCCCGCGCGTCGATGCAGAAGGCCATTCAGACGGTTACGACGACGCGTGCCAAGGTCTATGCCGAGCAAGGCGACGGACAATCCATCGTCCAGGCCGGTTTCGGCCGGGTCCGCGAAATCCCTTTCCAGTTCGACCGATAGTCTGCCGGGATCGGGCGCGTGCAGGAAACCGGGCCACCCCGCGCGAAGGGTGGCCCAGGCATCGCCATTCCCGTCCACCGACCCCAGGACGACCATCGGCAGCAATGGGTAGAAGTCCCTATGCTGGTCGATCAGATGGTCGCGTATCATGCGCCGTCCCGTTTCGTCCATGCGCGCCTCGACGCCCAACTGTTGCTGAAGGGCGATTTCGCCGCGATGCCAGGGCGATGCGCGCAGGGGCGGGGTGTCCATGACGCCGTCAGCCTGTCAGACCGACCGGCGTTCTCTGGAAATCCACGAAGCCGGGCAGAGCCTCGATCCGCTTCAGCCAGGCCGTGACGTTCGCATAATCCTCCAGGCCGACATTTCCTTCCGGCGCGCGTGCCACATAGCTGTACAGGGCGACGTCCGCGATGGTCGGTCCTGCCGAGGCGATCCAGTCCCGGCCTTCCAGCGCCGCCTCGATAAGCGCCAATATGGCATGAGCGCGCGGGATCACCTCTTCGGGGCGATAGGGCGTCGGGAACAGGTTGATGAGCCGTGCCTGCGCCGGCCCATGGGCGATTTCGCCGGCGGCGACCGACAGCCAGCGCTGTATGGCGGAAGCGCCGAGCGGGTCTTTGGGCAGCCAGTCGGTGCGGCCGTACTTCTTCGCCAGATAGACGAGAATGGCATTGGAATCGGAGACGATCGCGCCCTCATCATCGAGAACAGGCACCTGGCCGAACGGATTGAGCGTTAGGAATTCGGGGGCCTTATGCTCCCCCTTGGCAAGATCGACCAATATCAACTCGTGATCGATCCCCAGCAGCGAGAGGAAGAGGTGCGCCCGATGGGCATGGCCGGACAGGGGGTGATAATAGAGCTTCACGTTGGTCTCCCGTTGCAGAAGGACGGCCAGCATGATTGTTAATCCGATTGATTATAATATAGAAATTAAACAATATACTATTCAACAAAACGCAATAATGCACGAAAGGGCTTCCCGCGATGGACCGGTGGCAGGCGATGCGCATATTCGTGCAGGTGGTGGAATGCGGGGGATTTGCGCCAGCCGCCAAGAAGATGCATCTGAGCGCCCCGTCGGTGACCAGGGCCGTGGCCCAACTTGAGGAGGCGATCGGTACGCGCCTCCTCTTGCGCACGACCCGCTCGCTGAAACTGACGCCGGCGGGGGAGGGGTATGTCACGGATTGCCGCCGCATCCTTGCCGATATGGCCGAGGCGGAAGCCAATGCCGCCGGCAGCTTCGCCCAGCCGGCGGGCCTGCTCACCGTCACCGCCCCGACGCTGTTCGGCAGCCTGCACGTGCTCCCCGTCATTCTGGATTTTCTGGACCATCATCCCGCCATGCAGATAAAGACCGTGTTCGTTGATCGGGTCACCAATCTGGTCGAGGAAGGATTGGACGTCGCCATCCGCATCGCGGCGCTTCCGGCATCGGGGCTCGTTGCTCGCCGCATCGGTTCGATCAGGCAGATGATCTGCGGATCGCCGGATTATTTCGCCACGCATGGCCAGCCGGAAAGGCCGCAGGACCTCGTGAAGCACCGGATCATCGGGCGCGATGGGCTGCATGGCCATTCGGAATGGCTGTTCGGCAGGGACAACGGCATCAGCGTGCCGATCAGCGCCCAACTTGTCTGCAATACGAATGACGCGGCGATCGCGGCAGCGGTGGCGGGGTGGGGGGTGTCGCGCTTTCAATCCTATCAGGTCGCGCCGGCGATCCAGGCCGGGCAACTCAAGGCGGTCCTGGAGGAATATGAGCGCGCGCCGGTGCCGATACATATCGTACATGCCGAAGGACGCAGGGTGTCCGCCCGTGTGCGCGCCTTCGTCGATTTCGCGGTCGAACGCTTCCGCGCGCGTGCCAGGGCGAACGCCGGATTTCAAATATGACAGGACGGGATTGGCCGGACGCCGGTGCGGCATTGACATGGCCGGCGCTCCTTTGTACCAATTGGTAAAGCCTTATCCAATCGGTACAATCAACAAAGGAAATGGGATATGCCCGAACAACGTCCCCCCCTGCCGCCATTTACGCGCGAGACCGCCATGCAGAAGGTCCGCGCTGCGGAAGATGGCTGGAACAGTTGCGATCCGCACCGGGTGTCCCTTGCCTATAGTCTCGAAAGCTCCTGGCGGAATCGGGCCGAATTCCTCTGCGGGCGCGATGCCATCGTCGCCTTCCTGACCCGCAAGTGGAGCAAGGAACTCGACTATCGCCTGATCAAGGAACTCTGGGCCCATGACGATCATCGCATCGCCGTGCGGTTCGCCTATGAATATCATGACGATTCCGGAAACTGGTTCCGTTCATATGGCAATGAGAATTGGGAGTTCGATGAAAATGGACTGATGCGGTCGCGCCATGCTTCCATCAACGACCTGCCCATCGGCGAAAGCGAACGCAAATTCTTCTGGGACAGGGCATCGCCGCGTCCGGCGGATCATCCTGGTCTTTCCGATCTGGACCTGTAGGATCATGGCGAAGACTGTCAAGGAACGATCCGACATCATTCCTGTGCTGGGGGAAGTCTTTCGCGAACATGGCTTTGAAGGCGCAAGCCTGGCCATCATCAGCGCCAGGACGGGGCTCGGCAAGGGCAGCCTCTATCATTTCTTTCCGGGGGGGAAGGAAGAGATGGCGGCCGCGGTGCTCCAGGACATCCGCCAATGGTTCGATGACCAGGTCTATCGGCCGCTGCGGGATGATGACGACCCCCGTCGCGCCATCGACAACATGTGGCGCGCCGTCACCGACTATTTCCGTTCCGGCAAGCGGATCTGCCTTGTCGGCGCTTTCGCCCTCGACCATGTCAGGGATCACTTCGCGGCAGAGCTGAGCAACTATTTTGCCGCCTGGCAGACCGCGCTCGCATCCGCCCTGGAAAGGGCAGGATGCGGCATGAGCCGGGCATTGGCGGAGGACGCCGTGATCGCCATCCAAGGTGCGCTGATACTGGCGCGGGCCGAGAATGATGAAAATATATTCACGCGAAGCATCGAACGGGTGCGGTCGAGACTGACGGCTGCAATCGATGGAAAGATTCGTCCCGATTGAACCCTGCGGACGTCAGGCTGCCCCTTCATCCCCGCCGTTTGCCGCGATCAGCATGAGCGCGGCGCGCAGAGCCTTTTGATCCGACCCCGGCAGCATTTTTTCGAACCGCGCCTCATGCGCATCCATGATCGCGTCAACCTGCCGCCGCATCGCCTCTCCCGCATCACTCAACGTCAAGGCGAGCGAACGGCCGTCCACCGGCGATTTCTCCAGATAGCCCCGCGCCAGAAGGGCTGAAATCAGCGGCACCATATTGGCCCGCTTGATCCCCAGCATCCGCCCCAGATCGCTTTGAATGCATCCCGGATTGGCGCCGACCAAAATCAGGATCGTTCCTTCCACCGGGCGCAGTCCGACCCCCGCCAGAGCGGTGCCCAGTTCCGTCATCATCACCTGGGACGCCCGGCGCAGCAGATAGCCAAGGCGCGACGAAATGGGATCGTGCAGGGTTTTGACGGGTGCGGGCTGCTCCATGCACTGACCGATAATGCTATTGTCCAGAACAATCAATATTGCTATGTGATATAGCAATAAAGGAGGGATGGGATATGCCAGCATCGGAAATTCTCTTGATTATCGGCGGCGAATCGCGGGCTGCCGCTGCCACGTTCGACCGCGCCAATCCGGTGACGGGCGACATCGCGACCCGCGCCGCCGCCGCTGGCGTGGATGATGCGATTGCCGCCATAGAAGCCGCCAAGGCTGCCTTCCCCGCCTGGTCGGCGCTTGGTCCCAACGCCCGTCGCACCGCCCTGATGAAGGCGGCCGACGCGCTCGACAGGCGGGCTGCCGATTTCATCGACGCCATGATGGAGGAAATCGGCGCGACCGAAGGCTGGGCACGTTTCAACATCGGCCTGTCCAGCGCCATGGTGCGCGAGGCTGCCGGCCTCACCACCCAGATCGGTGGTGAGGTCATCCCGTCCGACAAGCCCGGCTGCATCGCCATGGCGGTTCGCGAGCCCGCCGGTGTCGTGCTGTCCATGGCGCCGTGGAACGCGCCGATCATCCTTGCCACCCGTGCCATCGCCGTGCCGCTCGCCTGCGGAAATACGGTGGTGCTGAAGGCTTCGGAACAATGCCCCCGCACCCATGGCCTGATCATCGAGGCCTTTGTCGAAGCGGGTCTTGGCGGCGGCATCGTCAACCTCATCACCAACGCGCCGCAGAATGCTGCCGAAGTGGTCGGCGCGATGATCGACCATCCGGCGGTGCGCCGGGTGAACTTCACCGGCTCCACCGCTGTCGGCAAGATCATCGCCAGGCGCTGCGCCGAAAATCTGAAGCCCGTGCTGCTCGAACTGGGCGGCAAGGCACCGCTGATCGTGCTGGAGGACGCCGACCTTGACGAAGCGGTGAAGGCCGCCGCCTTCGGTGCCTTCATGAATCAGGGCCAGATCTGCATGTCGACCGAGCGGATCATCGTGGTCGATGCCATTGCCGACGCCTTTGCCGAGAAATTTCAGGCCAAGGTCGCCACCATGGCCGTGGGTGATCCGCGTGAAGGCAAGACCCCGCTCGGCGCGGTGGTGGACGCCAAGACCGTCGCCCATGTGCGGTCGCTGGTCGACGATGCACTGGCATTGGGCGCGAAGCAGCTTAACGGCGGCGAAGCGAAAGGCGTGCTGATGCCTGCCCATGTCATCGACCGCGTGACGCCGCAGATGAAGCTGTTCCGCGATGAGAGCTTCGGCCCGGTCGTCGGCATCGCCCGCGCCCGTGATGAGGCCCATGCGATCGAACTTGCCAACGACACCGAATATGGCCTCTCCGCCTCGGTCTTCACGCGCGACACGGCGCGAGGGCTGAAGGTGGCGCGGCAGATCCAGTCGGGCATCTGCCATGTCAACGGCCCCACCGTCCATGACGAGGCGCAGATGCCCTTCGGCGGCACCAAGGCGTCGGGCTATGGCAGGTTCGGCGGCAGGGCCGGCATCGACAGCTTCACCGAACTGCGCTGGATCACCATGGAAACCGAGCCCGGCCATTATCCGATCTGACACCTCTTTCCCTGATTTTTCGGAGATTATCGCATGACCAATATCCTGCACGTCGACGGCATCGATCCCGTCGAGCTTGAAACCGTCACCTTCACCGTTGAGGACGGCATCGCCTGGGTCAGCCTGAACCGCCCGGAAAAGCGCAACTGCATGTCGCCCCGCCTCAACCGGCAGATGATGCGCGTGCTGGATGCGCTGGAATATCGTGACGATGTCGGCGTCCTTGTCCTCACCGGCGAAGGCACTGCCTGGACCGCGGGCATGGACCTCAAGGAATATTTCCGCGAGACCGAAGCGCAGGGCCTCAAGGGCACGCGGAACGCCCAGCGCGAAAGCTATGGCTGGTGGCGCCGCCTGCGCTGGTATCAGAAACCGACCATCGCCATGGTCAATGGCTGGTGCTTCGGCGGCGGCTATGGTCCGCTCTTCGCCTGTGATCTCGCCTTCGCGGCGGAAGAGGCGCAGTTCGGCCTGTCGGAAATCAACTGGGGCATCCTGCCCGGCGGCGGCGCGGCGAAGGTCGCGGTCGAACTGACCAATTTCCGCAACGCCATGTATCATTCGCTGATGGGCGAGAATATCGACGGCAGGAAAGCCGCCGAATGGGGCTTCGTCAATGAAGCGCTGCCGCTCGCCCGGCTCAAGGATCGCGTGACCGAAGTCGCGAACGTCCTGCTGACCAAGAACCCGGTTGCGCTGAAGGCCACCAAGGATGCCATCCGCCGCGTCCGCGAAATGGCCTATGACAATGCCGAGGACTATCTGGTCCGCGCGCAGGAAGCGGCCAACAGCTACGACAATGAAGGCCGCAAGGAAGGCATAAAGCAGTTCATCGACGACAAGAGCTACAAGCCCGGCCTCGGCGCTTACGACAAGTCGAAACAGGGCGCCTGATGCGCCCGGCGGGGGCTCCTGGCGGGTTCCCTGCCGCAATATGCCGCCGAAAAACAGGCCTCTATTCTGATTGAACAGGGGTCTGTCTTGGCGTGATTTCCACGACGATCGTGATCGATTGCCGTCAACCCGCGTCGATATTCGCGAACTCTTCGATCAGGGCGAGCCCTTGGGTGCTTTCGGCATGGCATGCCGCAGCGCGCGCGGGTATCAAGGTCAGCCAATGCCGCCCGGCGGCACGTAGCCGTTCGGCTTCCGGTCCTGCGCCCGCGATGGCGACAAGCCGTGCCGCGATCCAGCCTGTCGCCGCCAGGGCCGCGAGGTGCAGGAAAGCGGTCGCGCCGGCTTCCGCCGC
>DATFDS010000137.1:0-9645 GCA_035251955.1 Sphingobium sp. | reverse complement strand
GGCCGCGCGCGCAGCGTCCAGCGGTCAGGCGCCGGGCGCCGTTTGCGAATGACGCTCATCGCTAACCGATCCGGTTCGCCAGCCAGCCGTAGAGGAACGCCTCATTGGCCGGGCGCGTCTCGGCAAGGGCCAGATAGCGCTCGCCCTGCATCGCCTCGATCGCCTTCAGCAGCACCTTCTCGCCGCTCCCGCCGCGCAGCCTGACGAACGCGCCCAACGCCGCCAACGTCTTCACACCCACCGCCCGGTCGATCACCAGGTCGGGATAATCCTGTGCATTGCGGTTGAGCGCGTTGAGCGCGCGCTGGAGAAAGCCGGACGCGGTGGCAACCCCCATATTGACCGCGGTATCGAACAGTTCCGCGGCAAGATCGGGCGCGATTTCCGCGACGAACGCGTAAGCCGGTCGTTCCCAGTAAAGTTTCCGGTAGATCCTTTCCGCCATTGCGCGCGGCAACTGGCGCATGTCGCCGGCATAGCCATTGTCACGGGCGACCGCCTGCGTGATCCCGAAGCGCGTCGGTCCGCCCCGGTCGGCGGGATGGTTGCTATAATCCCCCTCGCGCGCAATGATCTCGTCGATCAGTTCGGAAATGTCCATGATCCCGCCTTCCTCGTTGATGAAGGCGAATCATTTATCCCATTTGGTTCGTTGTAGGACAGTAAAATCTTATGGCCGGCAAAGCGGGGAGCGGGGGTGACAAAGGGGACACGACAGACCTGTAGAAAAGCGTCGCTTCTTTCCTATCTCGCTTCCTATTTTCGGCATGAAATAGCGGCAATCGGCGGCTGGTCGCATCGATGCGCGGAAAAGGGGAGGGCGCGCGCAGGCGCGGAGCAGCTTTCACTGCTTGCCTGTCCTGCAAATTGTCTGGATTTTTGGTCGGGACGAGAGGATTCGAACCTCCGACCCCCACACCCCCAGTGTGATGCGCTACCAGGCTGCGCTACGTCCCGACCGGAGGGCGCCCAATAGAAGCATGTCGCCGAACATGCAAGGGATTCGAAGGCAGCTTTTTGCTGACCGGCCGCAATCCCTAATCATGTTGCCTCGCGCCGCCCAACTGTGTTAGCCGCGCGCCCTTGATCCGTGAGCACTTTCCTTGAGCGCGCCACGGCTGGACCAGAGAATAAGGCGAAAGTCCCACCCATGTTCATTACCCCAGCCTTTGCCCAGAGTGCGGGCGAATCCTCGTCCGGTGCCTCGATGCTGGTGCAGATGGCGCCGCTGGTCCTCATCTTCGTCGTCTTCTATTTCCTGCTGATCCGTCCGCAGCAGAAGCGGATGAAGCAGCATAAGGCGAAGATCGACTCGGTGAAGAAGGGCGATCAGGTGGTGACCGGCGGCGGTCTGGTCGGCAAGGTTGCGCGCGTCGATGACTTCTATGTCGACGTCGAGCTGGCGCCCGGCATGAAGGTGAAGGCGGTGAAGTCGACCCTGACCGACGTCGTCGATCCCGCGACCGCCAAGCCCGCGAACGACTGAGCGCGCCAATGCTGAACTTCTCGCGCTGGGCCATCGCTGCGATCCTGCTGCCGTTGATTATCGGCATAGCCTGCGCGGTGCCGAGCTTCCTGCCAGACACCACGGTGGCGAAGCTGCCCGGTTTCATGCAGACCCGCGTCAACCTGGGCCTCGACCTGTCGGGCGGCAGCCATCTGCTGCTCGAAGCATCGACCCAGGATGTCGCCAAGCAGCGCCTCGCCAATATGGAGGAGCAGGTCCGCACCGAGCTGCGCCGGGGCGCGCCGCGCATCGCGATCGGCGACATCTCCAGCCGCGACGGCAAATTGAGCTTCATGGTCCGCGATCCGGCCCAAGTCGACGCCGCCGTCGAGCGCATCCGGCCGCTGACGGAGGGGGCGGGCCTGACCGGCCAGCGCGATTTCAATGTCGAGGTGGTGAACAGTTCCACCATCGTCGTGACGCCGACCGAGGCGGGGATCGACAATGCGGTCAAGAGCGCGATGGAAGTCGCGACCGAGGTCATCCGCAAGCGCATCGACGAGATGGGCACGCGCGAGCCGACCATCCAGCAGCAGGGCGGCAACCGCATCGTCGTGCAGGTGCCGGGGCTGCAGAATCCCAAGGCGCTGAAGGACCTGCTCGGCCAGACCGCCAAGCTCGAATTCAAGCTGGTCGACACGTCCGCCAACCCGGCCGAAGTCGCGCAGGGCCGCGCGCCGGTCGGCAGCGAAGTGCTGCCCTATCCCGCCAACCCGTCGGGCGTGCCGCTGATCGCGGTCAAGCGCCAGGTCATGGTGTCGGGCGAGGATCTGACCGACGCGACCCAGGGCTATGACCAGAACAACCAGGCGATCGTCAACATCCGCTTCAACGGGTCGGGCGGGCGCAAGTTCGGCCAGGTGACGTCGCAGAATGTCAATCGCCCCTTCGCCATCATCCTGGACGGCAAGGTGCTGTCGGCACCCAACATCAACGAGCCGATCCTGGGCGGCAGCGCGCAGATCAGCGGCAATTTTACCGTGGAGAGCGCCAACCAGCTCGCCATCGCGCTGCGATCGGGCAAGCTGCCGGTGGCGCTGACGGTGGTCGAGGAACGCACGGTCGGACCGCAGCTTGGCGCCGATTCGATTCGCGCCGGCCTGCTCGCCTCAGTGATCGCGGTGGCCGCCGTCGCGGCCTTCATGTTCGTGAGCTATGGCCGGTTCGGCATGTATGCGAACACCGCCGTCGCCATCAACGTGCTGGTGATCCTGGGCGTCATGGGCATGCTGGGCGCGACCCTGACGCTGCCGGGCATCGCCGGTTTCGTGCTGACGATCGGTACGGCGGTCGATGCCAACGTCCTCATCTACGAGCGCATCCGCGAGGAACGGCGGCGCGGTCGCAACGTCATCCAGGCGATCGAGTTCGGCTACAAGGAAGCCAGCCGCACCATCTTCGAGGCGAACGTGACCCACGCCATTGCCGGCGGCATCATGCTGGCGCTGGGCTCCGGCCCGGTCAAGGGCTTCGCGATCGTGCTGCTGATCGGCATCGCGACCAGCGTGTTCACCGCCGTCACTTTCACCCGCCTGCTCGCATCGCGCTGGCTCCGTGCCAAGCGCCCGACCGAGATCCACATATGATCGGGGCGTCCACCGCGTTTCCGTTCGCCCTGAGCTTGTGGGGGCCTGTCCTGAGCGGGGTCGAAGGGGGCACGGCTGAGCCGCAGGCGAAGCCACTTCGCTTCGCTCAGCGCTGGGCTTCGACTTCGCTCAGCCGAACGGGTTAGGGTAATATCATGAAACTCTTAAAGCTCGTCCCCGACAATACCAATATCGGCTTCGTCAAGCTGCGCCACTGGGCCTTCGGCCTGACGATGCTGCTGACGGTACTGGCCGTGGCGGCGACCGCCTATCGCGGCCTCAACCTGGGCGTCGACTTTGTCGGCGGCCTGATGATCGAGGCCAAGTTCACCCAGCCGCCGCAGATCGACCGGGTGCGGACCACGATCGACCGGCTGGGCGTGGGCGACGGCTCGCTGCAGCAGTTCGGCGATCCCCGGACGGTGCAGATCCGCCTGCCGCTTCCGGAAGAGGGCGGGGCGGGCGCGGCCAATGCGATCGTGGAAAAGGCGCGCAAGGCGATGGTCGCCGAATTCCCCGGCGTCACCTTCTCCCGCTACGACACGGTGTCGGGCAAGGTGTCGGGCGAGCTGATCCAGAATGGCGTGCTGGCGGTGATGCTGGCGGTGGTCGGCATCGCGATCTTTTCCTGGTTCCGCTACGAATGGCAGTTCGGCGTGTCCACCTTCGTCGCGATCATGCACGACGTGCTGATGACGCTGGGCTTCTTCGCCATCACCCAGCTGGAATTCGACCTCAACATCATCGCCGCCGTGCTGACGATCGTGGGTTATTCGATCAACGACAAGATGGTGATCGACGACCGTATCCGCGAAAATATGCGCAAATATCGCAAGATGGACATGAAGGCGCTGATCGACCTGTCGGTCAACGAGACGCTGCCGCGTACCGTCATGACGTCGGTCACGGTGATGCTGGCGCTGGGCGCGCTGCTGCTGTTCGGCGGCCATGTGCTGCGCGGCTTCACGGCGGCCATGATGCTGGGCATCATCGTCGGCACCTATTCGTCGGTCTATGTGTCGTCGTCGCTGTTGATCACCCTGGGCCTGAACCCGCAGGCGGCGGACAAGAAGCCGGCCAAATCGAACATCGCCGCGCAGGCCGAGCGCATGGGGCCGCGCGACGATGGGGCGCAGCCCTGAACGGCAAGCGAACAGGAATAGAGCTGCGCCGCGACGAGGCGGGGCAGGGGCCGATCGTCACCGGCTTTGCCGGGCGCGGCTTTCGGGTCAGGGACGATGTCTTTCCGACCGGGCTGCTGCTCAGCCCGGTTCGGGCGCTGGCCTGGGACGGCGCGCCTGAACCGGGCGCATTGACCGCCGGGGCGCTGGGCGATCTGCTCGATCTCGATCCCCGTCCGGAATTTCTGTTGCTCGGCACCGGCAGTGGCCTGCGTCAGCCGCCGCGCAGCTTCGTGCGCGACCTGGAGGCGCGGGGCATAGGGGTGGAGGCGATGGACAGCCGCGCGGCGGCCCGCGCCTGGGGCGTGCTGCGCGCCGAGGAACGGTGGATCGTGGCGGCGTTGCTGCCGCTCTGAAGAGCAGCCATTCGCGCACCGGCGAAATTCCCTTTCCGTTCAGCTATGTGCTTGGCTTTTCGGCCTGTCTTGCGCTTTGCCGTGCATCCGCATAGTCTGGACCCAAGTTCCGTCTCCTTTCGGTGGCGGCGAAGAAGAAAAGAGATACGGCCATGGTGCAGCACAGCCGCCCATCGCCGCAGAGTTCCGGTCCCGCCGGGGGCGTTTCGGGCAAAAGTGCCCGCTCCGGCCAGGGTAATGGGAGCAAGGCTGCGGCCATACCTCCCCCGTCGAAGCAGCGGGGCCTTTTGCCTCATCCCCCGCGTGGCCGCCGAGCCTATGCGGCGATCGACCTCGGCACCAATAATTGCCGCCTGCTGATCGCCAAGCCCTCGGCGGACGGCTTCATCGTCGTCGACGCCTTTTCCCGCATCGTCCGGCTGGGCGAGGGACTGGCCGCCACCGGGCGGATCAGCGATGCCGCGATCGACCGGGCGATCGCCGCCCTTGCCGTCTGCGCCGACAAGCTGCGGCGGCGCCATGTGACGCTGGCGCGATCGGTCGCGACCGAAGCGTGCCGCCGCGCGTCGAACGGTGCGGACTTCATCCAGCGCGTCTATCGCGAGACGGGGATCGCGCTCGATATCATCAGCGCGCAGGAGGAAGCGCGCCTGGCGGTGATGGGGTGCCACGCGCTGCTGGAGGCCGGCGATGGGCCGGCCCTGATCTTCGACATTGGCGGCGGATCGACCGAACTGGTGCTGGTGAATGCCAGTTGTTCGGGCGCGCCGCACATCGTCGATTGGGTCAGCGCGCCCTGGGGCGTGGTGTCGCTCACCGAAAGCGAATTGTTCGACCATGCCGATCCGGGCGAAAGATTTCAGGCCTATGGGCGGATGCGGGCGCGGGTGGCCGAGGCGTTCGCGCCGCTCGCCCGCCGCCTGCCGCAGGATGCGCCGGGCATCAGGCTGCTCGGGACGTCGGGCACGGTGACGACGCTGGCGAGCCTGCACCTGAACCTGCCGCGCTATGACCGGCAGGCGATCGACGGGCTGATCGTTCCGGCCGCATCGATGCGGGCGATATCCGGGCGGCTGTCGGCCATGCCTTTGTCGGAGCGGCAGAAACTGCCCTGCATCGGCACGGAAAGGGCGGATCTGGTCGTGGCCGGCTGCGCCATCCTCGAATCGATCCTCGATATCTGGCCGGCCGAACGGCTCGGTGTGGCCGACCGGGGCATCCGGGAAGGCATTTTGCGCGGCCTGATGGACCGCGATGGAGCAATGATGTGAGAGGCACCGGAGCCGGCAAGGTCCGGGTCAAGACGGCGAAGGGGCGGACGGCGCAGTCCACCCGCTGGCTCGAACGGCAGCTGAACGACCCCTATGTCCGCCGCGCCAAGGCGGAAGGGTGGCGCAGCCGCGCCGCCTTCAAGCTGATCGAACTGGACGAGAAATTCATGTTTCTGAAGGGATCGCGCGCGGTCGTCGACCTGGGCGTGGCGCCGGGCGGCTGGGCGCAGGTGGTGCGCAAACTCTGTCCCAAGGCGCAGGTGGTCGGCATCGACCTGCTGCCGACCGATCCCATTCCGGGCGTCACCCTGTTCCAGATGGACTTCATGGACGACAAGGCGCCGGCGTTGCTGGCACAGGCGCTGGGCGATGCACCCGATCTCGTCATTTCGGACATGGCCGCCAACACGGTCGGCCATGCCGCGACCGACCATCTGCGCACCATGGGACTGGTCGAGGCGGCGGCGATGTTCGCAGTCGAGAACCTGCGCAAGGGCGGCACTTTCGTCGCCAAGGTGTTCGCGGGTGGGACGGACGCCGACCTGCTCGCCATCCTCAAGAAACATTTCACGACGATCAAACATGCCAAGCCGCCGGCGAGCCGCAAGGGCAGCGTCGAATGGTATGTCGTGGCGCAGGGTTTCAAGGGACGGCCCGAGGAAAAGGGCTGACGCCGCCGACAGGGGGCAGCTTTACGAAAGAGCGGGGGCATCTTGGTTTCGACGGTATCGACGGTCGCCTATCTCGGGCTGGAGGCGCGCGCCGTGGAGGTGCAGTGCCAGCTGGTCCCCGGCCTGCCCAATTTCATCGTCGTCGGCCTGCCCGACAAGGCGGTGGCGGAAAGTCGCGAGCGGGTGCGCAATGCGATCGCCGCCATCGGTCTGTCGCTGCCGCCCAAGCGCATCACCGTCAACCTGTCGCCCGCGGACCTGCCCAAGGAGGGGTCGCATTTCGACCTGCCGATCGCGCTCGCCCTGCTGGGGGCGATGGGGGTGATCGATGCCGAGACGCTGGCCGGCTATGTCGTCGTCGGCGAATTGGGGCTGGATGGTCGGGTGGCAACCACGCCGGGCGTGCTGCTGGCCGCGCTGCATGCGGGCGAGCGGGAACTCGGCCTGGTCTGCCCGGTGGCGCAAGGACCGGAAGCCGCGTGGGCCGGCCAGGTCGAGGTTGTCGCCGCGCCCGATCTGCTGAGCCTGCTCAATCATTTCAAGGGCACCGCCGCGCTGTCGCCGCCCCTGCCCGGCGCGGTGGAAGCGCCGCCGCGCGCGTCCGACCTCAAACAGGTCAAGGGGCAGGAAAGCGCCAAGCGGGCGCTGGAGATCGCGGCGGCCGGCGGCCATAATCTGTTGATGGTGGGGCCGCCGGGCGCCGGCAAATCGCTGATGGCAAGCTGCCTGCCGGGCATCCTGCCCGAACTGACGCCGGGCGAGGCGCTGGAGACATCGATGGTGGCGAGCGTCGCGGGCATGCTCGAAGGCGGCCGGATCAGTCGCGCGCGGCCGTTCCGCAATCCGCATCACAGTGCGTCGATGGCGGCGCTGGTCGGCGGCGGGCTGAAAGCGCGACCCGGCGAGGTCAGCATGGCGCATCTGGGCGTGCTGTTCCTGGACGAATTGCCGGAGTTCCAGCGGACCGTGCTCGATTCGCTGCGCCAGCCGCTGGAGACGGGCGAGGTGACGGTGGCGCGGGCCAATGCCCATGTGACCTTTCCCGCGCGCGTCCAGTTGATCGCGGCGATGAACCCCTGCCGCTGCGGCCATCTGGGCGACCCGGCGCTTGCCTGCTCACGCGCGCCGCGCTGTGCTGCGGACTATCAGGCGAAAGTGTCCGGCCCGCTGCTCGACCGCATCGACCTGCATGTCGAGGTGCAGGCGGTGACGGCCGCCGATCTGGTCCTGCCCCCGCCCGCCGAAGGATCGGCCGAGGTCGCCGCGCGGGTTGCGGCCGCGCGCGACGTGCAGACCCGGCGCTACCAGGCCAGCGCCATCCGCACCAATGCCGAGGTGAACGGAGAGCAACTGGAGGATGTCGCCGGCCCGGACCAGGCGGGGCGCGATCTGCTGGCGCAGGCGGCCGTGGCGATGAAGCTGTCCGCGCGCGGCTATACCCGCGTGCTGCGCGTCGCGCGCACCATCGCCGATCTGGCCGGCGCGGAGCGGGTCGGGCGCGTGCATGTCGCCGAGGCGCTCAGCTATCGGCGAAGGGCGCCAGTGAACTGATCTTTGAGGGGCGGGTTTCGGCCAGGAGTGGACGTCAGAAATCCGTTCGGGTTGAGCGAAGTCGAAGCCCTCAGCCGAGCGGGGCGAGGCGCCCCTGCTTCGCCTTCGCTCAGCAGAGCCCTTCGACAAGCTCAGGGCGAACGGAAGTTGATGTCTGGAAGCGACCAATAGCGGTTGCTTGCGGCAATCCACGCGATGCCAGGAAACGGACATACTGTTGATCGGGCAATTCTGTGATGGGCGTGCCCTGACGTGCGATTGCTCGTCGCCGCCGACAGGATATTCAACAGCGGGAGGTTAGAGATACCAGCTGATTTTCGTCCCGATTTACGCGGGTTCAATGCGGTCAATTTCTTCTCTTATTCCGAGAGCGTCACAGCCTTCTATCCAGAAACTAACGGCTGCTGCGCGATTTAGAGGGTGATAACGTTATCGGCGCCGGTCCTGAAAATCATTTCCTAGCCCCTGGCGTTGTACCCCATTGCACGCATGATCCTGGCAATGATGTTATTTCGAACCTGGAAAAGAATTAGAAGCCAACTTCCTAGCGCGAATTATACCGGCGATTTTCGCGGCGATTTTTTCACCGTATTTTTCGTCGAACTCAGGATGCGAAATTTAAAGCAATTCCTAGTGCGAATTTTCCGTTGAACTCTACGTTGGAATTTGAGACGGAATTATTCGCAATCTTTAAATCAACTCTATGTTGGTGTTTCAACACATAGTAGAAATCCAATTCAGCTCGGTGTTGAAAATACGAGTGGAATTAAATCAACAAAATAGCGAGTGGTTTAATTCCGCATATAGCGCAATTAACGGGCGGAATTTTTCCGGGTATTGACTACGCCGTCAATACCACTTTGGTGGAGGCACAAACCCCCTTGCCGAGACTGTTGAGATAGCATAAAAGACAAGCGAGCCCGGCACAAGGCCGGGCTCTAGGAACGAACAGAGGTTGCCGCCTCTGCCTATTCAGCAATCACCAACCGTCTGTGAGGAAGGGGGTGATGTTATGAAACCTCCGTAACGGGTAAAACCTAACGGCGGCCGGGTCGAGGCGTATGTCTCGGCCCGGTTTGCGTTCTAGCAGTTATCATCCTGCACGTCAAAAAAGGTCAGCCAAGATCAGCGCCGCGCATCCGGCTATGATCTCATTGCTGATATTCATGCCGCGATCCGAGGGGCGATCCCAAGCGCATAAAAAGCCGCCTGCGCGTTAGCCAAGCCAGCATTGCGGCCTTCGTCAAATCTAGGGCCGCTTCGTAGCTCCCCTTCCTCCGAAGCCGACCGTCTCTAATCCACCCCGAAACGGTCACAATTTCCTTCGTCGTCCCCGCGCCGGCGGGTCGAAGAGAGGCACGTGCCTCTCTTCGACATTTCACCTTTGGCAATCCAGTCATGTGGGCGAAGATGGGTGCCCGCCTGCGCGGGAACGACGGATTTCGCGAACCGGACGGACAGCAACTCGCCCCTGCCGGCGATCCCGTCACCGTTGTCCACTCTCCGCCGCCCGCTTGAGCCG
>DATFDS010000136.1:0-9598 GCA_035251955.1 Sphingobium sp. | reverse complement strand
GAGCGGGATGACGTTAGATGGATTCAAGTTGCCTCCGTTCGTTTCGAGCGAAGTCGAGAAACAGCAAGAACTGCGCTTCCGTTTCTCGACTTCGCTCGAAACGAACGGATCAAGGTAAAGTCATCCTACTCTAGGCGCTGCACTGGCCCACCCCCCGGCCCCCTCCCGCTTGCGGGAGGGGGAGTGTCCACCATCCACCCTTTTCAATCCCACCCGGGCCTCAATAACCAACCTCAAAAATCCGGCTTTTCATAATGGGGCGGCGGGGTGATCACCTCCATCCGCTCCGACAGCAGCGGACGGAAGGAGGGGCGCGACTTGAAGCCGGCATACCAGCGCTTCACCGTCTCATGCCCCGCCCAGTCGATGCCGCCCAGATAATCGGCGACCGACAGGTGCGCGGCGGCGGCGATATCGGCCAGGCTCATCGTGCCGCCCCCCATCCAGCTGCGATGGTCGAGCAGATAATCCATATAGTCCATATGGACGTTGGCCCGCTTCATCGCTTCGCGCAGCACGCGGGCATCGGGCGGCGCGCGCTCGATCAGCCGCTTCTTCATCCGCTCGTGCAGCAGGGGACCGACGACGTCGCCATAGAAATTCTGGTCGAAGAACGCCGTCAGCCGCCGCACCTCCGCCCGGCCGGCCGCCGTGCCGGAAATGAGCGGGAATTTCTCGACCGTTTCCTCGAAATATTCGCAGATCGCCTGGCTGTCGATCAGGGTGATGCCCTTGTCCTCGTCCACCATCACCGGCGTGGTGCCGGCCGGATTGAGATCGAGAAATTCGTCGCGCGCGCCCCAGGGCGATTCGCGCACCAGATCATAGCCCACGCCCTTTTCGCCCAGCAGCAGGCGGACCTTGCGGGAAAAAGGACAAAGCGGGAATTGGAAAAGCTGCCACATATCACGTCCCTGTTAAGCGGAGCAGGCGTGAGCGAAAAGCGGCAAATTGGAACAATCCTGCTTTAAACGACAGCAGCATTGGCCGAAAGTAGGGCGAAGGCCGCGCAATCCGGACTTTCGATTGCGTCGGCCACACTCTAGAACCGGCGCAACGCGAAGTTTCGCAAAGGAAAGGATGCCCGATGTCTGACGATTTCTTCCCGGTCCCTCCTGCATGGGCGGCCTCGGCGCTGCTCGACAAGGAAGGCAGGGCGGTAGACTATCGGCGTTCGATCGAGGAAGCAGACGCCTATTGGCTGGAGCGTGCCAAGCGGCTGGACTGGGTCAATTTCCCCAACAAGACCAATGAGAGCAGCTTTGCCGAAGCCGATTTCGGGGTGAAATGGTTCGCCGACGGCATCCTCAACGTCAGCGCGAACTGCATTGACCGGCATCTCGACACGCGCGGCGACCAGACCGCGATCATCTGGGAACCGGATTCGCCCGACGCGCAACCGCGCCGCTACACCTATGCCCAGGTGCATGAGGAGGTCTGCCGCTTCGCCAATGTGCTGAAAAGCGCCGGCGCCAGGAAGGGCGACCGCATCACCGTCTATCTGCCGATGATCCCGGAGGCCGCCTTCGCCCTGCTCGCCTGCGCGCGGATCGGCGCGATCCACAGCGTCGTCTTCGGCGGCTTTTCGCCCGAGGCACTGGCGGGCCGCATCATCGACTGCGATTCGACGCTGGTCATCACCGCCGACGAAGGCTGCCGCGCCGGGAAAAAGATACCCTTGAAGGCCAATGTCGACGCCGCGGTCAGGGAATGCACGAGCGTGAAGAAGGTCGTGGTGGTGAAGGCCACCGGCGGCGCGATCGACATGGTCGCGGGCCGCGACCTGTGGTTGCATGAGGAAGCCGCCAAAGTGTCCGCCGATTGCGCGCCCGAGCCGATGAATGCGGAGGATCCGCTGTTCATCCTCTATACGTCCGGCTCGACCGGCAAGCCCAAGGGCGTGCTGCACACGACCGGCGGCTATCTGCTCTGGGCCAGCCTGACGCATGAGCTGTGCTTCGACTATCGGCCGGGCGACATTTATTGGTGCGCGGCCGATATCGGCTGGGTCACGGGGCACAGCTATATCGTCTATGGCCCGCTGGCGAACGGCGCGACCACGCTGATGTATGAAGGCGTGCCCAATCATCCGACGCCCAGCCGCATCTGGGAAGTGGTAGACCGCCACCAGGTGCAGACCATCTTCACCGCCCCGACCGCGCTTCGGGCGCTGATGAAGGAGGGCGACGAATTCGTGCGCCAAACCAGCCGCAAGTCGCTGCGCCTGCTCGGCACGGTGGGCGAGCCGATCAATCCCGAAGCCTGGCGCTGGTATCATCATGTCGTGGGCGAGGATCGCTGCCCGATCGTCGACACCTGGTGGCAGACCGAGACCGGCGCGGCGATGATCGCGCCGATGCCCGGCGCAACCGACCTCAAACCCGGCTCCGCCACCCTGCCGATGCCCGGCGTGGTGCCGCAGATCGTCGATGGCGACGGCAAGGTGCTCGAAGGCGCGGCCGAGGGCAATCTGGTGATCGCACAAAGCTGGCCGGGGCAGATGCGCACCGTCTGGGGCGATCATGAGCGCTTCTTCCAGACCTATTTCACCACCTTCCCCGGCAAATATACGACCGGCGACGGCGCGCGGCGCGATGCGGACGGCTATTACTGGATCACCGGGCGTGTCGACGACGTCATCAACGTGTCGGGCCATCGCATGGGCACGGCCGAGGTCGAAAGCGCGCTGGTGCTGCATGAAGCCGTCGCCGAAGCCGCCGTGGTCGGCTTCCCGCACGACATCAAGGGGCAGGGCATCTATGCCTATGTAACGCTCAACGCCGGTGTCGAAGCCAGCGAGGAACTGCGCAAGGCGCTGGTGGCATGGGTCCGCACCGAAATCGGGCCGATCGCCACGCCCGACGTCATCCAGTTCGCGCCGGGCCTGCCCAAGACCCGGTCGGGCAAGATCATGCGCCGCATCCTGCGCAAGATCGCGGAAGGCGAGATGTCGGCACAGGCGCTCGGCGACACCAGCACGCTTGCCGATCCGTCGGTGGTGGATAATCTCGTCGCCAACCGTCAGGGATAAGGCACAACCGCCCAAAGAGGATCGCCTATGGATCGCTATAGCCTTGTCGCCCGCGCGCTGCATTGGATCATAGCGATCCTGATCCTGTTCAACCTGTGGCTGGGCTTCGCGCATGATAGCCTGCCCAAAAATTGGCAGGTCATGCCGGTGCACAAGTCGGTGGGCCTCACCATCCTGGCGCTGACCATACTCCGCATCATCTGGCGGCTGACCCACAAACCGCCGCCGCTGCCGGCGGAGATGCCGGCCTGGGAAAAGGGGGTGGCGCACATCACCCACTTCGCCTTCTACGCCTTCATGCTGCTGATGCCGCTGACCGGCTGGATCATGACCTCGGCGGGCAAGCGGCCCTTGAACTGGTTCTTCCTGTTCGACGTGCCCAAATTCGCTGTGTCGAAAGGCGATCCCGTTGTCGCCTTCTCCGGCGAGGCGCATGAGATTGTCGGCTTCCTCTGGGCCGCGCTGATCCTGCTGCACGTTGCGGCGGCGCTGCGGCACCATTTCATCCTGAAGGACGGCGTGCTGCGGCGGATGCTGGGTTAAGGCCGGAAAGGGTGGAAGTCAGTCATAGCCCCTCCCTTTTAAGGGAGGGGTGATTTTAGGTCCACTCCTGGCCAAAACCAGCCACGCATACCAAATTCCGCATCTGCATACGCCGCCTCAAGGCCCCGCTCAGAATGATGCGTGATCCAAAGGCCACAGGCTCCCCCAAAACCATCCTATTTTGCGAACAAGGGCCGATTTCAGCCTGTCCTATTTCACGCCGCGCGGCCTATGCCGTCTGCCTCTTTGAAATGTCCGATACATCGCGCCCTTGCGCCCACGCGCGCCCAGGCACGCGCGCACATATGGTGTGAACTTCGGCGGAAAATGGCCGCTTCTGGCCAATCGTCGACGCGCCTGCGCCCTACACCATCTCGCCGATGAGCAGCTTGGGCAGCGCGCCCGACTCGCCGCGCGCTTCGGCCATGAAGCGGTCCTTGAGCAGCGACGTGCGCTGCACGGCGGCGAGCCCTGCACGGCGGATCAGCGAGGGGATCTTGCCCGGCACGTCGAACAGCCGCACCAGCCCGTCCATCGCCACACTGGTCATCATCGCATCCAGCCCGCGCCAGCGCTGGTAACGGGCCATCAGTTGCGCGTCGCCGGGATCGAGGCCGAGCCGCATGCCCTCGACCAGCACCTCCACCAGCGCGGCGACGTCGCGGAAGCCGAGATTGAGCCCCTGCCCCGCGATCGGGTGGATCGCATGGGCGCTGTCTCCGACCAGCGCCAGCCTTGTGTCGGTGATGCGCGCGGCATGGTGGAAGCCGAGCGGGTAGGAGGAGCGTGGCCCCGCCAGCCCGATCTCGCCCAGGAAACCGCCCATGCGCTTCTGCGCCTCGGCAAGCCAGGCGCGCTCCGACAATTTGAGCATGGCCGGCGCCTGGTCGGTCGGCACGGTCCAGACGATGGCGGAACGGGTGCCCGGCAGCATCGGCAGCAACGCGAAAGGGCCGCCGGGATAGAAAATCTCATAGGCGGTATTGGCGTGCGGCACCTCATGGTCGATCGCCGTCACCATCGCGGTGTGCTTATATTGCCAGCGCGTCGTGCGGATGCCCGCCGCCTCGCGGGTCGGGCTGTTGCGGCCCTCGGCGGCCACCAGCAGCGCGCCGTGCAGCACCTGCCCGCTCGCCAGCGTCAGCGTCACGCCATCGGCGTTGCGATCGACATGGGTGGCGCGGTCGGGCTGGAAGCGGGTGAGATTTTCCGCCTTGCCCGCTGCCTGCGCGAGAGCGATCCGCAGGTCCCGATTGGGGAACATCGTGCCCATGACGCCGTCATCCGGCTCCGGCGCGAAGTCGAGCGCGCCCGGCTCCAGCCCGTCGCTGACCCATATGCGGTCGATCGGGCAGCCCTTGCCCTCCAGAAAGGGGGTGACGCCGATCGCCGAAAGCATGGCATGGCTGGTCGAGGAAATCGCCGAGACGCGCCCGTCAAACCCCGCGGCCGTAGTTTCGACCGGATTGGCGGGATCGATGACGGCGCAGCGCACGCCATGGCCCGAAAGCGCGATGCCCAGGGTCAGCCCAACCAGGCCCCCGCCCAAGATGACGACGTCGAAGCGTTGCATGACGGTCTTCTAGGCGGTTGGGGCGGGATTGGGAAGTTAAGCCCACCGCAAAAATCGCCATGCTCCTGCGAAGGCAGGAGCACATCGCCCCAGCCTTACAGCTTGCGCACCCAGCCCGCCGGGTCGGCCACCGTGCCGCGCTGGATGCCGGTCAGTTCGGCGCGCAGCGCTTCGGTGACGATGCCGCCATCGCCATTGCCGATAGTGAAATCGCCATCCACGCTCTTGACCGTGCCGATCGCCGTCACCACCGCCGCGGTGCCGCAGGCAAAGGCTTCGCGCAGCTTGCCGCTGGCCGCGTCGGCGCGCCATTGGGCAAAGCTGTAGGGCTCCTCACGCACGTCATGGCCCTTGGCCCTTGCGAGGCTGATCACGCTGTTGCGCGTGATCCCCGGCAGGATCGTGCCACCCAGCGGCGGGGTCACGATCGACCCGTCGTCCATCACGAAGAAGACGTTCATGCCGCCCAGTTCCTCGACCCACTTATGCTCGGCGGCGTCGAGGAAGACGACCTGATCGCAGCCATGCTTGCTCGCTTCGGCCTGCGCGACAAGGCTGGCGGCATAATTGCCGCCGCATTTGGCAGCGCCGGTGCCGCCCTGCGCCGCGCGGGTATAATGTTCCGACACCCAGAGCGTGACCGCTTTCTTGCCGCCCTTGAAATAGGCGCCGGCCGGCGAAGCGATGACGCAGAAAATATATTCGTTCGCGGGCCGCACGCCCAGGAAGGTCTCGCTCGCGAACATGAAGGGGCGCAGATACAGGCTGCCCTCGCCGCCCGGAATCCAGTCGGCGTCGATCTTCACCAGTTGCTCGACGGCTTCGAGGAAGATGTCCTCGGGCAGCGCCGGCATCGCCATGCGCTCGGCCGATTCGGCGAAGCGGCGGGCATTTTCCTCCGGACGGAAAATGGCGACGCTGCCGTCCTCCAGGCGATAGGCCTTCATGCCTTCGAAGATTTCCTGCGCATAATGCAGCACGGCGCAGGCCGGATCGAGCTGGAACGGCTCACGCGGGCCGACGCGATGGCTGTGCCAGCCCTGGCCTTCGGTATAGCGGATGGTCACCATATGGTCGGTGAAGAGCCGGCCGAACCCCGGTTCCTCCAGCAATACGGCGCGCTGGTCCGCCGACACAGCCTTGCTGCTGCGGGTGACGGTAAAGCGCGACTTCTGCTGGACGTCCATGATCAAAGCTCCTTTGAGGAAGGGCCGCCTATGTCACAAACGGCTCTCCGAAACAATTGGTCATCACTGCTGACCAATCTAGCCCGCCGAAGGAAGGGCCGCTCGGCACAAGCTGGCCTCTTGGCCCGGCGTAGCGGGACGCGTAATCCGCGAGCATGCACTTCTTTTCCGACAATGCTACCCCGGTATGCCCGCAGGTGATGGCGGCGATCATGACCGCCGACCGGGCCGACCATGGCTATGATGGCGACACGTGGACCGCGCGGCTGGACGACGCCTTTTCCGCCCTGTTCGACACACCGGCCAAGGCTATGTGGATCGCGACCGGCACCGCCGCGAACAGCATCGCGCTCGCCTGCCTCTGCCCACCCTATGGCGGCATCCTAACCCATGAGGAATCGCACATCAGCGTCGATGAATGCGGCGCGCCGGGCTTCTACACCCATGGCGCGAGCCTGATGGCGCTGCCGGGCGAGGGCGCGAAACTGTCGCCCGACGTCGTGGCCGAGCGGCTGAGAAACATCCGCCCCGACGTGCATCAGGTGCCCGCCCGCGCCATCAGCATCACCCAGGCGACCGAATATGGCCTTGCCTACACGCCCGACGAAGTGGCGGCGCTCGGCGCGGTCGCGCGCGACCATGGCCTCGGCTTCCACATGGACGGGGCGCGCTTTGCCAATGCGGTCGCTTATCTGGGCTGTCATCCGGGCGACGTCACCTGGCGCGCGGGGGTCGACATATTGAGCTTCGGCTGCGTCAAGAATGGCGGCATGATGGGCGAAGCGCTGGTCTTTTTCGGCGACCAGGCCGAGGCACGCGCGGCGGAGGCGGCGCGCTGGCGCAAGCGCGCCGGGCACCTGCTGTCCAAGGGCCGCTATCTCGCCGCGCAGATCCTGGCGATGCTGGAGCAGGATCTGTGGCTGGACAATGCCCGCGCGGCCAATGCGGCGGCGGCGGCGCTCGCCGGAGCGGCCTCAGGACGCCTGCTCTACCCGGTCCAGGCCAATGAACTCTTCCTGCGCCTGACGGCTGCGGAAGCCGCCAGCCTGCGTGCCAAGGGGTTCGACTTTTACGACTGGGGCGAAGGCGCCGCACGGATCGTGACCAACTGGGCGCAGGATGCGCAGAGCGTCGAGCCGCTGGCGCAAGCGCTGCGAACGCTCGGATGAGCGGCGGCGAAGAGGGCAAGGGCGGCGTCATCCTGCCCTTCCTCCTGGTGACGCTGATCTGGGGTTCGACCTGGATCGTGATCCGCGACCAGCTCGGCGCGGTGCCAGCCAGCTGGTCGGTCTGCTATCGCTTTCTGGTCGGCGGGATCGGCATGGGGCTTTTCGCGCTGGCGCGCAAAGTGCCCCTGCGCCTGCCGTCCCAAGGGCTGCTGTTCGCCACGCTGCTGGGCCTTGCGCAGTTCGTGCTCAACTTCAACTTCGTCTATCGCGCCGAACATTATCTGACCTCGGGCGTGGTCGCGACGGTCTATGCGATGCTGCTGATCCCCAACAGCATCCTCGCCTGGGTCGCCTTTCGCCAGCCGGTCAGCCGGGGCTTCATCCTCGGTTCGGTCATCGCCATCGCCGGGATCGCCCTGCTGTTGCTGAAGGAATATCGCGCCGCGCCGGTGTCGCCGGAAGCGGTGCTGCTGGGTGTGGCCCTGAGCGCGGCCGGGCTGCTCAGCGCATCGGCGGCCAATGTGATGCAGGGGATGAAGATCGCCCGGAACCTGCCCATGGTGGCGGTGCTGACATGGGCGATGCTGATCGGCAGCGCGTTCGACGCCGTCTATGCCTGGCTCACAGCGGGCCCGCCGGTCGTGGAATGGCGTGCCGGCTATCTATGGGGGATCGGCTGGCTCGGCCTTGCGGGGTCGGTCGTGACCTTTCCGCTCTATTTCCGGATGATCCAGCGCATGGGGGCCGGGCGCGCAGCCTATAGCAGCGTGCTCATCCCGGTGATCGCGATGCTGATATCGACTCTGGCGGAGGACTATCGGTGGACACCGCTGGCGCTCGGCGGCGCGCTGCTGGCGGTGGCGGGCATGGCCATCGCGTTGCGGGCGAAGACCGCCTAACGGCGCAAGCCCGGCTCATAGAGCCGCTTGGCGCTGTTCACCTTGTCGATCAGGCTGGCGAGCGACTGCGGCGCGGGCGCTGGGCGCTCGGGCACGGACAGGCTGCGCATCCGGTGGCTGAGCGCGGTGAAGGCATGCTCGATACGGTCCATGGCGGGTTCCCCAAGAAGCTGGTGAAGCCACTCATCGCGCCATTTGGTTAACGCGGCGTAAGCGATGCGCCCAAGCGATTATCCGCCTGCGCGAGGCAGGCGGCCAGCCCCTCCCGAAAGGTTGGATAGAGCGGCCTCCAGCCCAGCAGCCGCTTTGCCCGGCCATTCGCCACCCGCCGGTTTTCGGCGTAGAAGCCCCGCGCCATCGGCGAAAGCTGCGCGTCCTCCAACGTCATCAAGGGCGGATATGGCACGGCCAGCAACTCGCACGCGGCTTCGATCAGGCGGTTCTGCGCGCAGGGCAGGTCGTCGGAGAGATTGTAGATGCCGGGCGGTCCATCGAAGGCGGCAATGACGCCCGCGACGATATCGTCGACATGCACGCGGCTGAACACCTGATCGCGCAGGGCGACCCGATGCGCGCGACCTTCGCGCACCCGCTCGATTGCCGAACGGCCGGGCCCATATATGCCGGGCAGGCGAAAGCGCCGCATATCGGGACGAAGCGTAGCCCAATCCGCATCGGCCAGCATCCGCGCGGTGCGGCGGCCCGATCCTGTCGGACTCGCCTCGTCCACCCAAGCGCCTTGCGCATCGCCATAGACGCCGGTGGAGGAGAGATAGCCGGTCCAGAGCGCGGACGCGGCGGCGATGTCGGCGCCGTAGCGCGTCAGGACAGGATCGGCGTCGCCCTCCGGCGGGACGGAGGAGAGGATGTGCGTGGCCTGCGCCATGGCCGCGCGGACAGCGCTTTCATCATCGAAGGCGAGCGCTTCGGCGTCGGCTGCGCGGCGGACGCCGGTGATGCGCCACCCCTCGGCGCGCAGGCGGGCGGCGAGGCGGGAGGCGGTGTAGCCCATGCCGAGGATCAGAAGATGGGGTATATCTACCACCTCCGTCCGGGGATTGGAACGGCGTCCCTCAGACCGTGAAGCTCTCGCCGCAGCCGCAGCTGCCCTTGGCATTGGGGTTGTTGAAGACGAAACCGGCGGCGAAGTCGTCCTCCACCCAGTCCATCGTCGATCCGACCAGATAGAGCACCGA
>DATFDS010000135.1:0-28927 GCA_035251955.1 Sphingobium sp. | reverse complement strand
GACTTCGGGCCGCTGCTCGTCTTTTTCCTGACCTACAAGGGCGCAGGCTGGATCTGGGGCTCGGGCAATCCCATCACCGCAATGAGCCTGGGCACCGCAGCCTTCATGGCCGCGATCGTCATCGCCGTCATCATATCCAAGGTGAAGCTCGGCCGCGTCTCGCCGATGCTCTGGTTGTCGGCGCTGCTGATCCTGTTCTTCGGCGGCCTGACCATCTATTTCCACGACCAGCGCTTCATCCAGTTGAAGCCCACCATCATCTACAGCTTCTTTGCCCTGATGCTGTTTGCGGGGCTGATGCGCGGCAAGGCGCTGCTCAAATATCTGCTACAGGCGGCCTATGACGGCCTGACCGAAGAAGGCTGGCGCAAGCTGTCGCGCAACTGGGCCTTTTTCTTCGTCGGCATGGCGATCGCCAATGAAGTGATGCGCCGCTCGATGAGCTTCGATTCCTGGCTGGCGATCAAGGTGTGGGGCGTGACCGTCGTGTCGGTCGTCTTCGCTGCCGCCAACATCCCCATGCTGATGCGCCACGGCCTGACGCTGGGTGACAAGCTGGACAGCGACGAACTGGGCGAAACCACCCCGCCCCAGGGATGAAGGCGCGCCGCCCTCAAGCGGCGCACCCTTTTCGGATCAGCCGCCGTTGAAGTTGATCATGCAATAGAGCATCGCCAGCGACAGCAGCGTGTTGATCCGCGAAAAGATCATCGCGGTGGTCGCCGCCTTCGCCTTCACCGCATCCTCGGCCGGCACGATGCCCAACGCCTTTTTCTGGTTCGGCCAGATCACGAACCAAACATTGAACGCCATGATCAACGCCAGCCACATGCCGATGCCGATCAGCCGATGGACCGGATCGAGCGTCAACGCCTGCACCAGATAATCGCTGCGCCAGGCAATGATAAGGCCGGTCAGCACGGTGAAAGCAGCGGCCCAGCGGAAGAAGAAGAGAGCCGACGGTGCGATATATTTGGATACGCCCGGCTTCAGTTCGGCGGGCACTTTCGGCATGGTCGGGATCTGCACGAAGTTGAAATAATAGAGCAGGCCGATCCAGGTAATGCCAAAGAACAGGTGCAGCCAACGCAGCACCGCCTGCTCCTCCGTTGTATTGGCGGGCACGGCGAAGATGACGACCAGCGCCAGAACCAGCGCGGCCAACAGCACAAGATGCAAGTTGCCGAAGAATTTTGCCATTGATCCTTCCCCCATTTTCGATCGCTACTCGCGGGCGACCTGACCGGCGATGCTAGGTCATCGCTTCGCCTCTGTCACATGGATATTTCCGTGTTCCTGAAAGAAAATATCCTGTTTTCCGCAGCGCAATAAGACTGCTAGGGGCTGCGGACCCTTCCGGCCGCATCCTCGTTATGCGGCCATCCATCCAAGAACCCGAGGAGTTCCGACATGGCCTTTATTCTGCCCGACCTTCCCTACACCAAGGATGCCTTTGGCGACATCCTGACCGCTGAAACCTTCGACTATCACCATGGCAAGCACCATAATGCCTATGTCGTGAAGGCCAATGAACTGGTCGCGGCCGACGCCTCGCTCCAGGGCAAGTCGCTGGTCGAACTGATCAAGTCCAGCAAGGGCGGCCTGTTCAACCAGGTCGGCCAGATCTGGAACCACACATTCTACTGGCAGTCGCTTTCGCCCCACAAGACGGCGCCGACCGGCGACCTGCTGGCCAAGATCAACGAGGCGTTCGGTTCGGTCGACGCGCTGATCGAAAAGCTGAAGGCCGAAGCCGTGGGCCATTTCGCCAGCGGCTGGGCCGCGCTGATCCTCAAGGACGGCAAGCTGGAAGTGACCAGCTATCATGACGCCGACACGCCGGTCGCGCATGACGGCCATCTGCCGCTGCTGATCGTCGATGTGTGGGAACATGCCTATTATATCGACTATCGCAACGCCCGCCCCAACTATGCCGACCGCATCCTCAAGGAAGCGATCAACTGGGACTTCGCGGCGCTCAACCTGGATGGCGAAGGCGTCAGCCGCGCCGACCAGCCGGCCTGATAGGAAACCGCCGTCCGCCGCCCTTTTCGGTGGCGGACGGCACTTTTTACGGCACCATCAAAACCTTTTGTTAACCCGCGTGCCAGCACAATCGACGGGGTTCGCAAAAGGAAAAATGGATGGACGTCAATGACTTGCGCAGCCAGCATCAGGCGTTGGGCGTCACCGCGCGGCACCTGATCCGGGCCGTCGAGAATGACAGCGTGCAACAGAGCGTCGGCACCCTGCGATGGCAGCTCGCCCGGCAGCTCATGTCCCATCTGGCGCTGGAAGACCGCATCTTCTACCCCGCGATGCAGCGGCTGACGGAGGAACGCGCCCGCTCCACCGCGATGCGGCTGCAGGCGGAGATCGGCACGCTCGCGCAGGATTTTTCCGCCTATATGTATCGCTGGAGCGACGACCGGGTGGCGCGGGAATGGCCGCTATTTTGCGCGGAAACGCGCGAGATACTCGCCGCCCTGACAGCGCGCATGGAGCAGGAAGAACGGCTTCTCTACCCTCTGGCCGAACGCGCGGACGTCGATCCGCTACCGATGAGCAAGGCCGGCTGACGATCGGCGCCGCACGGGTGCGGGCCGATTTTACCGGCCCCCGATGCGCGCTACCGCCTCACCGGCCCCGGCCTGATGGGGCAGCAGCCCCAATGTTGCCGCCAGATCGTCCAGATCGGCGCCGGGCCGCACCAGCAGCCAGTCGCGCGCATCGGCGCCGTTGACGACCGTCACCGCCCCATTGGGACAGACGCCCAGGCAATTGACCTCGATGATGCCCGCCTCGGCCTTGCGGCCTTTCTTCAGCGAAAGCTGCTTGCGCAGCGCCTTGGCGAGCCGCTCGTCCCCGTCAGGACCAAAGCCGCCGTCCAGCTTCTTCGAACATTTGCGACAGACCAGCACCGCCTTGCGCCAGTTGGACCGGACGTGCTCCTTCAATCCGCCCGCTCCCGCGGCTTCCACGTCCGCCGCTCCTCGGCCGTGCGCAGAACCTCATACGCGGCCTGGATCGTCTGGAAACGGACGGCGGCCTGCGCATCGCCGGGCTTCACGTCGGGATGATTTTCCTTGGCCAGCCGCCGCCAGCTTTTCTTCACTGACTCGAAATCGGCATCGTCCTCCAGCTCCAGCGCCTTGAGCGCATGGAGTTCGTCGCGCGATCGGCTGCCGTCGCCCGGCCCGCCCCAGCCATGATAGGCGCTGTGCTGATAGCCGCCCGCGTCCCGCCGCTCCGCCCGCTCGCGCTGTTCGCGCTCTTCGCGGTCGAGCCCCTGAAAATAGTCCCAATTGCGGTTATACTCGGCCGCATGGTCGGAACAGAAATACCAGCGTTCGCGGCTGTTGGGCGATTTGGGCGCGGGGCAGTCGCCCGGCTTGTCGCAGCCATGCCGGTCGCACAGGCGCACCTGTTGCGCCTCACGCGATGCGCCGTAGCTGCGCCAGCGAGGAAAACCCCAGTCATTTGATCGGCTGCTTCGTGCCATCGGTCCAAATTAGGCAAGCCGCAGGCGGAACGCCACCCCGGCGGGTTAAAATTCGATCGATTGAAAGCACTTCCCGTCATGCCAGCGAACGCTGGCATCTCAGGAGGGCGCGCGCAACATGGCCTGAGATCCCAGCGTTCGCTGGGATGACGCTGTTACTCAATCTCATGCCAGAGGGCCTGTAAGCCGGGTTCTGTCCCCCTGCCTGCGCAGGGGTGGCGACCATTCCTCTAGGGGCCGGATTGCTCCGGCCCTCAAGCAACCAACCCGGGCGGTCTCAGCCGAAATCAGCCTAGCGGCCCCATTCTTTCGAACAGCCCGCGCGCCGCCCCTATTCGGTCTTGCTCCCGGTGGGGTTTACCGTGCCGCCTTCCGTTGCCGGAGACGCGGTGCGCTCTTACCGCACCCTTTCAATTTCGCTGGACCGAAGTCTTAGCGACCTGCTTTCTGTTGCACTGTCCCTTGGATCACTCCAGCCGGCCGTTAGCCGGCACCGTCATTTCGTGGAGCCCGGACTTTCCTCGCCGTGGCAGTTACCCGCCACGCCGCGGCCGCCCGGCCCTCTGGCAGCGCCGCCTATACACAGGTCCGGCCGGTTAGTCATCCCCTCGCGGTTTGGGCAGCAGCAGGGCGAGCAGGATGGCGCGACATTCACCGTCGATGATCCCGTCGATCA
Source organism: Sphingobium sp. (assembly GCA_035251955.1). Lineage (GTDB taxonomy): Bacteria > Pseudomonadota > Alphaproteobacteria > Sphingomonadales > Sphingomonadaceae > Sphingobium. Next base: position 24,749 of record DATFDS010000135.1, on the reverse strand, counting down.
GTTCCGGGCGGAAGCGCCGCTGGAAGGCGACGACCGCCGCCTGCGGCTCGGCAATGTCATAGCCGAAGCGCTCGAGCGCCAGCATGAAGGCGCTGTCGGTCCAGAGCGGGTCCATGAGGTTCCTGGTCGGCCGCGGCAGGGCAAGGCGCAGGCGCGCCAGTTGCCCCCAGGGAAACAGTTCGCCCGGATCCTGTTTGCGCGCCGGGGCGACGTCGCTGTGCCCCACGATATTGCCGCGCGTGATGCCGTGGCGCTGGACAATGTCATGCATCAGCGGGATCAGCGCCCCGATCTGCGCATCCGGGAAGGGTCTGTAGCCCCATTCATGCCCCGGATTGACGATCTCCAGGCCGATGCTGGCCGAATTGATGTCGTCGATGCCGCGCCAGTGCGAACGCCCCGCATGCCAGGCGCGCTTGGCTTCATCGACCATGCGGACGACCTGCCCTTCCTCGGTCACGACATAATGGGCGGAAACCTTGGATTCCGGGCTCGCCATCCAGTTGATGGCGGTGGCAGCGTCGAGCATGCCGGTATAGTGCAGCACCAGCATGGAGACCGGGAGCTTGCGCTCGTCGAAATTGGGCGACGGCGTGTCGATCATCGGAATGTCGGTCATCGGAAAAAGCCAGTCACTTGCCGCATCTCTTGTCGCACGCGCCGACAATGGCGGAGAGCGGCGAGGCAATCAAGCGCGCGCGCTTCGCCCCTGCGGAAAGCTGCCCGGAAAAGGTGAGGAAATCAGATGACGCGGCGCATCGGACCATCGGCGCATGCCGGCGCAACGACCCGCCGGCCATAGCCGCCGCGAAATTCGGGATGCGGCACGAAGTCATCGCTGTGCCCGATCACCGTCTCGCCGGCGCCCAGCAGCAGCACCGACCGGTCATGGCTGTGGCGCGTCAGCAGGCGCAGGACATTCTGCCGGCGTTCCTGCGTGAAATAGAGCAGCACATTGCGGCACAGCAGCAGGTCATAGTCGCCCGACGGCGCGCGCGGATCGAACAGATTGTCGGTGCGGAAATCGATCATCCGCCGCAATTCGGGGCTGGCATGCCATTCCTCGCCCACCGGCTCGAACCATTTGATGAGGTCGCCGATGGCCAGGCCCCGCTGCACGTCCATCTGGGAAAAGACGCCCGATCGCGCCTGGTCGACCGCGGCGGTGGAGATGTCCGTCGCCAATATCTCGATCCGCCAGCCGCGCCAGCGCGCCATGTCGTTGCGGATCTGGATGGCGAGGGAATAGGCCTCCTGCCCCGTTGAGCAGCCCGCGCTCCAGATGCGCAGCACGCGATCCTTCTTTTCCGCATGGAAGGCGGGAAGGACGTGCCGGTGGATCATGTCGAAGATCTGCAGGTCGCGGAAAAAACTGCTCTCATTATTGAGCAGCGCGTTCACGACATCGTCCTCGAGCCGGGGATCGCGATGGCCGAGCAGCTTGGCCGCCAGATCATCCATATCCGCCAGGCGATGGCCGCGCAGCACCGGCTTCAGCGCCGTTTCCATCCGCCAGGAGCGGCTTTCCGACAGGATTTGGCCCGTGCGCGCCTCCAGCAACGCGGAAAGGATACGGGCTGCCCCGCGCGATGATGGTCCAGTCGGGTGGGTCAATGTTTTTAGCCTCTGTTCTTTCCGCGTCGTGCGACGAAATCCATGATCGCATAGGGTTCCAGCAGCGCGCAGGTCAGCCCCGCGCCGGCGACCGATCCGGGCATGCCCCAAACGACGCTGCTCGCTTTATCCTGCGCGACGATCCAGCCGCCTGCATTGACGATATCATGCGCGCCCATCATGCCGTCCCGGCCCATGCCGGTCAGGACGATGCCGGCGGCGGCCTCTCCATAAACTTCGGCCATGCTGGCGAACATCGGGTCGACGCCGGGCAGATTGCCCGCCGCTGTCCGATGCGGGTTCAGCATCACCGCAACGCGGCCCCGCAGTCCCTTGCGCAGTTGCACGCTGGCGTAGCCCGGCGCCACATAAATGGTGTCGGGCGCCAGCAGGTCGCCCTGCTCCGCCACCTTGACGCGCAGGGTCGTCATCCGCGCCAGTTGCTGGGCGAAATAGGATGTGAAGCTCGCCGGCAGATGCTGCGTCAGCAGGATCGGCACGCCCAATGGCGCGGTCATGCCCGCGAACAGCTGCCCCAGCGCATGGATGCCCCCCGTCGACGCGCCGATGCCCAGGCAGGCGAGCGGCGCCTTCGCCTGATCGACCGCGACGGCGGCATCCGCGCCGGCCCCGACCGGCTCGGCCAGGCCTTGCCCGAACAGGCGCGTCAACCGTTCGATCAGCAATCGCGGAAACTGCTCGCCGAAGCTGCCGCTGCCTGGCTTGGCGAAGATATCGCTCGCCCCCAGCGCCAGCGCCTCGATAGCAGCGGCGCTCCCCTCCTCGCAATTGCCCGACAGGATGACGACCTTGGCGCGCGGATTGGTCCGCAGCACCGTCGGCAGCGCAGCCAGGCCGCTCTTGCCGGGCAGTTCGATGTCCAGCAGAACCAGATCGACCTCATGCTCGCGCAGATAGGCCAGGGCATGTTCGGCGCTGCTGGTCTTGTGGACGACGGCAAAGCCCGGATCGGCATTCAATATCCGTTCGATGACCGTGCGGACCACCACCGAATCATCGACAACCAGCGCGCGAACCGCAGGCGGCTCGCTCTGCTTGGCCATGATCGGCAGGAGGACGCTCATCAAAGGGCTTTCTTGAGGAATGAAAAGTCGTTGCGAGGCGGCTTTTAGATGACGCCGACGATGGCCAGCTTGCTTTCCAGCGTTTCGCGATCGAACGGCTTCATCACATATTCGTCCGCGCCCGCTTCGACGGCGGCCTTGATGTGGCTGATGCCGTTTTCGGTGGTGCAGAAGATGATCTTGGGCCGCGTCGTCACCTTGGCGGTCGACAGCGCCTGCAGAAATTCCATGCCGCTCATGACCGGCATGTTCCAGTCCAGCAGAACGACGTCGGGCGCCGCGGCTTCGCACTGGGTCAGGGCGTCCTGACCGTCGACCGCCTCGCTGACCGAAAGATCAAGCGACTCCAGGATATGACGTGCGACTTTGCGAATGACCTTGGAATCATCGACAACCAGACAATTCTTCATGAGCGTCCCTTTGCGTTTTTGCGTCCCGTTCGATGAGGCTTAACGGGCAAAGCCAAGCAATTGGTAAACGTCGCGAAGAACTATGCCACCTGCGCCAGCGAACCGGTTTCGATGAAGCTGGAAAGCGACACCAGCAGATAGGGCTGGCCCTCATGCTCGACGATCGCGCGGGCATAATGCGCCCAGGCACGGTCGAGCTGCCCGCGCAGGGGCAGGGCGCCATCGGGCACCTGGCAGATGTCATGCACGGCATCGACCATCAGGCCGTAGCTGTGGCCGCTGATGTCGGCGATGATGGCAAGGCCGCGCTGCGCGGGCGGCGTAGGCGTGCCGCGGATCAGGGCGGGCACGTCGATGATGGTGAGCACGCGGCTGCGCAGCGCCGACAGCCCCGCCACATGCGCCGCCATGCCCGGCACCGGGGAGATATCGGCAAGTTTGACCACGGCCTCCACCTCCCTGGTGTCGACCGCGACCCGCGTCTCGGCCAGCGTCGCCAGAAGATAAAGCTGTTCCATGCCTCTGTCCTTACCCCCGGCTTCCGGCGATGGCCGCCATCAGGGCGTCCCGGTCATAGCGGTAGATGCTGCCGTCCTGCGGCCCGGTCGGGCGGGGCGACGCGCGCAGCTGGACGACGCGGCATCCCAGAATCTCGGCGGCCTGGGACGTGTCCGGCCCGGAGCAGAGCACGATATCCTCCGGCTCGACCGGCGCATCGGCGGGCAGGCCCATGACCACCTCGTGCCCCGCCTGACGAAGCAGCGGCGCCAATATCTCGCGGGTCCAGCCATCCTCGCTGTCGGCGAGCAGGCAGCGCCCCCTCGCCCGCTCGGTCAGCGGACCGTCGGGCAGGGCGGCGAACAGGGCGAACGGGTTGATCACCTCCAGATGTTCGCCTTCGATGACCGCGACGCCGCTGAGCATGCCGTGCATCGCGACCAGATCGGGCACCAGCGGCATGTCGACAATGTCCAGCACCGCCGCGACGGGATAGCAGGCCTCCCGCACGCCATCGCGCAGGCGCAATGCCGGCACGTGGCGGGCCGCGAAGCTGTGGACGCCATTGGCGACCGGCACCAGCCGTCCATCCAGCCGGACATAGGCGCGACCGCCCGATCGGCCGAACAATGTTGTGTCCACATCCTCGACCCGCTCGACAACCGACAGCGCCATCAGCCGCTTCTCGCCGGTCAGTTCCTCGAAACGCAGCGCGGAAACCATCTCGACACCGCCCGCGCCATGCTCGTTTTCCTCGGCCTGGCGCGCCGCGCGGTCGTCGGCGACATTGGGGAGCGCGGCGGCATTGGCAAGCCCGGCCGCATCCAGCACCAGCATCGGCTTGCCGTTGTCGGGCAGGGTCATGCCCGCATAGACGCCGGTCGCCATGATCAGCGGCGAAGCGGGACGAATAACCAGTTCCTCATGATTTTCGACCGCCGAAACGCCCAGCGCGAAAGGCACGCCCGTCGCCGAGCGCACGACCATGATGGCGCGCGGGCCGACCTGCTCCGGCTTGTCCATGCCGAGCACATCTTCCAGGTCGATCATCGAATGGCGGACGGATCGGATCGTCGCGATCTGCGCGCCGGCGATTTCGGCGATGCGCAGCGTCTCATTATTGTCGTGCAATATCTCCACCACGGCCGCGCGCGGGATGGCGAAGTGCAGCCCGCCGGCGCGGAGGATAAGACCCGGTATGATGGTGAGCGTCAGCGGCACGCGCAGCATGATGCGCAGCCCCCAGCCCCGCCGGTTGTCGAGCGCGATCACGCCGCCGATCCGTTCCACATTGGCGCGCACGACATCCATGCCGACGCCACGGCCGGATATGGCCGTCACCTGGTTCGCGGTCGACAGGCCAGCGTGAAAGATCAGGTCCAGCCGCTCCGCCTCGCTCATCCGCGCGGCGGCTTCGCGCGTCAGCTTGCCGGCGGCCACCGCTTTCTCGACCAGCCGATCGGTGTCGATGCCCTGGCCGTCGTCACTGACCTCGATCACGATCTGGTTGCCCGACTGGCGCGCCGCCAGCTTCAGCGATCCCGCCTCCGGCTTGCCGAGCGCGCGCCGGCGCTCTGGCGTCTCTATGCCATGGTCGATGCTGTTGCGCACGATATGGGTCAGCGGATCGACCACCATCTCGACCATCTCGCGGTCCATCTCGACATCGCCGCCTTCCAGGCTGAGGTCGATGCGCTTGCCAAGGTCCCGGCCCAGATCCCGGACCATGCGGGGAATGGCGGTGAACAGCCGGTCGACGCGCTGCATGCGGGTCTTGGATATCGTATCGCGCATGTCGGCGACGCAGGTGGACAGGCGCTCGAAGGCGTTTTCCATCTCCGGATCGGCCAAGCGCTCGCGCAGCTTGCGGGACAGTTCGTTGCGCGCCAGCACCATGTCCGACACGCCGTTCATCAGCTGGTCGATCAGCGACAGCGGCAGGCGGATGGTGCGCGGCACGGCCTGACTGCCGGCCTGTCGCGCGACCGCTACCGGCGCGGCCGTCGAGCCTTCTTCCTCTACGGTCCCGCTCCGCTCATCCTGCAGCGCCAGGGCGGCGATCAGATATTCGTCATTCTCCTGGGGCAGCGCGGCGCCGATCGCGACAGCCTCGGACAGTTCGGCGATGCGGTCCATGATCCCCAGCACGGCGCTGACCGTGGCGGGATCGGCGCTGCGACTGCCGGCACGGATTTCGGACAGCACGTCCTCGGCGGCATGGCTCAGCCGTTCGAAACGCGGCAGGTTGAGGAAGCCGCAGCTGCCCTTCACCGTATGGAAGAAGCGGAATATGGCGTCGAGCCGATCACGGTCGCCGGGGTCCGCTTCCCAGGCGACGACTTCGCCCGCCAGAGCCTCCAGCGTTTCCTGCGTCTCGGAGATAAATTCCTGAAGTAGCTCGTCCATTCCCCAGCCTTCACGGATGCGCGCGACGGCACCATGGCGATGGCGTGGTTAAAGGCTCGTTAAAGACGCCGGCCCTGCACACAAAAAGGGCGCCGCGACCGATCGTCGCGACGCCCTTTGCTCGGGAAGCCGAGCGAAACTTAGCGCTTTTCGGACTTTTCGACGGCCTCGCCGACCTTTTCGCCGGCTTCGCGCGTCGCATCTGCCTTGTTCTCCAGCGCGTCGGCCGCATTCTCCGCCGCATTTTCAGCTTTGCCGGAGAGGTTGTCGGCCATGGCTTCCATATTTTCAGCCTGGTTGTCGAGTGCGTCCGCCTGATTCTCGTATGCGTTCTCGACCTTGTTCTCCTTCTTGGAATCGCACGCTGTGAGCGCGATCAAGCTGGCAAGGCCAAGGACTGAGACGATGGTTTTCACGGCGTTTCTCCTGTTGCGCCCCCAGGGGCTGACGTCATTCGGCAAGGGGACCGGAGGACCGGAACCCTGACGGCGATCAACTGGTCGCGCACGGGATGGTTCCCGCCGCACACTCCATTTCGTCGCGGAAACGACCTATTTTTTGAGGCTGTCTCGGATTTCGCGCAGCAGCAGCACGTCCTCGGGCGTAACCGCCGGTGCTTCTTCGGGCTTGGGCATCAGCCTGTTCACGGCTTTCACCAGCAGGAAGATGATGAAGGCCAGGATCAGGAAATTGACGAAGACGGTCAGAAATTCGCCCCAGCCGAGCATGGCGACGCCGGCGCCTTTGAGGTCGGCATAGCTTTCCGGATTGCCCTTGAAGCCGGCGGGAATGTCGCCGAGCCGGACGAAATAGCGCGAAAAATCCGTGCCTCCGAACAGGTAGCCGACCACCGGCATGATGATGTCGTCGGTCAGCGATTTGGTGATCGTGGCGAAAGCGCCGCCGATGATGACGCCGACGGCCAGGTCAATCACGTTGCCGCGACCGATGAATGCCTTGAATTCGGAAATCAGCCCCATTGGTGAACCCCTTGTCCTGATTGCGATATGGGCAGAATGGGCCGTTGCGCGCGCCATCACAACCACCTATTTCCGTGGTCGCAACAAAGCCAAGGGATGTTCCATGACGATCCTGCGCCGCCTATCTGCCTTTCTTCTGCCCCTGCTGGGCGCTTTCGCCCTGTCCGCTTGCGGCATCAACAGCGTGCCTGCCGCCGAAGAGGTCGCCAAGGCCAAATGGGCCGATGTGCAGGCCCAATATCAGCGCCGGGCCAACCTGATCGGCAATCTCGTCGCGACCGTCAAGGCGGCGGGCAAGCAGGAGCAGGACACGCTGGTCCGCGTCACCGAAGCGCGCGCCAAGGCGACATCGGTGCAGGTGAGCGCCGATGACCTGTCCGATCCCGCCAAGGTGCAGCAGTTCCAGCAGGCGCAGGCGCAGCTCAGCCAGGGGCTCGGCCGCCTGCTCGCCTCGGTCGAGGCCTATCCCGACCTCAAGACCAACCAGAATTTCCTCGACCTGCAATCGCAATTGGAGGGGACGGAGAATCGCATCGCCGTATCCATCCGCGACTATAATGAGGCCGTGCGCGCCTATAATACCCGCATTCGCACCTTCCCCGACGCGATCGGCGCCAAGATCATCCATGGCGCCAAGCCCATGACCCCGTTCCAGGCGACGACACCGGGCGCGGAAGAAGCGCCCAAGGTCGACTTCGGCAACTGACCGGGCCGTGATCCGCACCCTGCTCCTGATCCTTGCGCTGCTGGTCTGGGCACCGGCGGCGCAGGCGCAGACTTTCCCCAAGCTGACGGGCCGGGTGGTGGATGAAGCCTCCCTGCTTTCGCCCGCCCAGGAACAGGCGTTGACGGACAAGCTTGCCGGTCTGGAAAAACAGAGCGGGCGACAGCTGGTGGTCGCGACGGTGCCCGACCTACAGGGCTATGATATTTCCGATTTCGCCTATCGCCTCGGCCGCGCCTGGGCCATCGGCAACAAGGACCGGGACGACGGCACGCTGCTGCTGGTCGCGCCCAAGGAACGCAAGGTGTGGATCGCCACCGGCTATGGCGTCGAGGGCGTGGTGACGGACGCGCTCGCCGCGCGCATCTATCGCAACGCCATCATCCCGCGCTTCAAGGCGGGCGACTTTCCCGGCGGGATCGAGGCCGGGGTCGACCAGCTCGCCACTTTATTGTCGCTCCCGCCCGACGAAGCCAGGGCCCAGGCGGCGGCGGCCGAAGCGGAGGACAAGAAACGCGCGGGATCAGGCGGCGGCGGCTTCATGATCATTTTCTGGATAATCGTCCTCGTCGTCATCTTAGGCACGATGGCGGGCAGCCGGGGCAAGCGCGGCCGCCGATATCGCGGCGGGGCGGCGCCGATCATCCTCTGGGGGCCATCGGATTTCGGCGACAACAGCGGCTCCTCCAGCTGGGGTGGATCGAGCTGGGGCGGCGGCGATGGCGGCGGCTTTTCCGGCGGCGGCGGCAGTTTCGGCGGCGGCGGTGCCGGGGGTAGCTGGTGATGCCCGTCCGCTTCAGCCAGGCCGATCATGCGCAGGTCACAGCCGCCGTGGCAGCGGCGGAAAAGGACAGCGATGGCGAGATCGTCACCATCATCGCCCAACGCTCCGACTCCTATCATGACGCCGGGCTGCATTGGGCCATCGGTGCCGTCTTCCTGACGCTATCGCTGGCTGCCGCTTTCCCGGCCCATTTCCGCGCGCTCTGTTCGGTCCTGCTGCAAAGCTGGGAGCATGAGTTGGAAGACTGGAAGCTTCTGACCCTGTTGCTCGGCCTGCTGATCCTCAAATTTCTCGTCGTGCGCTATGCGCTGGCATGGATGCCCTTGCGCATGGCGCTGACCCCGCGCGCGACCAAGACGCGGCGCGTTCATCGTCGCGCGGTCAGCCTGTTCCGCGCGGTCGCCCAGGGCCGCACGCAGGCGAGCACCGGCATCCTCATCTATCTCTCCCTTGACGAACATCGCGCGGAAATCCTGGCCGATGCCGCGATCGATGCGAAGGTCACGCCCGAAGTCTGGGGCGACGCCATGGCCGCACTGATCGATGCCGTGCGCGACGGCCGCCCGGCCGAAGGCATGGCGGAGGCGGTACGGCAGGTCGGCGTCATCCTGACGCAGCATTTCCCCCGCACTGGGGCCAATCCCAATGAACTGCCCGACAGGCTGATCGAATTATGAGCAAGCATGACATGGCCGCGCCCGAAGAAATCATGTGGGCCGGCCGCTTCATCACCACAAAACGGCGCGGCAGCTGGGAATATGTCGGCCGATCGCGCGGCATCCATGCCGCCGTGATCCTCGCGATCGACGAAGATCCCGACGGCAGCCGCCACGTCATCCTGGTCGACCAGTTTCGCGTGCCGCTGGGTCGCCGCTGCATCGAACTGCCCGCCGGCCTGGTGGGCGACAATGAGGAAGGCGAAGAGGCCGTCATCGCCGCCACCCGCGAACTGGAGGAAGAAACCGGCTACCATGCCGCCCGGATCGAGGAACTGGGCGATTTCTACAGCTCGCCCGGCATGGTGTCGGAAAGCTTCACCCTGTTCCGCGCCCATGACCTCGAAAAGACCGGCGACGGCGGCGGCGTCGATGGAGAGGACATCCATGTCCACCGCGTGCCGCTCGACGGCCTTGCGACGCGGGTCGCGGCATGGCGCCGGGAGGGTTTCGCCATCGACGTCAAGCTGTTGCTGCTCCTGGGCGGCGGGCTGGTCGACTGACGTGCACCGCGCTGGTCAGGCCAGCCTGTACCATAGGGCCACACGGTCCAGCGCCAGCGTCAGCACCAGCTTGCCCGCCCGGCTCGGCCAGCCCAATGCGCGCTCCGCCGCCGCCAGTCCTTCGCCCGCACAGGCGACGCGCCACAATATGTCGCCAAGGCCCGGCCCCGCCGCATCGATCGCGGCATGGAAACGCTCGCGCGCCGACAATTGCGCGAGCGTGGGATCGCCCGGCCGCCCCGCCCCTCTTCGGCCGCCCTGCGGCGGAGCGGCATCCCAGCGCATCGTCACCTGGGGCGCCAGGCCCGCCCGCTCCCAATCCGCGCGCAGTTGATCTCCCGCCCCATATTGCCGATCGGTCAGATGGCCACGCGCATGAAGCCAGGCGAGCGGCGATTCGCCGATATTCACCGCGACGGTCCGAACGCAACCGGTCGGGTCTTCGATCTTCTGTTCCACAAATTGAGTCCGCATCGGCGCCTCCCTGCTTTACCTGATGGAAGGGACTTGCCATGAAGGCTGGTTTGTAGGAAAGCGGAAAAACCAAATAGGTAAATCAGGAACAGGCATGATCACCCGCATTCGTGAAGTCCGCAAAGCCAAGGGACTGACACTGGAACAAGTCGGTACGTTGTGCCATCCGCCGACAACGGCGCAGACGATCGGCCGGCTGGAGACGGGAACACGAACCGTATCGGTCAACTGGCTCAATCGCATCGCCCAGGCGCTGGGAGTTTCCTCCTCGGAGTTGGTCGCGCTGCCCGGCCAAAGCGTGGTTCCGGTCGCCGCGCTGCTCGGGCCCGAAGGCGCACGCGCACCGACCCACCCCCTCTCCTTCCCCCCGCCCGCGCCGGCCGATGCGATGGTCGGGGTACAGGTGTCGGCCAGCATCGGCGACTATCGCAGCGGCGATGAAATCTGGTGCCGCCGCATCGGGCCGGAGGACTTCGCCAGCGCATTGAACCGCGACATGCTGCTGCCGCGCCATGCCGGGCGCTTCCTGTTCGGCCGCCTGATCGGGCGCGAGGGCGATCGGCTGCACATCCTGCCGCTCGGCAGCGGCAGCCGCCAGCAGATCATAACCGACCCACCCTGGGGCGCTGTGGCCGTTCAGTTGGTGAGACAATTATAGCCAAAGGCCAGCTTGGGCCGTAGGACCTATCGACATTCAGTTCAGGTGGAGCCGAAAAGTGGGATTTTTGAGCATCGGAGCGCAGCATACCTACAGTATGTGAGCACCGAAGCGCAGGAAATCGCGCTTTGCAGGCCCGCCTGGGCTGAATGTCGATGGGTCCTAACCCTCGCTTAACCGCGATATAGTAGGAAGGCGCCATGACGCTCAACGTCCTTACGCTGTCCACCCTGTTCCCGGATATGAGCCGGCCCAATTTCGGCGTGTTCGTCGAACGGCAGGCGCGGGAGCTTGCAAGCCGCCCGGATGTCAGGGTGACGGTGATCGCGCCGCTCGGCATCCCGCCCTGGCCCTTTCGCCTGGCGGACCGCTACACCGCGCTGCGCGCCCTTCCGCGCAAGGAACGGTGGCAGGACCTGACCGTCTATCGCCCCGTCTTCCGTACCATCCCCAAGCTGGGCGGGCGCATGAATGTCGGCGCCATGACCCGCGCGATCCTGCCGCTGGTGCGGCAGTTGCACGAACAGCAGCCCTTCGACGTCATCGACGCCAGCTTCTTCTTCCCCGACGGCCCGGTCGCGCAGCGCCTGTCCAAGGCGCTCGGCATTCCCTATTCGATCAAGGCGCGCGGCGCGGACATCCATTATTGGGGCGCGCGCCGCGATACGCGGGGCCTGGTGAAGCGGGCGGCCGAGGGTGCGGAAGGCCTGCTCGCCGTGTCCAACGCCATGCGCCGCTCGATGATCAGGATGGGCATGGAGGCGGACAAGATCCGCGTCCATTATACCGGCGTCGATCTCGACCGGTTCGAAATAGCCGATCGTGCCGAGGCCAAGGATGCGCTGGGTTTCGAAGGTCCGTTGATCCTCTGCGTCGGCGCGCTGATCCCGCGCAAGGGGCAGGAGTTCCTCGTCCAGGCGCTGCCGCGCCTGCCCGGCGTCACGCTGCTGTTCGCCGGCCAGGGACAATATCGCCGCGCGCTGGAAAAGCTGGCGGAGGAACTGGGCGTGGACCGGCGCATCGGCTTTCTGGGATCGGTGCCGCATGACCGGCTGCCGCGCATCTATTCCGCCGCCGACGTGATGGCGCTGCCCTCCTCCTCCGAAGGCCTTGCCAATGCCTGGGTCGAAGCGCTGGCCTGCGGCACGCCGATCGTGATCACCGATGTCGGCGGCGCACGCGAACTGCTCGACCGGCCGGAAGCAGGGCAGATCGTCGCGCGGGATCCGGATGCCATTGCAACGGCGATCGGCGATATCCTCTACAATCCGCCGGAACGCGAAGCCGTGCGCGACGCCGCGCTGCGCTTCACCTGGTCGGCCAATGGCGACACGCTGCTGCACCATCTGAAGGGGATCGCGCGCAAGGCCGCGGGTTAGGCTCTTGGACCACCCCTCGTCCGTTCGCATCGAGCGGACGGACGAGGGAGATCCCCTTCTAATCCCAGCTCCGTACCAGCCGCGCCCGGCCGTCCGGCGTCGGGAACCGTCCTTCATCGAAAGGCAGTTCACCCCAACGCCACGGGGTCAGCTCGTCATAGGCGGGATTGGATATCGGCGCGTGGCGCTTGAGGTTCAGCACCCGCTCGCCGCCATTGTGATAGGCGGTCAGCCGCGCATGTTCCCGATAGATTTCCGCCGGCCGCTCATAGTGGAACGCGTCGCGCCAGCCCATCGCGCGCGCGACCTGGGTGACGATCCACCAGTCCGGCCTGGCCGCGCCGGGCAAGGGGAAGAGCCGCCGCTGCCGACTGATCAGCCGGTCCGCGCCGGTCAGCGTCCCGTCCTTTTCGATCCAGACCGGTGAAGGCAGCGCGACCATGTCCCGACTATCCGGTTCGGCCCAGGGCGTGGTGAGAATCGTGAACGGCACCCGCGCCAAAAGGGCCCGCAGCGGGTGAGCCGCCGGCGGCGGGCCGCCCAGCATCCAGAGCGCCCGGATGCGGCCGCTGCCGATGGCATCGGCCAGCGCGGCGCCTTCGTCCCCGGCCTGCGTCGCCATCGCCGCCGCGCCCCAGAAACGCGCGGTGCTGCCGAGCGCCTCGGGCGAAAAGTCCCTGTGCGCGGCGAGCTGATCGCTCTGACAGCCGACTTCCCGCGCGCCCATCGCATTGGGGGCGGCGGCGATGCCGATGGGCGCCGCCCCCGCCTTGCCGATCCAGCCCATGGCAAGATGCAGGTTGAGGATCGCGGCCGGCATATGGGCCTCCTGCGGCTTGGCCGGCGCCGGGCCATAGAGCGTCAGCATGCGCGGCGCGGTGCTGAGCAGGTCGTAGAAGCCCCGCACCTCGCCCGGGGGCAAGCCGCAACGCCGCGCCACGGACCAGAGATCATGGCGTGGCCGCATCCGATCCCAGAAATCCGCAGCAATGCTGAGACAAGGCTCCAGCGATGCGGCACCGCTGTCATGACAATGCAGCAACAGCCCGTTCAGCAACGCCGCCTTGCTCCCGGGCGTCACCGACAGCCGGACGTCAACGGCGATATCGTCCGCGGCCTCACCGGAGGTCATCAGGACCAGGCGAGCGCCCCGCGCCGCCCGCGCCGCCTGTATCCGGTCAAGCAGCACGCGATGGCGATGTCCGGTGGAAGCGTCGATCAGCAGGATCAGGTCGGCTTTGTCGATATCCTCATAGGCGCCCGGCACGACATCCTCGCCCAGCGCCGCGCGATAGGCGGCGGCCATGCCGTCCGCATCACCCCAGGCCGTGTCGATATGCGCCGAACCGATGAAGCCCTTCATCAGCTTGTTGGCGACATAATAATCCTCGGTCAGCAGCCCGCCCGACACATGCATCGCAACGCTGCCGGGTCCATGGCGCGCGATGATATCGCCCAGCCGCCGCGCAACTTGGCCGATGGCGCGATCCCAACCGACGCGGCGCCCTTCGATCATGGGGTCCAGCAACCGGCCATCGAGCGGCAGCATGTCGGCAACCGCTCCGCTGCCGGCACAGAGCAGGCCACCATTGGCGGGATGGACGGGGTCGCCGGCCAGCGTCGCCGCGCGCCCCTCGCCGGTCACGGCGCGAAGCCCGCAACCCACAGCGCATTGGCCGCAAAGCGTGCGAACGACCGCCATGGGATCCGCGCAGCGCCTTATTTCTGGCAGGCGACAATCGCGTCGATCACCGACAATGTTTCCTGCGGATCGCGCACCCGCACCGTGTCGAGGCCCAGTTCCTTCGCCGGATAATCATTGCCGCCGGGAAAGATCGCATCACCGATGAATAGCATGGCGTCGAGCGCGATGCCGCTCGCGTCGCGCAGCTTCTTGAGGCCATAGGCCTTGTCCACGCCCTCGCGCGTGATGTCGATCGAGGTCGCGCCGCCCATGTTGATCGACAGGCCCGGCAGCCGCTGGCGCAGATCCGCCTGGATCACGCGGCGCTTGGCGAAATCGGGGTCCCACACCTCCTTGGCATGGATCGGCGCCTGTTGGCCCAGCGCGGAAAAGGTGATCTGGCTGCCGCGATCCTCGATCCGCTCGCCCCAGGTCTCCTGGGGCACGAAGCCGGTCGCTTCCAGCGCGGCGTCGAAGGCGGTGAAGATCTGCTGCTTGTGCACATCGTCGAACAGCTCGGCATAGACGGGCGACCAGGCGCCGTCGCGATGGGTATAGAGCTTGGTCCCGGTGGTCGGCATCAGCCACAGGCGCGACACGTCGGCGCGGGCGGGCAGGCGGCTCGCGACCTGCTTGTCGAACTGCGGCCAGTCACCCCCGGAAATGACCGCGACATGGGCGACGGCGAGCAGCTGCGCGATCGCCTGCCCCATGGCGTCGCCCAAAGGCTGCTTGCTTTCCGCCAGCGTTCCGTCGAGATCGAATGCAATCAGTTCTTTCATGCGGGAGGCTCCAAGGAAACAGCAGGCCGGCGCGCCAAGTCTCGCCGCTACCATCAAAATATCCGTCCGCAAATCCTATCGCGGCTTTATTGCCCCGCTCTTACGCTTGGCAAGACGCATGAACCTGGGAAAACACGCCACCCATGCTCGAGAGAATCGACGAAAGCTGGACCCGGCTCGGCAAGGGCAAAAGCTCCGAGGTCTTCCGCACCCGCCCCGGCGAGGTCGTCAAGATTTTCCATTCGGCCGTGTCGGAGGAGATGATCGAGCGCGAGATGACGGCCGCGCGGCTCGCCGGCGACCTCAAACTGCCTACCGCCGCGCCGCTGCGACGGATCAGCGTCGATACGCAACCGGCGCTCGTCTATCCCGAAATTCGCGGCCTTTCGATGAGCGCCGCCATCCGGAAAAGACCGCTTGCCGCCGCCGCTCTTCTTGACCGGATGGCAGCGCTGCATCGGATGATCCACAGTCACGCGATTACGCAGCTGCGCACGGTCCAGTCGGTGCTCCGGACCGACATAGACTATGGACCGGCACCCGCCGCCCTCAAATCCGCCGCCATCGCCTATCTCGAAACGCTGCCCGACGGCTGCCGGCTGCTGCATGGCGATTACCACATCGACAATATCATTCTGCAGAATGGCGAACTGGTCGTACTCGACTGGGCAAAGGCCGCGATGGGCGATCCCGCCGCCGATGCCGTCCGCAGCGAAATGCTGATGCGGTTCGGCGCGGGGCCGATCGATCCCGTCACCAATCTCTGGCGCGATTGGGC
Source organism: Sphingobium sp. (assembly GCA_035251955.1). Lineage (GTDB taxonomy): Bacteria > Pseudomonadota > Alphaproteobacteria > Sphingomonadales > Sphingomonadaceae > Sphingobium. The sequence goes on along the minus strand of DATFDS010000135.1, from coordinate 9,274 downwards.
CGCGCGCCGCCTGATGCGCGCCTATCGGCGACAGAGCGACGTTACGGGGGATGCACTTGCGCGATGGCGGCCGGTCGTGGCGCTCGCCTGGCTACGGGCACGGCCGCCGGTGCGCGACCGCGCCTTCCTGCCCTATCTCAACCAGGCGTTGCGATCCGTGAACTTGCCGCCCTTCACGCCCTGACCCCGTCAGCGAACGCTCACCAGACTGGCCACGGGTCTCGGAGCGGGGCTGCGCGCCTTGATCGGCGCAGCGCACAGGCGGTCGACCGCATTGCGCACCAGCATGGAAAGCCCCTCCTCGCTCAACAAACCGCCCCGGATCAGGCAGCGGTCGATCAGCACCCGCCGGAATGCGGCATAAAGCTCTTCATCAGGCGCGCCGGGCGCAAGCCAGAATTCGTCCAGCGTCCCCTTATAGACGACGCCCGGCACCTTGTAGACCGCATGGCCCAGCACCATCACCGGCTTGCCGGCATTGAGCGCCAGCGTGCCGACCGTGCTGTTGACCGTGACGACGCCCAGCGACCGGCCGACCACGTCGGCAATGTCCCAGTCGGCCACGTAGAAGACCCGATCGCCCACGCCATAGCGCGCCGCCAGACGGCGGGTCAGCCGCCCCCAGGCTACCAGGCCCGAATCCAGCGGATGCCGCTTCACCAGCAGCGACGTGCCCGGCGGGGCATAGCGGGCGAAGCTCTTGATCACGAAGCGCAGCGCCGCACGCATATTGCCGAAGGGCGAATGGACGCGAATCTGATAATCCGAATCCAGCTGCAGCGGCAGGGTGAAATAGGGACTGTCCTTGACCTTTTCCCATTCGACGCGGGACGCGCGCGCGTCGCTCCGGCGCAGGACCAGCTTCTTGAACCAGCCCGCCGCTTCGCGCACGAAACTGTGCGGCCGATGGGTTCGATAGAAGGGGAAAGCCGGCCGCAACACCGCCGATGCCAGGCCGTTGCGCGCCGTGTTCACCGCGCGCTGGCGAAAGGTGGAGGGAATCTGCGGCTCCTTGCTCCCCTCGGGCGGCAGGCTGCGCGCCTGTTCCAGATACCATATCGGATCGAGCGGCAGGGTCGAATTGCCGTTCACCCCGTCATCCTGCAGCGTCATGAAGTCGGGCCGGATATAGCCTTCCTCCAGCACATGGACGCGGATGCCGCGCAGTCCCGCCATCTTGTGCGCCGATGTGTGATAGGGCCGGCAATCACCATAGAGGATGAGGTCGGTGACGCCGTGATTGACGATGAAATCATCGAAAAACAGCGGCCAGTTGCGGAAGGTGCCGCGATAGTCGGTCGCCTCCCCCGGCCAATCGACCTTGTCGCCGCCATTGATGTTGATGCGCAGCGCACCATTCCCCCGTGCCCGCAAAGCCTCGGCCAGCAGGGCGAAAAAGGGTCCGTGGGGTCCTTGGAGGAACAGGAAGGTCTTGGGTCCGGCGTCAGCCATGGAGGTACTCGGCGGACAAAGTCATAAATCTTCGTATTTTCCCCTGTAACGTCCGCAACCGGATCAGCCATGACATCGGTGACGTCGCCCCGCTGGCCAAGCGTTCCACCATGATTTCGGGTCCGCAGGGCAAGCGCGTTACCGGGTCCAGATAACGAGGATAGAGAATGAGGGCGCCGGCGACAAGCTGGTCCATCGTGAGTTTGCGTCCGCGCCGGCCATTGGGTTCGGTCAGGTCGCGAGTGAGGCCCCAGCCGGCATAGAAGGGCATGCCGTGCACCGTCACCGGCCGGTCGCGCATCAGCGCCTCGAACCCGGTGAGGGAAGAAAGGACATGCACCTCGTCCACCGCCTGGACCAGCGCCATGAGCGGCGCGCCGGTATCGATGGAGTCGGCCTGCTCCAGCACCGTCGCATCGCTCATATGTCCCTTGCGCAACCCCGCCTGCACGTCGGGATGGGGACGGTAGATGATATAGGCGTGGGGTTCGGCCTGGCGGACCCGTTTCAGCAGCTCCAGATTGCTGGCGACGCCCGCGCCGCCATGGCGGACGGACAGGTCATCTTCCACCTGCCCCACGGCCAGCACGGTCCTGCGCCCGGCCGGCAGGTCGATCATCCTGCCCGCCTCCGGCCCATATTTGGTGACGCGGGCCGTCCTGATCGCCGCGCGCAGCTTCCGCGCCCGCTCCAGCAAGGCCGGCGCGAAATCATGGGTAGCGAACAGGGTTTCCAGATCGCTTGCCGACCGTGCGTCATAATAGATGCCGGATCGGTCGATCACCACCGAGCCGGGCGGCGTCAGCGCAGCGCCCAGACCCCTGGACCGCAGGAAGCCGTCTTCGACCTTCACGATTCCGACGCCCGCAGCTTCTGCCTGCGCCCCCAGCGTCGACGGCACGCGCGAAGGCCAGACGGCGAGCAGCCCCCGCCCCCGACGCGCGCGGGACAGTCCTTTGCCGGCAGACAGGAAGGGCGGCGATCGCAGGCCGTCCCACAGAAAATGCCGCATCGCCTCCCGTTTCCAGAAAGCCATGCCGCTGGCGGCGGCGATGCCGCGATTGCCGTCGATGTGCCGCCGCCAGTCGGCAAGCTGCGCCACGACATGATCGGCGTCGGCCGGCTGCCCGGTAAAACAGTCGCGATAGCGCGCCGCCGCCACCGCGGTGCGGGCCGCCTCCCACAGGCGCTCGGGCGGGACGGGCAGGAGATCGGGGCCGAATACCGGCACCCCGGCAAGGCCGGCCACGATCGCCAGTTCATCCTCAACCGACGCATGGACCGAACGCGCAGCTGCCACCAGCGCCCAGGGATCGACCACAGGCATCTTGCCGTCCCTCGGCAGGATCGCGATCTGCCCGGCCGCAAGACCCTCGATCCTTTCAGGCGCGATCGGCACGCCGGCACGCCCAACCAGGCGGATATCGGCCGGCCGATCTCCCCAGAAAATGCCTCCGACCCGTGCCTTTCGAATATGCTCCAGCAGGGCATCGGTGACGGCCTCGCCCTGCTCGGCGGGATCGCGCAGGACGCTCACCGCCGCGACGGAGGCTGCTATGCCCGGAAAGGGCGGGGATCGGAGGAACGGCAAGGTCCTCATCCTATGCCCCTGCAGAGACAGGAAATATCGCGCCTCAACGCACTGGAAGGAGGATTGCCCACGACATATCCCATGGTCGGCCCTGCATGAGACGTCAAGCGACGGCGGATGCCGTCACCTCATCCAGCAGCCTGGTGACGATATCGAAATAATCAGGCCAGGTAGGCGCCTTCCAGTTCGCGATACGGGCCAGCTGGGCGGCGCGCTCGGGCGAATGGGGCTGGCGATAGGCGTCGATGATGCGCAGCCAGCCGAGACCATCGAGCGGATCGAGATAGTCGGGCGCGTGGCCGCCCACCTCCCGATGGGCGACGATGTCGCTGCAGATCACCGGCACGCCCGCCGAAAGCGCCTCTATCACCGGAATGCCGAAGCCTTCCTCGAACGACGGCATCACCATCGCCCGCGCCCCGGCGACCAGTGCGTGCATCTCATTGTCCGAAACGCCGCCCGCCTCGATCACATGATCGCGCAGGATTTCGGCGCGCTCCAGCATGTCGATGACATTCTCATTCTCCCAGCCGCGCCGGCCGATGAGGACCAGCATCGGCGCCGCGTCCCCAAGCCGTTCCACCATACGCCGCCAGACATTCAGCAGCAGCAGATGGTTTTTTCGCGGCTCTATGGTCGAAATATAGACGAAATAGGGTCGATCCGGGACGGCATGGCTGCCCTCCGCCACCAGATCGGGCGGGTCGGCGCCGAAATGGGCGACGCACAGATGCCGCCCGTCCAGGCCGCGCGTCATATGGGGCACCAGCGCGTCGAGCGTTGCCTGGCTGTTGCCGATGATGCCGTCGGCATAATGATCGATCGTGCGGACGCGGCGCCGATGCTCCTCCGCCCCCTGCGGCCGGGCGAATTCGGGGTGGGTGAGCGGGATCACGTCATGCACCAGCGTCACGAAGCGCGCGCCCTCCGCCCGCAGGATCGCGCCGACCTGCTCCGCATCGTCAAGATGGTGCGGCGAAACCTGCAGATAGACGCGCGGCCCGATCGCGCGCGGCACGGGCCGCGGCCTTAGCGCGATCAGGTGGCGGATGACGGCCGCCTTGCCCGCCTGTTCGTCGACTGCGTCCGTATTCCGCCAGCGCGCGGCGGTGAACGCCAGGAACTGCCGCACGGCGGCCAGGTCCAGGCGGCCATAATAGCCCCCCGCCGGATGCACCGCCGCGAAGGCCAGCCGATCGGGCATGCGTTCGAGCAGTTCGCGCGCATAGACGAACTCCACCCGGTCGATGCCGGTGGGCGCCGCGTGGAAGCTGCGCGAGAGCAGGCGCGAAATGTCGAGGATGACTTCCGCCTCGCCGTCCCCGGCGGCGAAGCGGCGGCTGGCGGGCTTGGAACGAAGGGCGAGCCGGGCACCCGGCGCCTTGAAGGGCTTCAGCGCCATGCTGCCCCGCCTCGTTCTTCCACCGATCGACCCTGAATGCGGCAGGCAGGCTCAGATTTGGGCACGAATCTCTTCCGCCAGCGCTTCAAGCTCGGCAGCATCGGCGAAATCCCCGCGCGCATGGGCGGCAAAGCCGATCGGCCCGCCCGCCCATCGCGGCACGATATGGACGTGCAGATGATAGACGGTCTGGCCCGCAGGCGCGCCATTGAACTGCGCGACCTGGATGCCGTCGGGATCGAGCGCCTTGTGCAGGGCCTTGGCGACCTTCTTGACCGTCGCCATCACCTGCGCCAGCGCTTCATCCTCGATGTCGAGGATATTGCGCGCCTTCGACCATTTGGAAATAACCAGGGCATGCCCCTTCGACTGCGGCATGATATCGAGGAAGGCGTAGGTATGCTCATCCTCATAGAGCTTCGTCGATGGCAGTTTCCCCTGCAGGATCAGGGAAAAGGGGTTGCCCTCGTCATACACACCGTCAAGGCTCATGGCACCTAAAGTCCTTCAGCTCACATACTGCGCGCTGGTCTTAGCGGCGACTTCCTCCGGCGTCACGCCCGGAGCGCGTTCAGCGCTTCGGCACGCCGTACCCCTGCGAAGGCAGGAGCATATCACCCTTTAAATCAACCCAGCCAACGGGCTCGACGGATCGGCATATAGGCGCTTGCCCATGCGCCCGGCGCGATAGGCCATGCGGCCCGCCTCCACGCCCGCCTTCATCGCAGCGGCCATCAGCACCGGGTCCTTCGCCTCGGCGATGGCGGTGTTCATGAGGACGCCCGTGCAGCCCAGCTCCATCGCCTGCGCCGCTTCCGACGCCGTGCCGACGCCCGCATCGACCAGCACCGGCAGCGTCGTGCCTTCGACGATCAGCCGGATCGTCACCCGATTCTGGATGCCCAGCCCCGACCCGATCGGCGCGCCGAGCGGCATGATCGCCACCGCGCCCACATCCTCCAGCCGCTTGGCCGCGATCGGATCGTCGACGCAATAGACCATCGGCTTGAAGCCTTCCTTGGCCAATATCTCGGTCGCCCGCAGCGTTTCCACCATGTCGGGATAGAGCGTCCGCGCCTCGCCCAGCACCTCCAGCTTCACCAGGTCCCAGCCGCCCGCCTCCCGCGCCAGACGCAGCGTGCGGATCGCCTCTTCGCCCGTGTAGCAGCCCGCCGTATTGGGCAGATAGGTGATCTTCTTGGGATCGATATAGTCGGTCAGCATCGGCGCCTTGGGGTCGGACACGTTGACGCGCCGCACCGCCACGGTGACGATCTGCGCCCCCGATGCCGCGACCGCCGCCGCATTCTGCTCGAAATTCCTGTATTTGCCGGTGCCGACGATCAGCCGCGAGCGAAAGGTCCTGCCCGCGACGGTCCAGCTATCCTCGTCAACCGCCGACACATCGCCACCACCCACAAAATGCACGATCTCCAGCTCGTCGCCATCCTCGACCAGCACCTTGGCCAGCGTCGAGCGGGGCACGACCTCCAGATTGCGCTCCACCGCCACCTTTTCCGGAACGAAGCCCAGTTCGCTCGCCAGTTCGGCCAGCGTGAGGCCCGCGCGAATGCGGCGATGTTCGCCGTTCAGATGGATCGAGATGGTGCCGTCGACGCTCAATGTTCCTACCCGTCTTCCAAAGATCATGTCTCGACTTGGCGGGACACGAGCGGCTAAGAGAGGCGCCTTCGGGGACGCGAGCCGCTGGCCGCATATAGGGTGGGCAGGCGCCGCCCCGCAACAACCAAGGGGGCTTGTATGGCCGATACGCGCAGAATCTTTGTGTTGAACGGTCCCAACCTCAACATGCTGGGGACGCGCGAGCCGGAAATATACGGCTATGATACGCTCGACGACATTGCCGAGCGGATGGAGGACGCCGCCACCCGCGCCCATGTGGAGATCGATTTCCGCCAGTCCAACCATGAAGGCCATCTGATCGACTGGCTGCAGGAGGCCCATGCCGAGGGCGCGCATGCCGTCATCCTCAATCCCGGCGGCCTCACCCACACGTCGATCGCCCTCCACGACGCGATCAAGGGCATCAGCGTCCCGGTGATCGAAATTCACCTCTCCAACCCCCATGCGCGTGAGTTTTTCCGTCACAAAAGCTATGTAGGCATGGCGGCGAAGGGAACCATAGCGGGTTTTGGCGCCATGTCCTACATGCTGGCGCTCGAAGCGGCGCTCGAACTGTAACTCGACGCACAAAAGTTGCGCTTCGGCCCGAATAGTCATAGGCGCGGCTTCATAAACGACATTCACCGTCCAGGGACTTCAGATGAACGACAAGCAGGAAAAGGGCGCAATGCAGGTGGACGTACAGTTGGTGCGGGATCTCGCCGCGCTGCTCGACGACACCAACCTGACGGAAATCGAGGTGGAAGACGGCGATCGCAAGATCCGCGTCGCGCGCAAGGCCGGCGGCGGCAATGGCGCGCCGGCCTATATCGCCGCGCCTGCGCCTGTTGCGGCTCCGGCGCCCGTGGTGGCGCCCGCTGCCGTGGCCGAAGCCCCGCCAGCCGCCGCCAATGCCGTCCGCTCGCCGATCGTCGGCACCGCCTATCTGGCGGCCGAGCCCGGCGCTGCGCCCTTCGCGCCGGTCGGCTCGACCGTGAAGGCGGGCGACACCGTCGTCATCGTCGAAGCGATGAAGGTCATGAACGCAATCACCGCGCCCAGCGCCGGCACGGTCAAGGCGGTGCTGGTCGATAACGGCCAGCCGGTCGAATATGACCAGCCGCTGATCGTGATCGAATAAGGCCGCATACCCCATGGCCATTGAAAAGCTGCTGATCGCGAACCGGGGCGAAATCGCCCTGCGCATCCACCGTGCCTGCCACGAAATGGGCATCAAGACGGTGGCGGTCCATTCGACCGCCGACGCCGACGCCATGCATGTGCGCCTCGCCGACGAAGCGATCTGCATCGGCCCGCCCGCCGCCAAGGACAGCTATCTGAACATCGCCGCGATCATTTCCGCCGCCGAAATCTCCGGCGCGGACGCGATCCATCCCGGCTATGGCTTCCTGTCGGAAAACGCCCAGTTCGCCGAAATCGTGGAGGCGCACAACCTCGCCTTCGTCGGCCCCAAGCCCGAACATATCCGCATCATGGGCGACAAGGTGGAGGCGAAGCGCACCGCCGGCGCGCTCGGTCTGCCGCTGGTCCCCGGCTCCGCCGGCGCGCTCGAAAGCGTCGAGGAAGCCAAGGAAGTCGCGGCAAGGATCGGCTATCCCGTCCTCATCAAGGCGGCATCGGGCGGCGGCGGTCGCGGCATGAAGGTCGTGCCGTCCGAAGACCTGCTCGAAACCTCCATGAAACAGGCCGGTTCGGAGGCGAAGGCCGCCTTCGGCGACGACACCGTCTATATGGAAAAATATCTGGGCAACCCCCGGCATATCGAATTCCAGGTCTTCGGCGACGGCAACGGCAACGCCATTCATCTGGGCGAGCGCGACTGCTCGCTCCAGCGCCGCCACCAGAAGGTGCTGGAGGAAGCCCCCTCCCCCGTCCTCTCCACCGCCGAGCGCGACCGGATGGGCGAGGTCGTGCGCAAGGCGATGGCCGACATGGGCTATCGCGGCGCGGGCACGATCGAATTCCTGTGGGAAGACGGCGAATTCTACTTCATCGAGATGAACACCCGCCTTCAGGTGGAACATCCGGTGACGGAGATGATCACCGGCGTCGACCTCGTCCGCGAACAGATCCGCGTGGCGGAAGGGCGGCCGCTCTCGGTCGAGCAGAAGGATCTGGTCTTCTCCGGCCACGCCATCGAATGTCGCATCAACGCCGAAGACCCCCGCACCTTCGCGCCCTCGCCGGGCACCGTCACCAGCTATCATGTGCCGGGCGGCATGCACGTCCGCGTCGATAGCGGCCTGTATCAGGGCTATAGGGTGCCGCCTTATTATGACAGCATGATCGGCAAGCTGATCGTCTACGGCCGCACCCGCGAAGGCGCCATCATGCGCCTGCGCCGCGCGCTGGAGGAATATGTGATCGAAGGCATGAAGACCACGATCCCGCTCCACCAGAAGCTGCTGACCGACCCGGACTTCCTCAACGGCGACTATACGATCAAGTGGCTGGAAGAATGGTTGGCGAAGGACGAGGCCGCGTGACGAAAGCGACCATCTGGCACAACCCCCGCTGCTCGAAATCGAGGGCCGCGCTGGCGATCCTTGAGGGCACGCCGGGGGTTGAGGTTGAGGTGGTAGAATATCTCAAGACCCCGCCCAGCCGCGCCGAAATCGAAGCGGTGCTGGCGAAGGCGGGCGTCCGCCCCTCGCAGGCCGTCCGCAAGGGCGAGGGCGTGGTGAAGGAAATCGCCCTCGACGTCACGGATGACAAGGCGGTTCTCGACGCAATGGCGCAACACCCGATCCTGATCGAACGCGCCATCGTCATCACGGAAAAAGGCGCCGTCATCGCCCGCCCGCCGGAACGGGCAAGCGAAGTCCTCTAAGCCCCACCCCCAACACTCGTCACCCCGGGCTTGACCCGGGGTCCCGCTTCTTCCATCCCAAACCTATGGAAAGAGAGCGAAAAGGCGGCTGGGTCTACATCATGGCCGACCGCTATCGCGGCACGATGTATGTCGGCGTCACCTCTGACCTCACCGCCCGCATCCACCAGCACCGCTCCGGCACTGGCTCCGACTTCTGCGCACAATACCGCCTGAACCGCCTCGTCTGGGCCGAACGCGCCGACGACATCACAAGCTGCATCGAGCATGAAAAACGGCTAAAGCGCTGGCGCCGCGACTGGAAGTTCGAACTGATCGAGCGCGCCAACCCCGACTGGCAGGATATATTCGACCT
>DATFDS010000134.1:0-8824 GCA_035251955.1 Sphingobium sp. | reverse complement strand
ACCATTCACCCACCTCCGTTCGGTTCGAGCTTGTCGAGAACTAAGCGCTCCGTTCTCGACAAGCTCGAACCGAACGGAACTGGGTTTGTCAGCCCAGGGTGGGATTGCTCAGCCCAGATGCGTGGCGGTCCAGTCGGCCTTGGCGCTCCAGGTTTCCTGGCTTCCCTTGACCGTGCAGCCCTTTTCGCCGGCTTCGACCGTGCCGACCCGGAAGACCGTTTCGCCCGCCGCTTCCAGTTCCGCCGCCACGCCGTCGGCAGCGTCCGCATCGACCGCCAGCACCATGCCGACGCCGCAGTTGAAGGTGCGCGCCATTTCCTCGGGCTCGATATGGCCCTGCGCCTGGAGGAAGGCCATCAGCCGGGGCTGGTCCCAGGCGTCGGCATCCACCACGGCATGGGCGCCCTCGGGCAGCACGCGCGGGATATTTTCGAGCAGGCCGCCGCCGGTGATATGCGCCAGCGCGTTGATCCTGCCGTCCCGCACCAGCGGCAGCAGCGCCTTCACATAGATGCGCGTCGGCGCCATCAGCGCGTCGATCAGCAATATCTCATTGTCGAACAGGGCGGGGCGGTCGAGCTTCCAGCCCTTGTCGGCGGCAAGGCGGCGCACCAGTGAGAAGCCGTTCGAATGCACGCCCGACGAAGCGAGGCCGAGCAGCACGTCGCCCGCCTTCACCCGGTTGCCGGTCAGCGCCCTGGACCGCTCCACCGCGCCGACGCAGAAGCCGGCAAGATCATAGTCGCCGGCCGCATACATGCCCGGCATTTCGGCCGTTTCGCCGCCGATCAGCGCGCAGCCGGCCTGCTTGCAGCCCTCTGCGATCCCTGCGATCACGCGCTCGGCGACGCCGCTCTCCAGCTTGCCGGTGGCATAATAGTCGAGGAAGAAGAGCGGCTCGGCGCCCTGCACGATCAGGTCGTTGGCGCACATCGCGACCAGGTCGATGCCGACGCCATCATGCCGGTCATGGTCGATCGCCAGCTTGAGCTTCGTGCCGACGCCGTCATTGGCGGCGACCAGCAGCGGGTCGTCATAGCCGGCGGCCTTGAGGTCGAAGAAGCCGCCAAAGCCGCCGAGGTCGGCGTCGGCGCCGGGGCGGCGGGTGGCCTTGGCGAGCGGGGCGATGGCGCGTACCAGCGCATTGCCCGCGGCGATGTCGACGCCAGCCTTGGCGTAGCTGTAGGATTCGGTGTCGCTCATGCCCCGCGCCCTAAAGCAACCAGGCGGAAAACGGAACGGGAAATGGGTTGCCGCTTGGCATGCGGAGCAAATCTCGCCAAAAGGGCGCGCGTGAGCTTGTCCCTTGCCTATCGCCGCCTGAACTTCCGGCCCCTGTCGCTGCTTCGCCTGGCTTCCCGCCCGGCGCAGATTCTGGTCGCGATCGCGCTCGGCCTCGCTGCGGCCTCGCTGCTGGCGCAGATGGAGGGGGAACGCGGCGTGCCGCCGATCGCCAGCGGCGGCGACTATCAGGTGAGCGGCGTCAAGGTCGATGTGCTGGGCAAGGATTCGGCGAGTGCTCGAGCCGCCGGCTGGCGCCTGGCGCAGCGGCAGGCCTGGCGCATGCTCTGGACCCGCACGCACGGCAATGCCGGCGTTCCCGGCCTGTCCGATTCGCAGCTGGAAGGCATGATCTCGGGCATAGAGATCGAATATGAGCAGATCGGCCCGACGCGCTACATCGCGACGCTGGGCGTGCTGTTCGACCGCGCGCGCACCGGGCAGCTGCTTGGCGTTTCGGGCCATGTCATGCGCTCGCCGCCGCTGCTGGTGATCCCGGTGATGTGGGACGGCGGCACCGCCGTGTCCTATGAGCGGATCAATGATTGGCAAAAGGCATGGGCGCGCTTCCGCACGGGCGACAGCGCCATCGACTATGTGCGCGTCGCCGGTTCGATCGCCGACCCGATCCTGCTGAATGCGGGCCAGGTCGGGCGTCGCGGCCGCCTGTGGTGGCGCGTGCTGCTCGACCAATATGGCGCCGCCGACGTGATCGTGCCGATCGCGCGGATCGAGCGGCAGTGGCCGGGCGGTCCCGTCACCGGCACCTTCACCGCGCGCTATGGCCCGGATGACCGGCTGATCGGCAGCTTCTCGCTCCGTGCCTCGGCCGAAAGCGCCATCCCGCAGATGCTGGACGAAGCGGCACGGCGGATCGACCAGCTCTATACCGCGGCGCTCAACGATGGCCGCCTGCGCCCCGATCCCTCGCTGATCATCGAGGAGCCGGTCGATCCCGATGCGCTGGAAATCGAGAACGCGACCGACATGCCGGTCGACACGCTCGAAGCGCCCGTGCCCGGCGGGGCGACCACCAGCAGCTTTGCGATCCAGTTCGACACGCCGGACGTCGGCTCCGTGTCGCAGGGTGAGGCGCTGCTCCGCTCGATCGCCGGCGTGCGCTCGGCCGTGACCAGCAGCCTGGCGCTTGGCGGCACGTCGGTCATGCAGGTCAGCTTCGACGGCACGCCCGATGCGCTGCGGGCGGCGCTGCAGGCGCGCGGCTTCACGGTGTCGGGCAGCGGCACGTCGCTGCGCATCCGTCGCGCCGGAGCGTCCGCGCCCACCAACGGAGCCACGGCCCCGCAATGAGCCAGATCAGCCTGCCGTTCGACTGGCCGGGCCAGGGAACGGGTGAGGAGTTCCTGGTGAGCGAGGCCAATCGCATCGCCGTCCGCCATCTGGAAGGCTGGCGGGACTGGCCGCTGGCGACCAGCGTGCTCACCGGACCGCCGCTCTCCGGGCGCTCCACCCTGGGCCGGCGCTTTGCCGCCATGAGCGGCGGCAGCGTCATCGACGATGCGCAGGGGCAGGACGAACAGCTGCTGTTCAACGCCTGGAACGACGCGCAGACCAGCCGGCGGCCGCTGCTGCTGATCGGCCGGAGCGCCCCCGCGCAATGGACCGTCGCCCTGCCGGACCTGCGCTCGCGCCTCGCCGCCGCGCCGCATGTCGCGATCGCCGAACCCGACGAGCCGCTCGCCCGCGCGCTGATGGAGCGCGCTTTCGGGCGGCTGGGCGCGAATTTCTCGCCTGATCTCCCCGACTGGCTGGTCCGCCGGATCGAGCGCAGCTATGCCGCCATCGCGCAGGTTACGGCCTTGCTGAACGATGCCGCCTTGTCATCCGGACGTAAGATTTCGCTCGCTATGGCGAAAGAGGCCCTGCAAGCGGCCGGATTTTTGCCTATAGTCGGGGACTGATCCCCAGCTCTGACCTACAAGAGAGAGACGTGGCCGAAGCCGATCCTTCTTCCAGCCTGACCCTGCCCGGCGACCGCTATTTCAACCGGGAACTGTCCTGGCTGGCGTTCAACCAGCGCGTGCTGGAGGAGGCGATGAACCCCGCCCATCCGCTGCTGGAGCGGCTGCGCTTCCTGTCGATCTCGGGCGCGAACCTGGACGAATTTTTCAGCGTGCGCGTCGCGGGCCTCAAGGGCCAGCAGCTGCAGGATGTCGACATGCGCTCCGCCGATGGCCTCACCCCGGCGCAGCAGCTTGGTGCCATTGCCGAGGAAACCGCCCGCCTGATGGGCGCGCAGCAGAAGGTCTGGGCCGCGCTGCATGACGAATTGATGCGGGTCGGGATCGAGGTGATCGGCCCGTCCAGCCCGCTGCATGAAAGCTGTGAAAACTGGCTGCGCGAGCATTTCCTGACGCAGATTTTCCCGATCCTCACCCCCCAGGCGCTCGATCCGGCGCACCCTTTCCCCTTCATCCCCAATCAGGGCCTGTCGATCGTCTTCGACCTCGAACGGCTGTCGGACAAACAGCCGATCCGCGAGCTGGTGATGATCCCCTCCTCGCTCGCCCGCTTCGTGCGGATGCCCGGCGACACCGCGCGCTACATGGCGCTGGAAGCGGTCGTCCGGCGCTTTTCCGCCGATCTCTTCCCCGGCTACCGCGTCCGCAACAGCGGCGTGTTCCGCATCATCCGCGACTCCGATATCGAGATCGAGGAAGAGGCCGAGGATCTGGTCCGCTATTTCCGCAGCGCCATCAAGCGCCGGCGGCGCGGCCGGGTGATCCGCATGGAGATAGAGGAGCGCATTCCCGAGCCGGTCGAGGAAATGCTGCAGGACATGCTCCAGGGCCATGACGCGATCATCGCCGAGGTGGAGGGGTTCGTCGGCATCGGCGACCTGTCGGGCGTGGTGGACGAGGATCGCCCCGACCTCAAGTTCGAGCCCTATGCCCCGCGCTTTCCCGAGCGCATCCGCGAATATGGCGGCGACTGTTTCGCCGCGATCCGTGCCAAGGACATCGTCGTCCATCACCCCTATGAGGCGTTCGACGTCGTCATCTCCTTCCTGAAACAGGCGGCGAGCGACCCCGATGTGGTGGCGATCAAGCAGACGCTCTACCGCGCGGGCAAGCAGTCCGCGATCATCCGCGCGCTGATCGACGCGGCGGAGGCGGGCAAGTCGGTGACGGCGGTGGTGGAACTCAAGGCCCGCTTCGACGAGGAACAGAATCTCATGTGGGCCGACGCGCTGGAGCGGGCCGGCGTGCAGGTGGTCTATGGCTTCATCGACTGGAAGACCCATGCCAAGGTGTCGATGGTCGTCCGCCGCGAAGGCGGCGCGTTCCGCACCTACTGCCATTTCGGCACCGGCAATTACCACCCCGTCACCGCCCGCATCTACACCGATCTGAGCTTCTTCACCGCCGACCCAGCCTATGGCCGGGATGCCGCCGCACTGTTCAACTATATCACCGGCTATGTGGAGCCGCAGCGCCTTGAAAAGCTGGTCATGTCCCCGCGCGACCTGCGCAATCGGCTGTGCGAGCTGATCGATGCGGAGATCGCCCATGTCCGCGCCGGGCGGCCGGGCACCATCTGGGCGAAGATGAACTCGCTGGTCGATCCCGCGATCATCGAAAAACTCTACGCCGCCAGCAATGCAGGCGTGCAGATCGACCTCATCGTCCGGGGCATCTGCTGCCTGCGTCCGGGCGTGCCGGGCATGTCGGACAATATCCGGGTGAAGTCGGTCGTGGGGCGGTTCCTGGAACATAGCCGCATCACCGTCTTCGGCAACGGCAAGGCGCTGCCCAACAATGGCGCGACGGTCTTCATCAGTTCGGCCGACTGGATGCCGCGCAATTTCGACCGCCGGGTGGAGTTTCTGGCGCCTGTGGAAAACCCGACCGTGCACGACCAGATTCTGGACCAGGTGATGGTCGCGAACCTCATCGACAGCGAACAGAGCTGGGAGCTGGACAGCGACGGCCATTATGCCCGGATCGATTCGGTCGAGCGCCCCTTCAACCTGCACCGTTATTTCATGACCAATCCCTCGCTGTCCGGCCGTGGCGCGGCGCTGGACAGCGGCGCGGTGCCGACCTTGCGCCTGCGCGGACGGGCCTGAGCGCGTGAACTCCATGCTCAGCAATGTGCGGGCGGTCGCCGACAGCATGGCGACATCGCCCGAACCGGCGACCGCGCGCACCGCGATCATCGACATCGGCTCCAACAGCGTGCGCCTGGTCGTCTATGACGGGCCGCGCCGCATCCCCTTCATCCTCTTCAACGAAAAGGTGATGGCGGGTCTGGGCGCATCGCTGGGCAAGACCGGGCGGATCGAGCCCGATGCGATGGAGCGCGGCCTGCGCGCCGTCGGCCGCTTCGCGCATCTGTGCCGCGAGATGGACGTGCAGGACCTGCGCTGCGTCGCCACCGCTGCCGTGCGCGACGCGGCCAATGGCGAAGAGTTCATTCTGCGCGCGCGCGCGATGGGCCTCACGGTCGAGCTGCTGTCCGGCGCGCAGGAAGCGATCGCGGCGAGCTACGGCGTCCTGTCCGGCATTCCGGGCGCCGATGGTGTCGTGGGCGATCTGGGCGGTGGCAGCCTGGAACTGGCGCGCATCAAGGACGGGGCGGTGCACCAGACCATCTCGCTGCCCTTGGGCGTGCTGCGCCTGCCGCAAATCCGCGCCAAGGGTGCAAGCGTCCTTGAGCGGCTGGTGAAGAAGATGCTTGCCAGGGCGGACTTCTCGGTGGAGCCGAACCTGCCCTTCTACATGGTCGGCGGGTCGTGGCGCGCGCTGGCGCGGTTCGACATGCAGCTCACCCATTTCCCGCTGCCGGTCGTGCATCAATATGCAATGCCCGGCGCACGCGCCGAGCAGCTGACCCGTATCATTTCCCATGTCGGCCGCACGCGGCTCAAGGATGTGCCGGCGATGACCGGATCGCGTGTCCCCACGCTGCCCGATGCGGCGGCGCTCCTGTCCGTCGTCGTGCGACAGCTCAAGTCGAGCCAGCTGATCGTTTCGGCCTATGGCCTGCGCGAAGGGCTGTTGTTCGAGGATCTGTCTCCCCGCCTTCGCGCGCATGATCCGCTGCTGGTCGCGGCGGAAGCGGAAGGCGAGGCGCAGGGGCGCTTCCTCGGCCATGGCGACAAGATCGAACGCTGGATCGCGCCGCTGTTCCAGGATGATGACGCACCCGGCCGCCGCATCCGCCGCGCGGCGTGCCTGCTCGCCGATGTCGGTTGGCGCGCCAATCCGGATTTCCGCGCCGAACGCGGCGTGGAAATCGCGCTCCACAGCAATTGGGTCGGCATCACCGCGGCCGAGCGGGCGATGCTGGCGCAGGCGCTGCACAGCAATTTCGGCGGCGGCGCCAGCATTGCGCCCGGCATCGAGCAACTGGCCCCCCCCGAGGCGCTCAAGCGCGCGATGCTCTGGGGCCTGGCCATTCGCCTGGGGCAGCGGCTGTCGGGCGGCGTCGAAGGGCCGCTGCTGGCATCGAAGCTGGAAATGGAGGGGGACACGCTGGCGCTGCGCCTGCGGGGCGTCGATGTCGACCTGTTCGGTGAAGCGGTCGAACGCCGCCAGCGCCATCTCGCGCTGGCGATGGGCGTGAAGTACCGCATGGCCTGGTAAGGCCGGCATCTTGGCGCATGGTGCTCCTGCTTCCGCTTCCGCGCGGATTCAGTCTGATAACGTTCCGTGCTCCTGCGCAGGCAGGAGCCCAGATGAGACAGCAGAACTGGGCTCCTGCCTGCGCAGGAGCACGCTGGTATAAACCGGCAAGGTTGGGTGATCCTCCAGCCCGACTTCCCACCTCGCCCAAATCCCGATAAGTCCCCGCAATGGCTTCCTCTTCCGCGCCGATCTCGCGCTCGCTCTTCACCTTTTCGATCTTCTACGGCGGCATGGTCTGCATCGCCGGCGTGCTCGGCAACAAGCAGGTGACGCTGGGGCCGCTCTCGGCCATCGGTCCGCTGTTCGGCCTTGGCCCGCTGGCGGTGGAGGCCGGCATCTTCGCCTTTCTCCTGCTCGTCACGATTTCCAGCGCCGTGGCCGAACTGCACGGCGGCACGGTGGCGAACCGTCTCGTCCGGATCGGCTTTCTGCCGCTCATCGCCTCGATCATCCTGTCGGTCCTCGTTCTGGCCGTCCCCGCCGCGGCCGACATGGACCCGGCCCGCCGCGACGCCTTCGCGCTGATGATGGGCGGCACGCCGCGCATCTGGCTGGGCGGCATCATCGCCTATGGCATCTCCCAGACGCTCAACGTCACCCTGTTCGCCGCGCTCAAGGGACGGGAGGGCAACCGCCTCCTCTGGCTGCGCGCGGCGGTCGCCAGCATCCTTTCCCAGATCGCCGACACATTGCTGTTCGTGTCGATCGCCTTTTACGGCGTCTTCCCGATCGGCGAACTGCTGCTCGGCCAGATGCTGGCGAAGGTCACGCTGTCGGCAATCCTCGTGCCGCCGGTCATCTATCTGCTGGTGGCGCTGGGCCGGCGGCTGGACCGATAACTTGCGATAGCGGCCATATGGGCTTATGCGCGCGCGCATGAACAGCAAGCACGCACCCGATCCCGCGCTTCTCGCGAAGGCCGAAACCCTTGTCGAAGCGCTGCCCTATATGCAGCGTTACGCAGGCAAGACCTTCGTCGTCAAATATGGCGGCCATGCCATGGGCGATCCCGAAGCCGCGCGCGACTTCGCCGAGGATGTCGTGCTGATGAAGGCGGTCGGCATCAATGTCGTCGTCGTCCATGGCGGCGGGCCGCAGATCGGCGCGATGCTCAAGAAGCTGGGCGTCGAATCGCAGTTCATCGGCGGCCTGCGCGTCACCGACAAGGAAACCGCGCAGATCGCCGAAATGGTCCTGGCCGGCTCCATCAACAAGGAAATCGTCGGCTGGATTTCCGGCGCCGGCGGCCGCGCGGTCGGCATTTCCGGCAAGGACGGGGGCCTCGTCCTGTGCGAAAAGGTGCTCGGCAAGCGTGAGGCGGACCCCAATTCGGGGATCGAGCGCAATGTCGACCTGGGCTTTGTCGGCGATCCGGTGAAGGTCGACCGCAGCATCCTCGATACGCTCTCGCAGAACGGCATCATTCCCGTGGTGGCGCCTGTGGGCATCGGCGCGGACGGCCACACCTATAATGTGAACGCCGACACCATGGCCGGCGCGATCGCGGCGGAACTGGGCGCGTCGCGCTTCTTCCTGCTGACCGATGTGGCGGGCGTGCTCGACAAGCAGGGGCAACTGCTCACCGATCTCGATCCTGCGGCAATCAAGGTGCTGCAGGAAGACGGCACGATCAGCGGCGGCATGATCCCCAAGCTCGAAACCTGCGTGAAGGCGGTCGAAGGGGGCGTCGACGCGGCGGTGATCCTGGACGGGCGGGTGCCCCATGCGATGCTGCTGGAAATCTTCACCAAGCGCGGTGCGGGCACCCTGGTGCGTCGGTGACGAGATTGGTGTTCCTGCGCAGGCAGGAACCCAGTTCCGCCGTTCGATCATCAACCCACCGTCTGAACTGGACTCCTGCCTTCGCAGGAGTACGTCGCTTTCATTCCAAC
>DATFDS010000133.1:0-13639 GCA_035251955.1 Sphingobium sp. | reverse complement strand
CAGCCAGGTCTATGGCTTCGTCAAACAATCGGGCGGCCATGTCGAGGTATTGTCGGAACCGGGGCAGGGCACGACGGTCAAGCTCTACCTGCCGCGCGCCGCCGGTGCCATCCAGTCCGTCGAGCAATCCTCACCGCTCGGCAGCGCGGGCAACGCCGCCGGCGAGACCATTTTGGTGGTCGAGGATGACGAAGCCGTGCGCGCCTATTCGGTCGAGATATTACGGGACCTTGGCTATTGCGCGTTGGAGGCGGTCGACGGCGCCGCCGCGCTGCGCCTGATCGAGGCGGACGGGCAGGCGATTGATCTGCTGTTCACCGATGTCGTGATGCCCGGCATGTCGGGCAAGGAGCTGTCCGAACGCGCCCGCGCGATCCGGCCGGCGCTCAAGATTCTCTATACCAGCGGCTATCCCCGCGACGGCTTTTCCCGCGATGGCAAGCTCGATCCGGGCATCAGCCTGCTCGCCAAGCCTTTCACGCTACAGGAATTGGCCGGCCGTCTGCGCGCGCTGCTCGACGAGCGGGCAGCCGGTTAGAACAGTGCCTCCAGGCCTCAGGGCTCGCCCTTCGACTCCTGCATCCGCCGTTCGGCGAACCATTGTTCCAGCATCTTGGCTGTGCAGCCGGTAAAGCCGTTGCTGCCGATCGCCGAGCAGCTGCCCGGCAAAGTCTGCCGCTGCACCTGCTCCATCGTCGCGACCTGGCTGCCCCAGCCGGGGCCGCCCGACACGGCCGGCTTTTCGCGCAGCTTCCTGGGGATGCGGTAACGCTCGGATTCCGGCTTGCGCGCGCAGACGATGATTTCGTCGCCCTGGCCCTTGGGGCAGGGGTCATCGCCATAAACGACGAGGTTGAATATCTTGCGCGGGGGTTCGGCTGCGGCGGGCATTGCCGTCGTCGCGACCAGGGCGGCCAGCGGCAGGATCAAAGGCAAACGCATCAAAATCATCCTCATGTCGCCCCTGTCGCCGCCGGATGCCCATGTCCGCCAGCTTCTGCCAGACGCCGCCGCCGCGGCCGACCCGTCAGGGTGTCGGCTGGGGTGTGGACTGGGGCTGGGTTGCCTGCGCCTTTTCCTCGGCCACGGCGCGGGCTTCGATTTCCTTGCTTTCCGCATCGATGGTGGAGAGGCGCCGCGCCCGCTCCGCCGCGACCAGATCCTTCCAGCTGGCATTGTCCGCCTGCTGCCGTTCCGCCTTGGCGAGGCGCGCGAGCTGGTTGAAGCAGCCGGTAAAGCCGCCCGGCCCGGTTGCAGAGCAGCTTTCGGTGCCGGTGCGCCCGACATATTCCATCGCCTTCACCCGCTCGCCCCAGGCCTGGTTGGCGGGTGCATTCGGGTTGCCGCGCAGCGGTTCGGGGATGCGATAGCGTTCTTCCTCGCCCTTGCGCGCGCACACGACGATGTCGCTGCCCTGGCTCTGCGGGCAGGGATCGTCGCCATAGACGATCACCAGATTGACCCGCTCCGATCCGGTGGTGCCGGCCGCGGCCGTGGGGGCCTGCTCCTGCACCGGCCCCGCTGGCTGCTGCTGCGCATAAGCGGGCTGGAGGCTCGCGGCGGCCAGCATCGCGGCGATAGCCAGGGTCTTCTTCATCTTGTCGTCTCCTCAGATCCGCTTCGACAGCGCGATGGCGGCGCGGCAGCCCAGGCGGATGGCGCCCGAGAGCAGGGGATAGGCCGGCGCCTGCTCGGCGCCATGGGCGATGGCGGTTTCACGATGCTCCACCTCCTCCGCCTGAAAATCCGCGATGATATGGGCAAGTTCCGGGTCGTCGTCGCCCAGTTCCCGCAGTTGCTCGGCATAATGGCGGTCGATCTCGGTCTCGATCGCGGCGGTGCAGGCCATGGCAGCGCGCGGCCCGATCGCCGCCGTCACCGCGCCCAGGGCAAAGCCGGCGACGTTCCAGATCGGTCGCAGCGCGGTCGGCCGCACGCCGCGCTGGACGATCATGGCATCGAAGATCCTGCCGTGACGTTCTTCCTGCGCTGCCATGCCGGCGATCACCCGCGCGTCGGGATGCCGATCGCCCATCACGGCGAGCTGCCCGGCATAGATGCGCGTCGCGCCGAACTCGCCCGCCTGGTCGACACGCAGCATGGCGGCGCGCTCGGCGGTCGTGGCTTTCCGGCCGGGGCGGGGGAAATCGCGGGATGCGCTCATGCCTGTTTCCTTCCCTTTAGGATCAGGACCAAGATGGCGAGTGCGCTCGCCCCCGACAAGAGGCCGTTATAGCCGGCCATCGATATGCCGAGCAGGCTCCAGGGTGCGACGTCGCAGCGGGTGATCGGCGCCGCCATGATCTGGTTCAATATGTCGGCCGAATTGCCGCCAGCCGGCGATGTGGAGCAGGCGGTCAGCCCCTGCCACCAGCCATATTCGACCCCGGCATGGAACAGGCCGATGCCGCCGCTGATACCGATTGCAAGGCCCGCGAGCCCGGCGAACAGCGCGCTGACGCATGCCCGGCCGCGCGTCGCATAGGCGATCAGCGCCAGCGGGATCGCGGCCATGTGCGGATAACGCTGCCACCAGCACATTTCGCACGGATGCAGCCCGCCAATATATTGCGAGGCATAGGCCCCCCCCAGCAGCAGCAGTGGCACGATCAGCGCCAGCGCGCGGGCGAGGGGCAGGCTCTTCATAAGCCCCGCTTAAACAGCGAAAAGGCTTTCGTCATGCTGAACTTGTTGGGGAGGGATCGGAAACCGGGTTTCGGCCGTTTTCCGCCGAAGTTCACACCATATGCGCGCGCGTGCGCAGGCGCGCGTAGCCGTGAGGGGCGAGGGTCCGACGTTTCAAAGACCGGGCATGGGTAAGCAGGTCGGAGGGGTGTAGGACAGGGAAGAATGGGCTCGGGGCGGCAAATAGGATGGTTTTTGCTCCGGCCGTGGCCTGAAGGCAACAGTTGGCAGAGCAGCGGCTTTCGGCCCCTTCCTGTCATCCCAGCGAAGGCTGGGATCTCAGGAGATGAAGCGCCACATGGCCTGAGACCCCAGCTTTCGCTGGGGTGACGGTTAATAAGGACATTTCCGCATCCCTCCCGAAACCGGCGCGCCTCCTATTTCCGCGCGATCGGCTGTGCCTGTGCCACGACCGCGCCCGGCTTTGCCGCCAGCCGCCCGATCGTCTTGAGCGCATAATCGAGCTGGAAGTCCTCGATCCCCTTCTTCTTCAGCTCCTCGGCCGTCATGGCGAAGCGCGGGTCGTCCTTCACATCCTCTTCCAGCGCGGCATTGTCGGTCTTGATCTCGTTGATCAGGTGCCGGCGCAGGTCGCTTTCGCGGAATTTCGGCCGGCTCTTGTAATCGGGGTCGGACAGTTGCGGCACGCGCACATCCGGCTCGATCCCGCCTTCCTGCACCGACTTGCCCGACGGTGTATAATAGCGCGCGGTCGTCAGCTTGAGCGCGGTGGTGTTGCTGAGCGGCAGCATCGTCTGCACGCTGCCCTTGCCGAAGCTGCGCTCGCCCATCACCAGCGCGCGATGCTGGTCCTGCAGCGCGCCCGCGACGATTTCCGAAGCCGACGCCGATCCCGCATCGACCAGCACGATCATGGGGAGGCCCTTCGCGTCGTCGCCCGGCTTGGCATAATAGCGCTCTACATCGCCCTTCTGGCGCCCGCGCTGCGACACGATCTCGCCGCGCTCCAGGAAGGTGTCGCTTACCGACACCGCCTCATCCAGCAGCCCGCCGGGGTTGGAGCGCAGGTCGAGAATATAGCCGGTCGGCCGGTGCCCCAGGCTCTTGTCGATGCTGCGGATCGCCTGCCGCACGTCGGCGCCGGTATTGGCGGAGAAGCTGACGATGTTGATCACACCGACATTGTTCTTCACTTCCCACTTTACGGGCTTCAACTGAATGATCTCGCGCGTCAGGGTGAGTTCGATCGGCTTGTCGCGGCCCGGCCGCACGATCGTCAGCTTGATCGCGGTGCCGGCCTGCCCACGCATCTTGTCGACCGCCTCGTCCAGCGTGCCGCCATAGATGAGCTGGCCGTCGAGATGGGTGATATAGTCGCCGGCCTTGATCCCCGCGCGCCAGGCCGGGGTGTCCTGCGTGGGCGCGATCACCTTGACCGCGCCATCCTCCTGCGTGACGGACAGGCCCAGGCCGCCATAGCTGCCCTCCGTCTGGGTACGCAGATTCTGGAAATCGCGCGCGTCGAGGAAGCTTGAATGCGGGTCGAGGCTGGCGAGCATGCCGTCGATCGCCCCCTTGATCAGCTTTTCGTCGTCGACCTTTTCGACATAGTCGCTGCGAACCTTCTGGAACACGTCCATGAACTCGTCGAGCGCCTTGTAGCTGCTCGCTTCCCCGTCGGCGAGCGCCGCGGTGGTGGCAGGGATGAGCGCGAGCGCGCCAAGGGCAATGGCGCCCCGGAAGAAATTGGATGTCATTGCTGTCCTGAGTCCTGGCATCAAGCGATCAGTATAGGCGCTTTGTTGAGGATGTGCAAAAGCGTTGGGTCGATCCCTGTGCGGCGGGAGGGCACGGCGCGCTTGTTTCAGCCGGCCGCCGGCTCCGCCAGCGCGATATCCATGTCCGCCAGCGCCAGCCGCAGCAGTTCCATCATCGTGGCTCGCGCGGCGGCGGTATCGCGGGCCGCGATAGCCTGAAAGACGGCGCGATGCTCGGGCAGGGGATCGCGCGGGATCAGCTTCTTGCGCTGCTTGAAGGTTGTGGTCCAGCCGACGGCCGCACCCACCGAGCTGGCCAATGCCGCCAGCGCATCATTATGCGTCGCGTCGAGGACGGCATTGTGAAAGCGCTGGTCGGCATCGCGGCCCGCGCGTTCGGACAGGCCATGCCGGCCCATCGCCTCCAGCGCCTGCTCCATCGCCGCGAGCTGCTCGTCGGTCCGCCTGCGCGCGGCAAATTCCGCCGCCGCCGGCTCGATCACGGCGCGCAGTTCGAACAGGTCGCGGATGAAGGCGCGATCGGGCTCGCCCGCGAACATCCAGGCGAGCATCTCCGGGTCCAGCACATTCCAGCGGCTGCGCGGCAGTACCCGCGTCCCGGCCTTGGGCCGGCTTTCCAGCATGCCCTTGGCGATCAGGATGCGCACCGCCTCACGATAGGCGGTGCGCGACACGTGCAGCCGCTCGGATGCCTCGATCTCGCCTTCGAACAGCTCGCCGGGCTTGTGCCTGCCCATCAGGATCGCCGTGCCCAGGTCGCGGGCGATCGCCTGGTGGATGCGCAGCGAGCCTTCCTCGTTTCCGAACTTGCGTTCCGTCCCGCCTTCGCGCTCGCTTCCCAAATTCCCGCTCCCTTAATCAATCCTTGAAAGCCGTCGTAGGATAATGGCGACCGCAAAGGAAGAACCGCAGCAGCGCGATGGCCGCATAGATCAGGCCGCGATCTCCAACCTGCCGTCAACCCGACGGTTGAGCTTCCAGGGATTGCCGGCCTGCAGCCCAGGGGGAAGCAGCGCGTCGGGTACGTCCTGATAGCAGACCGCGCGCAGGAAGCGCATCATCGCCAGCGTCCCGACCGAGGTGGAGCGGCCGTCGGCGGTCGAGGGGAAGGGGCCGCCATGCACCATCGCATGGGTCACTTCGACTCCGGTCGGCCAGCCATTGGTCAGGATGCGACCCACTTTCCGGGACAGCGTGGGCAACAGCCTGGCGGCGTCGCCCTCATCGCCTTCGCCGATCTGCAGCGTGGCGGTGAGCTGGCCTTCGAGGCCCGCGATCGTGGCGATGATCTCCTCGATGCCGGAGCAGCGGATGAGCACCGCGGACGAGCCGAACACTTCCTCCGCCAGCACCGGATTGGCCCTGAAGGTTTCCGCGCTGGTCGAGAAGAAGGCGGCCTGGCCGCGGTTGCCGCCCTCAGGCGCGGTGCCGCGCGCGATGGTGGAGACGCCCTCCGCGCCGACGAGGGCGGCGACGCCCTGTTCATAGGCGGCGTGGATGCCCGGCGTCAGCATCACTTGCGATTGCGCGCCCGACAAGGCTTGCGCCGCCGCAGCGACGAAGCGGTCGAGGTCCGGGCCGTCGAGCGCTATGACGAGGCCGGGATTGGTGCAGAACTGGCCCGACCCCATGGTCAGCGATCCGACAAAGGCGCTGCCCATGGCTTCGGCCCTGGCGGCGAGGGCGCCGGGCAGCAGCACGACCGGGTTGATGCTCGACATTTCGGCATAGACCGGGATCGGCTCTGCGCGTTCGGCGGCGATCTTCATCAGCGCCGTGCCGCCGCCGCGCGATCCGGTGAAGCCCACCGCCTTGATGCGAGGGTCGGCGACCAGGGCGCTTCCGAGCGCCCGATCGTTGCCGGGCAGGTAGGAGAAGACGCCTTCATGCAAGCCCAGGCTCTTGACCGCTGCCTGGATCGCGCGCGCAACCAGTTCGCCGGTGCCCGGATGGGCGCTGTGGCCCTTGACGATGACCGGAGAACCGGCCGCGAAGGCCGAGGCCGTGTCGCCGCCCGCGACCGAGAAGGCGAGCGGGAAGTTGGACGCGCCGAACACCGCGACCGGGCCGACCGAATGATTGACGCGGCGCAGGTCCGCGCGGGGCAGCGGCTGGCGATCGGGCAGGGCCGGATCGATGGTGGCGTCGAGCCAGTCACCCAGCCGCACATAGCTGGCGAACAGGCGCAGCTGGCCGATGGTGCGGCCGCGTTCGCCCTCCAGCCGGGCGCGTGGCAGGCCGGTTTCGGTGATGGCGGTCTCGATCAGCAGGTCGCCTATGCCGACGATAGTGTCGGCGACCGTTTCCAGAAAGGTGGCGCGCGCGTCGGGCGTCAGGGTCGAAAAGCTGTCGAACGCGGCTTCGGCCAGCGCGGCGGCCTGCTCCACTTCGAGGGGCGTGGCGCTGGAAAAGGCGATTTCGCCCTTGGCGCCGGTCGACGGGTTGATGGCGAAGAAGGGCTCGCCGCCCCGGCGCTCGGACGCGCCGATCAAGATGGCTCCGTTGAACATGGATATCTCCTGCAACTGCAAATTTGTCTGGCTAAAGCATCGCGCCGGAAAGTGGGTTGCGCTTGCCGGCGCTATCGATGCGCAATCCTCAATGATTGTCGCGCGGCAGGCCCCTGGTCTGGGCGATGCGCTGATATTTCTCCGATCCTTCCAGGATCGCGCCGGTGTCCATCTGGCCGACCAGTGCACGCTGGATTTCTTGCCACGGTGTCTGCGAAGCGGGATATTTGTAGCCGCCCTGCGCCTCCAGCGTCGCCCGTCGCTCGGCTAGCTCCGTGTCGGAAATCAGCACGTTTACCTCGCCTTTGTTGAGGTCCATCCGCACCCGGTCGCCGGTCCGCAGCAGCGCCAGGCCCCCCATTGCCGCCGCCTCGGGCGAAGCGTTGAGGATCGAGGGACTGCCGCTGGTCCCGGACTGCCGCCCGTCGCCGATGCAGGGTAGCGCGCTTACGCCCTCTGTGATGAGATAGGCGGGCGGGCGCATGTTCACCACTTCGGCCGCGCCCGGATAGCCGATCGGCCCCGCGCCGCGCATGAACATCAGCGTATCGGGGGTGATCCCCAGCGCCGGATCGTCGATGCGGTGATGATAATCCTCCGGCCCGTCGAACACGACGGCCTGGCCCTCGAACGCATTGGGATCGCTCGGATTGGAGAGATAGCGCTGGCGGAACTCTTCGCTGATGACGCTGGTCTTCATCACCGCCGCGTCGAACAGGTTGCCCGACAGCACCAGAAAGCCCGCTTCGTCCTTGATCGGCCTGGTGAACGGGCGGATGACCTTCTCATCCTCGATCTCCACACCCTTGCAATTTTCGCCGATCGTCCTGCCGTTGACGGTCTTCGCGCCCTCGCGGATCAGGCCCTGGCCGATCAGCTGGCCGATCACCGCCGGCACGCCGCCGGCATGATAATAATCCTCGCCCAGATATTCCCCGGCGGGCTGCAGATTGACCAGCAACGGCACCTTGTGCCCCACCGTCTCCCAGTCCTTGAGCGGCAGTTCGACACCGACGTGGCGCGCGATCGCGGCGAGGTGGATAGGCGCGTTGGTCGACCCGCCGATCGCCGAGTTCACAACGATCGCATTGTGGAAGGCGTCCAGCGTCAGGATGTCGGAGGGCTTCAGGTCCTCCGCCACCATGTCGACGATACGTTTGCCGGTGCGCCAGGCGGCTTCCTGCCGGTCGCGATAGGGGGCCGGGATCGCCGCCGATCCGGGCAGCATCATGCCCAGCGCCTCGGCCAGGCTGTTCATCGTCGATGCCGTGCCCATCGTGTTGCAATAGCCGGTCGAGGGCGCCGAGGACGCGACCAGCTTGATGAAGCCCTCGTCATCGATCTTGCCCGCGGCGAGCAGCTGCCGTGCATGCCAGACGATCGTGCCCGACCCGGTGCGCTCGCCCTTGTGCCAGCCGTTCAGCATCGGCCCGACCGACAGCGCGATGGCGGGGATGTTCACCGTCGCCGCCGCCATGATCAGCGCAGGCGTCGTCTTGTCGCAGCCGGTGGTCAGCACCACGCCGTCGAGCGGATAGCCGTACAGCGCCTCGACCAGCCCCAGATAGGCGAGGTTGCGGTCCAGCCCCGCGGTGGGCCGCTTGCCCGTTTCCTGGATCGGATGCACCGGAAATTCCAGCGCAATGCCGCCCGCCTCGCGAATCCCCTCGCGCATCCGCTCCGCCAGCACCAGATGGTGGCGGTTGCAGGGCGAAAGGTCGCTGCCGGTCTGGGCGATGCCGATGATCGGCCTGCCGCTGCGCAGTTCCTCCAGGCTCAGCCCGAAATTCAGATAGCGCTCCAGATAGAGGGCTGTCATGTCGATATTGTCGGGGTTGTCGAACCAGGCGCGGCTGCGCAGCTTTCGGGCAGGCTCGGAGGAATCGCTCATGAGAACATCCTGAAGGGTAAAAGGGCAGGGCAGATTGACGCGCTTTCCCTTTCGATATACTCAGACAAATGAAATTTCAAGGACGGTCGAGACTTTTCGTGCGACACAGCCGGCAAAGATCGAATGGATGGCGCCGATGAGCGGTTATGAAGTGATCGGCGACTGGGGGACCAGCCGCCTGCGGCTCTACCGCATCGAACAGGGCAGCGTTGCCGCGCGCCTGGATGGACCGGGCATCGGCACGGTCGGGCGCGAAGCCCCAGCGGCCTTTGGCCGGACCATCGCGCCCTGGCTTGACGATGGCGCCCCCGCCGAGATTCGCCTGTGCGGCATGGTCGGCGCGCGCGACGGTTGGGTGGAGGCGCCCTACGCTGACTGCCCCGCCGACATGGAAAGCTGGCGTGCTGCTGCCGTGCGGCTCGACTGGCGCGGAACGCCGATGCGCATCATGGCCGGTCTTGCCTGTACGGGTGTCGACGGCGTGCCCGAGGTGATGCGTGGCGAGGAAGCGCAGATTTTCGGAGCTCTGGCGATCGATCAGGATCTGGTGCGGGGCCGCCGCCTCATCGTCCTGCCCGGCACCCACAATAAATGGTCGCTGGCCGAGGACGGTCGCGTCATTGCCTTCCGAACCGTGCCCACGGGCGAGTTGTTCGCCCTGTTGCGCGACCAATCGACGCTGGGGCCCAAGGCCGACGCTGCCGATCCGGTCGAGGAGGCGGCCGGCTTTGCCGAGGGGCTGGATCGGGCCGGGGAGGGGCGGCTGCTTACCAGCCTGTTCGCGGCGCGGTCGATGCGCCTGCGAGCGGGCCGCTCGGCCGACTGGTCGCTCGGCTATCTCTCCGGCCTGCTGATCGGCTGCGAGATTGCCGAAGTCCGCGCGACGCTCGGGGAAGGGAGCAACATCCTCCTGATCGGTGATCAGCGCTTGTCCGGTCGCTATGCGCGGGCTTTGGAAGCGCAGGGCCTGGGGACGCGCATGCTCGACGGCGACGCCTGCGCGCGTGCCGGGCTGGGATTGGGGAATGGTTGATGTGGGGTGGGATGCGGACAAGGTTTGTGGTCGAAGCGTAACGTGCTCCTGCGAAGGCAGGAGCCCAGTTCAGACGGCGGGCCTGGGCTCCTGCCTTCGCAGGAGCACGATTCCCCTCAATGGCAGCAATTGGCCGAAGCCGGCCACAAGCTATTCGCGGCGACGTTGTGTGATATCGGAGAAGAAATGACCCTTGACGACCTGCTTGCCGATGGCGCCCCGCCGATCGCCGCTATCCTGCGCGGTCTCAAACCCGAGGAAGCGCTGGACGTCGGCGGCGCGTTGATCGCGGCGGGCATCCGTATCATCGAAGTGCCGTTCAACTCGCCCGATCCGCTGGAGAGCATCGGCGCGCTCCAGTCCGCCTATGGGACACGCGGCCTTATCGGCGGCGGCACCGTGCTGACGGTGGAGGCGGTCGAGGGGCTGCACGGCGCCGGAGGCCGCATCATGGTGACGCCCAACACCGATCCGGACGTCATCGCGCGGGGCGCCGCGCTCGGGCTTGAGCTGTTGCCCGGCTTCATGACCCCCAGCGAAGCCTTCGCCGCGGTGAAAGCCGGTGCCCGCCGGATCAAGCTCTTCCCCGCCGCGCGCCTTGGGCCGGCTTATGTGAAGGCGGTGAAGGACGTGCTGCCCAAGCATGTCGGCGTCTGGGCCGTGGGCGGCACCGATGCCGACACGATCGGCGACTGGCTTGACGCAGGCTGCGAAGGCATCGGCGTGGGCGGCGCGCTCTACCGCCCCGGCGACGGCGCGGCGCTGGTGGGAGAACGCGCGACCGCTCTGGTGGCGGCGTGGCGCAAGGCGACCGTTCGATAGTCCCTTCCCGCCTGCGGGACGGAAAGCAGGCTTACCCCGCCTGCCGTTCCTCCACCCGATAGCCAAGCGCGCGCAGCACCTCGACCGAATAGGCGCGCACCTTCTCGTCATCCTCGCATACCAGCATCCTCGCATACCAGCACCGTTTCAGGACCGGTGCCGCGCCCCACTTCCTTGGTGGTGAGGAAGGGCTCGATCGCATGGCTCAGCGTGTCGGCATCCATGCCTGGGCCCGTGTCGGACACGCTGACGCGTGGACGGTCTCGCCATCGCGCAGGACCGACAGCAACAGCGGTTCCAGATCATCAGGCCGGATACGCGCGGCCTTCCATTTGTATCCGCGCACGCCGCGCGCATGGGGCGATTTGCCCTCCTGCGCCCCTCTTGCCAGCCGCCGGGCAAGGGCGCATGGAACGGCACCATGACTGCGCTCGCCCTTCGCCGCCCGGCCTTGCCCACGCCGCGCCCGCTGCCCATCGCCCGCTGGCTGCTTGCCGTCGCCTCGCTCGTCTTTGCCATGGTCGTCGTCGGCGGGATCACGCGGCTGACCGAATCGGGCCTGTCGATCACCGAATGGAAGCCGATCAGCGGCGCCATTCCGCCGTTGACCCATGACCAGTGGATGGACGCCTTCCGCCGTTACCAGCAGATACCCGAATATCAGGAAATCAACCGGGGCATGAGCCTGTCCGATTTCCAGTTCATCTTCTTCTGGGAATGGGTGCACCGGTTGCTCGGGCGGCTGATCGGCGTCGCCTTCGCGCTGCCGCTGCTGTGGTTCGCGTGGAAGCGAGCGATCCCGGCCGGCTATGGCCCCCGCCTCGTCGCGCTGCTGGCCCTGGGCGGGCTGCAGGGCGCGATCGGCTGGTGGATGGTGACGTCCGGCCTCTCGGTTCGAACCGATGTCAGCCATTATCGCCTCGCCGTCCATCTACTGACCGCGCTGTTCATCATGGGCGGGTTGATCTGGACCGCGCTGGATCTCGCCGCGCTGCATCGCGATCCGGCCGCCCGCCCGGCGGCGTTGCGGCCTTTCGCGCTCCTCGCCCTGCTGGTGCTGCTGGCCCAACTCATGTTCGGCGCCTTCACGGCCGGGCTGGACGCCGGCTATGTCTCCAACACCTGGCCGCTGATGAACGATCATTTCGTGCCGGAGGGGATCGAATGGCTCGGCTCGCTCTGGGCGACCGTCTCCAACGACCCCTATCTCGTCCATTTCATCCATCGCTGGTGGGCGTGGGTCGTGGCCGTCTTCCTCATCCTGCTCGCGCGCAAGGCGAAGCGGGCGGGACGGCGCGGGCCCTCGATCGCGATCAACGCCGCGCTGGGCACGCAGATCGCGCTCGGCATCGCCACGGTCATGAGCGGCATTGCGCTGCCCCTGGCCGTGCTGCACCAGGCGGTGGGCGCGCTGGTGGTCGCCGCTGCCGCCTGGGGCGCCCATGCCGTGGGCGCGCGCCGCGCATGAGCGGGGTTGCACTCGTCTACACCCTGTTAGGATCGGAAGAGGCCGCGCAGCGCATCGCGCGCCAAATCGTCGAGGAACGGCTTGCCGCCTGCGCCAACATATTGGGCGGCGCGACCTCCATCTATGAATGGAACGGCGTGCTGGAAATGTCGGCCGAGGTTCCGGTCCTGTTCAAGACCGTGCCTTCGCGCCGTGACGCGCTGATGGCGCGCATCGCCGACCTGCATGATTATGATGTGCCCGCGATCCTCGCCTTGCCCGTGGAGGCCGCGGAAACCCCCTTCGCCAAATGGATCGCGGATCAGATCGCGAAGTGACGGGTATTATTTTACCCGTCAGCAAAGCCGCCGAATCTCTTGACTTCTCCGGGGTCACCCGTCATTAGCGCGCATCTTCCGAAAGCCGGCGACGGCAATCGGTGACTATATTTCAATTGGAGATTGGCACCATGAAGGCGCTGATGAAGACCACCAAGCCGGCAACCCCGGCCACGGTCGAAAAGAAGTGGATTTTGATCGACGCGGAAGGCCTCGTCGTCGGCCGCCTCGCATCGACCGTCGCGAACATCCTGCGCGGCAAGCACAAGACGAGCTTCACCCCCCATGTCGATTGCGGTGACAATGTCATCATCGTCAATGCGGGCAAGGTGAAGTTCACCGGCCGCAAGCTGACCGACAAGGTCTACTACAAGCACACCGGCTATGCCGGCGGCATCAAGGAAACCACGCCCCAGAAGATTCTGGAAGGCCGCTTCCCCGAGCGCGTCCTGGAAAAGGCCGTAGAGCGTATGATCCCCCGTGGACCGCTGGGCCGCCAGCAGATGCGCAACCTGCGCATCTTCGCCGGCGCCGAGCATCCCCACGAAGCGCAGAACCCCGAAGTGCTCGATTTCGCGTCGCGCAACCGCAAGAACAAGGTGGGTGCATAATGTCCGATAACCGCCAGTCCCTGTCCGACCTCGCGTCGCTGACCGCCAACGCCCCGGCTCCGGCCGCCGCCGCTGTCGAGACCGTCGCCGCCGATGCGCCGATCGCTCCGGTTCAGCCTTCGGCTCCGCTGCGCGCCCAGGAAATCGACAGCCTTGGCCGCGCCTATGCGACCGGCCGCCGCAAGGACGCCGTCGCCCGCGTCTGGGTGAAGCCCGGCACCGGCAAGATCACGGTCAACGGCCGCGATCAGGAAGTCTATTTCGCCCGTCCGACCCTGCGTCTGGTGATCAACCAGCCCTTCGGCGTCACCGAGCGCGAAGGCCAGTATGACGTGATCGCCACCGTCAAGGGCGGCGGTCTGTCGGGCCAGGCCGGTGCGGTCAAGCACGGCATCGCACAGGCTCTGTCGAAGTACGAACCGGCGCTGCGTAGCGCGGTCAAGGCCGAAGGCTTCCTGACCCGCGACAGCCGTACCGTCGAGCGTAAGAAATACGGTAAGGCCAAGGCCCGCCGGAGCTTCCAGTTCTCGAAGCGCTAAGCGGTTCGACAGCGAAATTTGGGG
>DATFDS010000132.1:0-2373 GCA_035251955.1 Sphingobium sp. | reverse complement strand
AGATTCTCCGCGACCCGCCGCTGTTCGGGCGTGGTCGCGGCATCGATCCGCGCCTGCACCTGTTCGGGCTCGGGAATGCGCGCCGAACCGTAGAAGACGAAGGTCGATTCGATCCCCGCCTCGTCCATCAGCAACTGGGGTTTCAGCAATTCCAGCTGGAAGCGGACCGGGCGCAGATCTTCCCGCAGCAGAAATTCCGTGTCCTGAAAGGCCAGGCGATAGGCTGCACTGCTGGTCTGAGGGGTGCCGACCTGCTTCCTTGCATCGGCGGCTTCCTGCCGGGCAGGACGGAATTTGCGTTCTTCGATTTCTTGTCTTGTCATTCAACCCAACTTAGGAAGCATCAGCGGCAAAAGCCACCTTTCCCGCCCATATCGAAATGAAAATGATCGTGATGGGCGACATTGTAATCCGGGCTCAGCACCGTGCGGAATCGCTTGCAGGCGCTGGCGCGCACTATCTCCAGGAACTGGCGGGTCTGCCGGTCGCCGTTCCAGCCCTGCTCGATCGTGATGCGGCGCCCGTCGGCCAGGACAAAGGCCGACACGTCGACCGCATTGCTGTGCGCATGTTCGCTGAGCTTCCCGCTGCCCGCGATCGGCCGGCAATTATAGGTGCCGAAGGTTTCGATCTTCTCGATCTCCGCGCCCAGGATCAGCCGCGCGGCGGGCTGCACGCCAAAGCGCGCCCAGGCGGCGAAATTGGCGGCGAGGTTGCAGGTCATCGCCCCAAGGTTGGTCGCCGGCACGCCGATGTCGATCAGCTTGACGCTGCCCATCGCGGTGCAGCCGCCGCCGAAATTCTGGTCCGGCAGCGGGGTGAAGGCAACCGACTGCGACTCCAGTTTCATCATGCACTGACGGAGTGCCATGGAAGGCGGCGCGGCAGGGCGCGACCCCTTGGGCGGTTTGGAGGGGCGCTCGACCCGCCCGCGCGGCACCAGGTCGCCGCCGCAGGATGCGAGCGTGAAGCATAGGCCCAGCAGGGTCGCCTGCCCCAAACCACGCAACGCTGCTTTCCCCCATGCCCGCTCGTTCATGATCAGCCATTTACCACGGCTCCTTGGCTTGGGGGTTAACGGCGACAACGGTTCGTCGCATCCAGACATTCGTCTTGACTCTTCGCCCACGATCTTTAGTTCGGCCCCCGGGCCACGCGGTCCCAACGCCGCGCGTGCTCTCTGTAAGGAGACGCAGTACATGACTGATGTTACCGAAGCCGGCGCTACCCTTGCGCCTGCCGCCAAGCCCGCAACCAAGCCGGCTCGCCCCTATTTCTCTTCCGGTCCCTGCGCCAAGCCTCCAGGCTGGAGCGCCGACAAGCTGAGCGCCGAATCGCTGGGCCGCTCGCACCGCGCCAAGATCGGCAAGACCCGCCTCGCTTACTGCATCGACCTGATGCGCGAGCTGCTCAACCTGCCCGAAACCCATCGCATCGGCATCGTCCCCGGTTCCGACACCGGCGCCTTCGAAATGGCGATGTGGACCATGCTCGGCGCCCGTCCAGTGACGACGCTCGCCTGGGAAAGCTTCGGCGAGGGCTGGGTGACGGACGTCGCCAAGCAGCTCAAGCTCGACCCGACGATCATCCGCGCCGACTACGGCCAGCTGCCCGACCTGAACGGTGTGAACTTCGCTCACGACGTGCTGTTCACCTGGAACGGCACCACCTCGGGCGTGCGCGTGCCCAATGCCGACTGGATTCCGCAGACCCGCGAAGGCCTGACCTTCGCCGACGCCACCAGCGCGGTGTTCGCCTATGACATCGACTGGGCGAAGATCGACGTCGCCACCTTCTCCTGGCAGAAGGTGCTGGGTGGTGAGGGTGGCCATGGCGTGCTGATCCTCGGCCCCCGCGCGGTCGAGCGGCTCGAAACCCACACTCCTGCCTGGCCGCTGCCCAAGGTCTTCCGCCTGATGGCGAAGGGCAAGCTCGCCGAAGGCATCTTCAAGGGCGAGACGATCAACACCCCTTCGATGCTGGCCGTCGAGGATGCGATCTTCGCGCTGGAATGGGGCAAGTCGGTCGGCGGACCCGCTGGCCTGATCGCGCGGAGCAACGCCAATGCCGCAGCGCTCGACAAGCTGGTGCAGGAACGCGACTGGCTCGGCCATCTCGCCGCCGACGAAGCGACCCGCTCGACCACCAGCGTCTGCCTGACCGTCGAGGGTGCGGACGAAGCCTTCATCAAGAGCATGGCTGGCCTGCTCGAAAAGGAAGGCGCCGCCTATGACGTCGCGGGCTATCGCGACGCCCCGGCGGGCCTGCGCATCTGGTGCGGCGCGACCGTCGAGACGGCGGATATCGAGGCGCTCGGCCCGTGGCTCGACTGGGCCTATGCGACCGTGAAGGCGGCCTGAACCTTACTCGATT
>DATFDS010000131.1:0-15056 GCA_035251955.1 Sphingobium sp. | reverse complement strand
AATTCGTCGCCCGCCGTCAGCATGATCGTCCCGCGTGAGACGAAGAGCGTGGACAGCAGCGCCCTGACATCGCGCCGGCGGGCCTCGACCAGCGTGGGATCGGGGCTCGGCCCCTCCACGCCGTTGTTCCAGCTGAAATTGTCGCCATGGCCGTCGCGATTCTGCTCGCCATTGGCTTCGTTGTGCCGCTGTTCATAGGCGGTGAGGTCGGCCAGCGTGAAGCCGTCATGCGCGGCCAGGAAATTGACCGTGCGCGTGCCCCCTTCCCCTGCGAACAGGTCGGAGGAGCCAGCAAGGCGCGTCGCCAGCGTCCCCAGCATCCCCGGATCACCGCGCCAGAATCGGCGCATGTCATCGCGATAGCGGTCGTTCCACTCCAGCCAGGCCGGACCAAAGCGGCCCAACTGATAGCCGCCCGGCCCGATGTCCCATGGCTCGGCGATCAGCAGACGGCCGGCCAGCAGCGGATCGTCCCGCAAGGCGCGCAGCAGCGGCGCGTCGGCATCGAAGCCCGACGGCAATCGACCCAGCGCCGGCGCCAGATCGAAGCGAAAGCCGTCCACGCCCGCTTCAACGACGAAATGACGCAGCGACTCAAGGATCAGCGTCTGCATCGTGGGATGATTGCAATCGATGCTGTTGCCGGTGCCGGTGTCATTGATCAGCCGTCCCCCGGCGTCATGACGAAACGCCTCGCGCGCGTTCAGCCCGCGCAGCGACAGCGTGGGGCCGAGGGCATCGCTTTCCCCATCATGATTATAGACCATGTCGAGGATGACGCCGATGCCGGCATCCTGCAGCGCCGCGACCGCCGCGCGCAGTTCCGCCATGCCACCCGGCGCGATCCGCGGATCGAGCGCGAACCAGCTCATCGGATTATAGCCCCAGGCGTTGCGCAGACCCAGCGGCCCCAGATGCCGCTCGTCAATCCAGGCATTGATCGGCATGAGTTCGACCGCACCGACATGCAGGCGACGCAGATGGTCGATGATGGCCGGATGCGCCAGCGCCGCGATCGTGCCGCGCTGCGCCTCCGGCACATCGGGATGCAGCATGGTGAAGGCCCGCACCTGCAGTTCATAGATGAGTCCGCCGGGGCGAAACAGCGGCGCGTCCCCTCGCGCGGGCGGGAACGGCGCGGTGATCACGCCCTTGGGCACCAGGGGCGCCGTATCCCGCCCTTCCCCGCGCGGCGCGGCCAGGGCGGCGTCATAGAGGAAGGGCCGGTCGATCGCCCGCGCATAGGGGTCGAGCAGCAGCTTGTCCGGGTCGAACCACAGGCCGGCATCCGGGGCATAGGGGCCATCGGCGCGCAGGCCATAGCGCGCCCCTTCCCCGATGGCCGGCACATCCAGAGCCCAGCCGCCCTCCCCATCGCGCGCCATGGGCAAGCGCGTCTCCCGATCATCGGCGTCGAACAGGCATAGCCACAGCTGGGAGGCATCGGGTGACCGAACCCGGAAGCGCGTGCCGTGCGTCCCGATCTCCGGTCCGAAAACGGTCATGCAGCACCCTGCACCAATGTCCGGAACAGGTCGGCATAGCGGGCGGCACTATGCGTCCAGGAAAAGTCCGCGCGCATGCCCGCGCGCTGCATCGCCTGCCACAGGCTCTTGTCCGAATGGAGCTGCACGGTTCGCGCAATGGCGCCATGCAGCGCCAGCGGATCGGCAGGCGGAAAGACCAGGCCCGTCGCGGCGCCGGCCCCCACCGCCGCTTCATTGGCATCGATCACCGTATCCGCAAGACCGCCGACCCGCGCCACCACCGGCACGCAGCCATAGCGCAGGCCGTAAAGCTGGGTCAGGCCGCAAGGCTCGAACCGCGACGGGATCAGGATCGCGTCCGCGCCCGCCTGCATGAGATGCGACAGCGGCTCGTCATAGCCGATCTGCGCGCCTACCCGGCCGCGATGCCGGTCGGCCGCCGCCAGGAAAGCGCCTTCCAGCGGATGATCGCCCGATCCCAGCACGGCGAGCTTGCCGCCCAGCCCGACAAGATGATCGATCGCGCCCACCACAATATCCATGCCTTTTTGCCAGGTCAGGCGGCTGACGATGATGAAGATCGGCGCATCGTCGCGGTCGAGGGCGAAATGCTTTTCCAGCGCCCGGCGGTTGGACGAGCGCGCGCCCAGCGCCCGCGCCGTATAGCGCCGCGCGATCAGGGCATCGGTGGCCGGATCCCAGATCGCGGTTTCGACCCCGTTCAATATGCCGTGCAACCGGTCGGCCCGTCCGTTGATCAGGCCGTCGAGGCCCATGCCATGCACCGGCGAGCGTATCTCCTGTGCATAGGTCGGGCTGACCGTGGTGATCGCGTCGGCGGACACCAGCCCGCCTTTCAGGAAACCGATGCCGCCATAATATTCGACGCCGTCGACCGCCCAGGCTTCGGCCGGCAGATCCAGCGAAGCGAAGATATCCGCCCCGAACCGCCCCTGAAAGGCGAGGTTATGGATCGTCACGACCTTGGGCACGGCATGGGCCGGACCGAAGCGCATATAGGCGGCCGTCATCGCCGCCTGCCAGTCATGCGCGTGGACCAGATCCGGCCGCCAGCCCTTGACGCCGTCCGCTGCAATGTCGGCGCCCACGCGCGACAGCGCGGCGAAGCGGCGCCAATTGTCCGGCCAGTCGGCGCCGCCCATGTCGCCATAGGGGCCGCCTTCGCGCGCGAAAAAATCCGGGGCGTCCAATATCAGCAGGTCCAGGTCGCCGGCCTTTGCCGCCAGCACCGTCGCAGGCGCGCCGAACAAGGTGTCATAGCGGCGCACCGCCTTGGCCTTGTCCACCTTCGACAGGAGCGATGGATAGCCCGGCACCAGCGTTCGCACGGCAATGCCATGTTCGGCCAGCGCCGACGGCAAGGCGCCCGCCACATCGGCCAGCCCCCCGGTCTTGATCAGCGGATAGATTTCGGACGCGACCGAAAGTAGCTGCATCGGAACTGTCTTGCTCAAGTCCGTCAATCCGCCAGCCGGTCGATCATATATTGGGTGATGAGGCACACGCCACTGTCGCTCCGGCGGAAACGGCGCGCATCGGCTTGCGGGTCTTCCCCCACGATCAGTCCCGGCGGAATGATGACGCCGGAATCGAGCACGCATTTATGCAGCTGCGCGCCCCGCCCGATCTGGCAATCGGGCATGATGATGCTGTCCGTCATCGACGAGAAGCTGTGCGTGCGCACGCCGGAAAAGAGCAGGCTGCGGTGCAGCGAAGAGCCGGACACGATGCAGCCGCCCGCGACCAGAGACGACGTCGCCGATCCCCGGCGGCCATCCTCATTGTGGACGAACTTCGCGGGCGGGCTGACTTCCGAATAGGTCCAGAGCGGCCAGTTGCGGTCGTACAGGTCGAGCGAGGGCACGACTTCGGTGAGGTCGATATTGGCCTGCCAATAGGCGTCCAGCGTGCCGACGTCGCGCCAATAAGGCACCGGCTCGCTTTCCGCCCGCACGCAGCTGCTCGAAAAGCGGTGCGCCACGGCTTTGCCATGCTTGACGATATAGGGGATGATGTCGCCGCCAAAGTCCCGCTTGCTGCCCTTGTCCTCCGCGTCGCGCCGCAGTTCCTCGATCAGGAAGCGGGTGCGGAACACGTAAATGCCCATCGACGCCAGCGCCATCGCGGGATTGCCGGGCATGGCGGGCGGATTTTTCGGCTTTTCGACGAAGGCGGTGATGACGTCCCTGTCATCGACATGCATGACGCCGAAGCCGCTGGCATCCTTCAGCGGCACTTCCAGGCAGCCGACGGTGACGTCCGCCCCGCTGTCCACATGCTGCTGGAGCATCAGTTCATAGTCCATCTTGTAGACATGGTCGCCGGCCAGCAGCACCATATATTCGGGCGCATAGCTTTCGATGATGTCGATATTCTGGAACACGGCGTCGGCCGTGCCTTCATACCATTGGCTTTCCGACACACGCTGGCTGGCGGGCAATATATCGAAACTCTCGTTGCGTTCGGGCCGCAGGAAGTTCCACCCGCGCTGCAGGTGGCGGATCAGCGAATGCGCCTTGTACTGCGTCGCGACGCCGATGCGGCGGATGCCGCTGTTCAGGGCATTGGACAGCGCGAAGTCGATGATCCGCGCCTTGCCGCCGAAATGGACGGCAGGCTTGGCGCGGCGATCGGTCAGTTCGGCGAGGCGGCTGCCGCGACCGCCGGCCAGGACATAAGCCATGGCGTCGCGGGCGATCGGCTGGTTTCTCGGTTGCATTGGGCTCCTCTCCTCCCTGCCCGCGACCGCTTGCCAG
This sequence comes from Sphingobium sp., assembly GCA_035251955.1. GTDB lineage: Bacteria > Pseudomonadota > Alphaproteobacteria > Sphingomonadales > Sphingomonadaceae > Sphingobium. Next base: position 10,792 of record DATFDS010000131.1, on the reverse strand, counting down.
CGTCCGTCGGTGTCATATGTCCAGCTCCAGCATCAGCGTCCCGAGCGGGGGCACGCTGATCGTCGCCCAACCGGCCGCGTCGGCGAACACCGACCCCAGATTACCCGCGCCGCTGCCGCCATAGTCGGCCGCGTCGCTGTTCATGATCTCACGCCAGCGTCCGCCCGAAGGCAAGCGGATCCGGTAGCCGGTCCGAGCCAGAGGCGTGAAATGGCTGACGATAACGATGGGCGCGGCGTCCGGTGCCCGGCGGACCCAGGCGAAAACGGAATCCCGCGCGGCATCCACCAGCACCCAGTCGAAACCCTCGCCCTCGCAGTCGCGCGCATGCAGCGCCGGCTTCGCGCGGTACAACCGATTGAGATCGCTTACCAGCCGCTGCACGCCCCGATGCGGCGCATGGTCGAGCAGGTGCCAGTCGAGCGACCGCTCTTCGCTCCATTCGGCGCGCTGGGCGAATTCCTGCCCCATGAACAGCAGCTTCTTGCCCGGATAGCCCCACATCATCGCATAATAGGCGCGCAGCGTGGCGAATTTCTGCCAGTCGTCGCCCGCCATCTTGTGCAGCAGCGATCCCTTGCCGTGCACCACCTCGTCATGGCTGAGCGCCAGCACGAAATTTTCGGTGAAGGCATAGATCAGGCCAAAGGTGATATCGTCATGATGATGGGCCCGATGCACCGCGTCGCGCGCCAGATAGCGCAGCGTGTCGTGCATGAAGCCCATGTTCCACTTGAACCCGAAGCCGAGCCCCCCTTCATGCACGGGAGCCGAAACCTTGGGCCAACTGGTCGATTCCTCCGCGATCGTCATGACGCCGGCATGGGTGCCGTAGAGCGCCTTGTTCATCTGCTGGAGGAACGCGACCGCCTCCACATTCTCGCGCCCGCCCTGCGCATTGGGGATCCACTCCCCCTCCTTGCGCGAATAGTCGAGGTAGAGCATCGAGGCGACCGCATCGACGCGCAGGCCGTCGACATGATAGCGCTCGGCCCAGAACAGCGCGTTGTTGACCAGATATTGCGCGACTTCGCGCCGCCCGAAATTGTAGATCGCCGTGTTCCAGTCCGGGTGGAAGCCCTTGCGCGGATCGGCATGTTCATAGAGCGCCGTGCCGTCGAACTGCGCAAGTCCATGCGCGTCGGTCGGAAAATGCGCCGGCACCCAATCGAGAATGATGCCGATCCCGGCCCGATGCGCGCCATCGACGAAGCGCGCGAACCCGTCCGGTTCGCCGAAGCGCGCGGTGGGCGCATAAAGGCCGGTCGTCTGATAGCCCCAGCTTGGATCATAGGGATATTCGCTGATCGGCATGAATTCGATATGGGTAAAGCCCATGCCGACGACATAGGGGATCAGCCGGTTCGCCAGTTCGTCCCAGCTGAGAAAGTCGCCATGTTCATCGCGTTGCCATGACCCGGCATGGACCTCATAGATGGACAGGGGTTCGCGACGCGGGTCGGCCTTCGCCCAATAGTCGCGGTGCCGATCATCACCCCAATCGTGCGCCGGCGCATCCGCCACGATCGATGCGGTCGAAGGCCGCAGTTCGGATCGAAAGGCGAAGGGATCGGCCTTGAGCGGCTGCATCTCGCCATCCGGCCCGACGATCTCGAACTTATAGGCCATGCCCGGCCCCACTTCGGGCACGAAAATCTCCCATATGCCGGCATCCCGGCGCCGCCGCATCAGGCCCCGGCGGCCATCCCAGCGATTGAATTCGCCGACCACCGACACGCGCTTGGCATTGGGTGCCCAAACCGCGAAATGCGTACCCTCGACGCCCTCATGGGACATGAGGTGCGCGCCCATCTTGTCGAACAGGCGGCCGTGCGAGCCTTGCGCAAAATAATAATCGTCGAGCGGCCCAAGCACCGGTCCGAAGGCATAGGGATCGACGAACCAATATTCGCCGCCGTCGGGATAGAGCGCCTGATAGCGCAGCGGCTGGCGCTTGCGTACCGACAGCTTGCCCTGGAACAGGCCGCGCGGGTCGACCTGCTCCAGAATGCCCGCTGCCTTGCCGTCCAGCCTGTAGGCGGTGACACTCGCGGCATCAGGCAGCAGCACGCAGGCGACAAAGCCCTTACCCTCAGGATGCACGCCCAGCGTTGCGAAGGGATCGTCGTCCCGGCCCTCGACCAGCCGATCGATCTGCTCCGCCGTCAGCACTTGGGCCTGCGCACCTTCATCACAGCACCTTCCAGATATCGGCGGCATATTCGCGGATCGTCCGGTCGGACGAGAACCACCCCATCCGCGCGACATTGTGGATCGCCATCCTGGCCCATCGCGCCTGATCGCGCCACAGCGAATCCACATGGCGCTGCGCGGCGGAATAGCTGTCGAAATCGGCCGCGACCATGAACCAGTCATGGTCGTAAATGCCATTGACGAGATCGCGATACCGTCCCGGATCATCGGGCGAGAAGACGCCGCTGGCGATCGCTTCCAGCGCCTGGCCCAGCTCGCGGCTCTGCCCGATTACCTCACGCGGATTGTAACCCTGCCCACGCCGCTCGTTCACCTGGCCGGCTGTCAGGCCGAAGATCACGATATTCTCCTCGCCCACATGGTCGCGCATTTCGACATTGGCGCCGTCCAGCGTGCCGATCGTGAGCGCGCCATTGACGGCGAACTTCATGTTGCCGGTGCCCGAAGCCTCCATGCCGGCGGTGGATATCTGTTCCGACAGGTCCGCCGCCGGGATCATCACCTCGGCCAGGGACACATTGTAATTGGGCACGAACTGGACCTTGAGCAGCCCCTGCACCGCTGGGTCGTGATTGACGGCGCGCGCCACGTCGCCCGCCAGCTTGATGATCAGCTTGGCGTTGTGATAGCTGGACGCCGCCTTGCCACCGAACAGCTTGACGCGCGGCACCCAGTCCTTTTCCGGATGCGACCGGATCTGGTCGTAGAGCGATACCGCCTCGATGATGTTGAGCAGCTGCCGCTTATATTCATGGATGCGCTTGATCTGGATGTCGAACAGCGCGGCAGGATCGATCCGGGCGTTGACGCGGGCACGCAGCAGGTCGGACAGCGCCGCCTTGTTCGCGCGCTTCACCGCGACGAACTTCTCCCGGAACGCGCTGTCGTCGGCGAAGCGGTCAAGTTCCCGCAGCGCCTCGGGATCATCCATGAACCTGTCGCCGATCGCTTCCCGGATCAGTTCGAACAGGCCATGATTGCACTGCATCAGCCAGCGGCGGAAGGTGACGCCATTGGTCTTGTTGTTGATCCGATCCGGATAGAGGCGATGGAAATCGGCGAACACCGTCTGCTTCATGAGGTCGGTGTGCAGCGCCGACACGCCATTGACGCTATGCGATCCGGCAAAGGCGAGGTTGCCCATCCGCACCCGCCGATCGCCGCCCTCGTCGATCAGCGATATCGCACCGATCGCCCGATCGTCGAACATGCCCGACTTGCGCGCCTCGCCAAGCAGCCGGCTGTTCACCGCATAGACGATCTGCATGTGCCGGGGCAGCAGCCGCTCGAACAGCGGCACCGGCCAGCTTTCCAGCGCCTCGGGCAGCAGGGTGTGGTTAGTGTAGCTGAAGGTCCGGCGGGTAATGTCCCATGCCTCGTCGAAATCCAGCCCGTGATCGTCGAGCAGGATGCGCATCAATTCGGCCACCGCGACGGCGGGATGCGTGTCGTTCAGCTGGATCGCGGCCTTGTCCGGCAGGGTGCGGATATCGCCGATATATTGCAGGTGCCGTCGAACGACGTCCTGCAGCGAGGCGGAGGAGAAGAAATATTCCTGCCGCAGCCGCAACTCCTGGCCCGCCGGCGAACTGTCCGCCGGGTAAAGCACGCGCGTCAACGCCTCCGCCCGGTTGCTTTCCGACAGCGCGCCCAGATGGTCGCCGGCGTTGAACTTGTCGAGCAGGATCGGGTCGATCGGCTGCGCTTCCCATAGCCGCAGCGTGTTGACCCGCTTGCCGCGCCAGCCGGCGATCGGCGTGTCATAGGGCGTCGCGATCACCCTTTCGGTCGGGCGCCAGTGCATCTGGTGGATGCCGGCATTCTCGCCCTCCGCCGGATCGACGCGCCCGCCAAAGCCGATCTCATAGCTCGCCTCGCGCCGCTCGAATTCCCAGGGATTGCCGTGGGTCAGCCAGGTTTCGGGCAGCTCCACCTGCCAGCCGTCCGAAATCTCCTGCCGGAACATGCCGTTCACATAGCGGATGCCATAGCCGTAAGCAGGCACGTCCACCGTCGCCATGCTTTCCATGAAACAGGCCGCCAGCCGCCCCAGGCCGCCATTGCCGAGCGCCGCATCCGGCTCCAGCGCGGCGATGATGTCGATATCCACGCCCAGCGAACCCAGCGCCGCCTGCATGTCGTCCAGCATTTCCATGTTGGACGCGGCGTCGCGCATCAGGCGGCCGATCAGGAACTCCAGGCTCAGATAATAGACCCGGCGCCCCTGCTCCTCATAGGTTTTCTGCGTCGATTCAATCCACGCGTCGATCACCCGGTCGCGGATCGCCAGGATGACGGCGTGCAGCCAGTCATGCGGCTGGGCCGCCTCCGCATTCTTGCCGATCCGATAGGTGAGCCGCTCGACAATCTCATGGGCAAGGACCTCTGGGTCCACCTGCCGGGGAGCGGGCTTGGGAAGGCTTGTCTGGCCCTGAAGGTTCATGGAGCCGTCTCCTGCTGAATCCGGTCCCGATGATGGCACAGCGCCCCCATGCTCGCCAACTGCCAAATTTTGCAGCGCAGCATGATTGTCGTGGTTTCGGTTCAGCCCCGCCTGTCCCGAATTGCGGCATGCACCCCTTCACGCAGTTCGCGCCGCACCGGATAGATATTGGACGGCAGATGCTGCGTCATCAAAATGCCGATCAGCCGCTCGACCGGATCGACGAAGAAAAAGGTCGAAAAGACCCCGCCCCAGAAAAACTCCCGTGTCGCAAGGTCGGTCGCGAAGCCGAGGCCGAAACCGACGCCGGCATAATCGGCCTCGCTGAACATGGAGCGCGACATGCCGGCAAGGTCGCCGCCGCCGGGAAGATAATTGGCGTGCATCGCCGCCACGGTCTCCGGCCGCAGCAGCCGCACGCCGTCCAGCTCTCCCCCGCGCAGCAGCATCCGGGCGAAGCGGTGATAATCCTCCGCGGTCGAAATCAGCCCGCCCCCGCCGGACCGCAGGCGCAAAGGCCGGCGCCAGCCGCTGTGCGCGCCCCGATCATAAAGCGACAGTTGCCGGTCCGCCCCATATTGCCAGGCGTCGGTCATCCGATCGACCTTGTCCTCGGGCAGTTCGAAAAATATATCCTCCAGCCCAAGCGGCGCGAAGATGCGCTGTCTGAAGAAGGCCTCCAGGTTGAGGCCGGACAGGCGCTCCACCACGACACCCAGCACATCGGTCGCCACCGAATAATTCCACTGCTCGCCTGGCGAAAATTCGAGCGGCAGACCGGCGAGAACCGCAATGAACTCGTCGGAGCTGCGCTTCTGCTGGAACGCGTCCAGCCCCAACTCGCGATAGCGCGCGTCGATCGCCGTCTGCCGCTGCAACCCGTAGGTGAGGCCCGATGTGTGGCGCAGCAGGTCGATCATCCGCATCGGCCGGCGCAGCGGATCGCCCGCCGTCCCGACCCGCAGCGCTTCGAACTCGGGCAGGACGGTCGTGACCGGATCATCCAGCGCCACCATCCCGGCTTCGACCAGCATCATGAAGGCGACCGACGTCACCGGCTTGGTCATGGAGGCGATGCGAAACAGTGAATCCCGTTCCAGCCTCTCCCCCGTCGCCCGCGCTGCGCCGCTGATGTGGGACAGAAGCACCTGTTCGTCGCGCGATATCAGCAGGCGCAGATGCGGCAGCCTGCCCGTGGCGACATAGGTCCGGTCCAGCCGCTCCGCCAGCGCCTCCAGCCGCTCCGGGTCCATTCCCAAAGCTAGTGCCGCTGCTTCGTCAACCCGCATCTCGCCTCCCGCAATCATGTCTTCCAGCTAATGCAGACACATGCGCAGGACAATGGCGTACAGCTGGACATTGCCAAAGCCCCTGCTCCCCCTTTATGGCAGGCCGCCTGATCGCCCCGCACTGGATCTGAAACACGGCATGGCCACCGGCCTCTCTGCGATATTCCTGGCAAACCGCCCGGCCCTGCTGCGTTTCCTGCGCGCGCGCGGCGCGGGCGACGATGCCGAAGACCTGGCGCAGGACATGTGGATGAAGCTGGAGTCGAAGGATATCGGCCCGGTCGCCGATCCCGTGCCCTATCTCTACCGCATGGCGAACAATCTGATGCTGGACCGCTACCGCTCCACCAGCCGGCGCGAGCGGCGGGAGCAGGATTGGGCGGAAGGCGCCGGCGGCGTCATGGCCGATCCCACCGAAGATATCGCCATCGACGAGCGCATGATCCTCAACCAGCATCTGGCACAGGCGCAGGCGGTGCTGCGCGAGCTTGGCCCGCGTGTCGAGCTGGTGTTCCGCCGCTTCCGCATCGAGGGCGTCGGCCAGCGCAGAATTGCCGAGGAACTGGGCGTGAGCCTGACCACCGTGGAGAAGGACCTGCAGAAGGCCTATCGCGCCATGATCGCGCTGCGGCAGAGGCTGGATACGGAATGAGCGGCCCGGCGGCGTCTCGCCCGATAAGGGGCAATATATGACAGGGGCTCAGGCCATGATGAACGAGGAGGCGCTCGCGTGGGTCATCCGCACGCGCGATCCCGAATTTACCGATTGGGACGCCTTCACTGCGTGGCTGGAGGCCGACGCCGCGCACGCGTCCGCCTATGATGCGCTGCTGATGGCGGATGCCGATCTGGCAGGGATCGTGCCCGTAGAGCCGGTCACGCTGCCCGCGCCCGCGAACGATCCGGGCGAGCGGCGCTGGCGGCCGATGCGCTGGATCGGCGGCGGTGCGGTCGCGGCGGCGCTGGTCGCGGCCATCTCCATCGGTATGCTCGATCGCGCCGACATCTATGCCGTCACCACCCGGCCGGGCGAAACCCGCAGCATCGCTCTGGACGACGGCACGCGCATCGACATCAATGGCGGCACGACGCTGCGGCTGGATCGCAACAATGCCCGCTTCGCCGCGCTCGACAGCGGGGAAGCGGCCTTTACCGTCCGGCACGATGCGCGCGATCCCTTCCGCGTGACGGTCGGCGAGGCTGTGTTCGAGGATGCGGGCACCGTCTTCAACATCGTCCACACCGGCAGCGCGACCCGCATCGGCGTGTCGGAGGGCAAGGTTATCTATAATCCCAAGGCAGAGGCCATCGCCCTGCCCGCAGGCCGCGCCCTGACGCAGGATGATAGCGGCCTGCGCGTGATGGACGTCGCGCCCGAGGCGGTCGCCAGCTGGCGACAGGGCCGGCTGACCTATGCCAATGCGCCGGTGGAGTTGATCAGCGGCGATATCACCCGATCGCTCGGGCTGCGGCTGACGACCACGCCGGGCGCAGCCTCGACGCGATTTACCGGGACGATCCGGCTCGATCGCGATCCCGCGCGTTTCTTCGCCAGCGCGGCGCCGCTGATGGGGCTTGCCGCCGTTCGCCAGGGCGACGGCTGGCTCCTGAAGGAGGGTGATGGTTCGTCACGCTGACGTTCTATTCGTCACCGCCCTCGCCATAGCGGCCGCTTCGCCCGCGCAGGGAGCGGACAGACAATCGATCAGCATCGCACCGGGACGCCTGGGCGAGGCCGCGATCGCGCTCGGCCGCCAGACGGGCGCCAGCATCGGCATGTCGGACCAGTCGCTGGCCGGCATCGCCACCCCGGCCGTCAACGGCCGCCTGTCGGTGGAAGCGGCACTCAAGCGCCTGCTCAAGGGCACCCCCGCCAGCGCCCGGCGGATCGACGCCACCACCTGGCGCATCGTCCGGCGCAACGCCGCGCCGGCCCCCGCGCCGTTCCGCCCCAACCCGCGGCCGCTCCCCATCGCCGACCAACCCCCGGCAGAGATCATCGTCACCGCCTCCAAGCGCGACATGCCGCTGCCCCGCTATCCCGGCATGGTGGAGGTGGTGGATTATGGCGGCTTTACCAGCGGCGAAGCGGCCGCCGGCACCGCCAGCCTGATCGCCCGCGTCGCCAGCCTCAGTTCAACCCATCCCGGCGCAGGCCGCAACAAGCTGTTCCTGCGCGCCATCGCCGATTCCGGCGTCGCGGGGCCGACCCAGGCGACGACGGGCCAATATCTGGGCGACATGCGGCTCAATTATGCGGCGCCGGATCCTGACCTCAAACTCTACGACATGCAGCGCGTCGAGATATTGGAAGGGCCGCAGGGCACGCTCTATGGCGCGGGATCGCTGGGCGGGATCATCCGCCTGATCCCCAATCCGCCCAACCTGGTCCGTTTCGGCGGCCAGATTTCCGCCGGCGTCAGCGCGACCCAGCATGGCGATCCGGGCGGCGACCTGGCCGGCACGATCAACCTGCCGATCGTGCCCGAAAAGCTCGCGCTGCGCATCGTCGGCTATGGCGTGCAGGAGGGCGGCTATATCGACGATGTCGAACGCGGCAAGGACGACGTCAACCGCACCCGCACCTATGGCGGCCGCTCGACGCTACGCTTCGCGCCGAATGAGAATTGGACGATCGACCTCACCGGCCTTTACCAGCGGATCGAGGGCGACGACGCGCAATATGCCAGCAAGCGGGTCGGCCGCCTCGCCCGCGCTTCCTTCGTCGCCCAACCTTATGCGGCCGATTATGCGCTCGGCAATCTGCGTGTCGAGCGGCAGTGGGACGACCTGCGCTTCGTGTCCTCGACCGGCTATGTCCGCAACATCCTGTCGGAAAGCTACGACGCCACCCAACCCGACACGCCCCCCAGCCTGTTCCGCCAGCGCAACCGCGTCTCCATCTTCTCGACGGAAAACCGGCTGGTGCGCGATCTGGACAATGGGCTGGGCTGGATATTGGGCGCCTCCTATCTGGAAAGCAGGTCCGACATCAGCCGATCGCTGACCTCCTATGGCACCGCGCCGGTCATGGCGCAGGTCATCCCCGACGTTCCGCTCTATGGGCTGGGCATGCCGGCGACGACCACGGGCGTGCGCAACAGCATTCACGAAGCCACGCTGTTCGGCGAAGCCTCTTTCGAACCTCTCCCCGGGCTGGTGGCGACCGTCGGCGGACGCCTGACCAACAGCCGCCTCACCGGCCGCGCGATCGATCCCATAGCGCTGCTTTCCGAGGCTAGCATCGCCCGCGCGGAGGCGCAGGCGGATCGCAACGAAACCATCTTCCTGCCCTCCTTCTCGCTGCTGAGCGACGCGATGCCGGGGCTCACCCTCTATGCGCGCTTCCAGCAGGGCTTCCGCCCCGGCGGCCTGGCGATGGACGACCAGCGTGTGGCGCGCTTCAACAATGACCGCGCCTCGACGCTGGAGTTCGGCATGCGCAAGGGCGTGCCGGGCCGGGATGCCGTCGCGCTCAGCGCCAATGTCGCCTGGACCGACTGGAACAACATCCAGGCCGACGTCATCGACCGGATCGGCCTGCCCACCACCGCCAATATCGGCGACGGCCGCATCTATACGGTGGAAGCGCGCGCCGTGGTCCGGCCGCTGCCCAATCTCACGCTCGACGGCAGCATCATCTATAATGACAGCCGCCTCAGCCGCCCGACCGCCTATGTCCGCATGCTGCGCTTTGCCGGCCAGCCGCTGACCCTGCCCAATGTCGCCAATCTGGGCGGCCGGCTGGCCGTCGATTATCGCACCGTCCTGGCTGACGACCTGACCCTCCATCTCAGCGGATCGGCCCGCTATGTCGGCAAGTCGCGTCTGGGCGTCGGCCCGATCCTTGGCCGCACCCAGGGCGATTATGTCGATACGGCGCTCACCGCCAGCCTGTCGCGCGGGCCGTTCCAGCTGTCCTTCTCGCTCACCAACCTGCTCGACAGCAGCGGCAACCGCTTCTCGCTCGGAACCCCCTTCAACCTGCGGGGCGACTACACGACGCCGCTGCGACCGCGAACGCTACGGATCGGCCTGGACTTCGCCTTCTGATCCCAGGCTGCGACAATTTCCCGGACGGAACAGCCGCATATTCTGGCGCCCGCATTCCGCGTTGGCGGCGAATTCAGCGCCGAGGAACAACAAAATCATGTCGCCCTCGCATTAAGGGCGACGGTAAACTTCATCCTGTGACGTCCTGGCAATGCATTGGCGGGCCACACCCGCGACCCTCCTGGTCCGCCAGTCACGCCATGAGGACGCCCACCCCCTGGGAGTCCATGGCACTATGGAAGGGATGCCGCTTGCTCCTCAAGCGGCATCCCTTTTTTTGATTTCAACGCTTCCGTTAGGGCTGAACCGCGAAGTCGAAGATCCGCGCGCCCGCGGTGCCATTGCCCCACACGCCGGGCCCCACGCCCGCCGTCACCGAATAGAGAAAGCCATATTCGCCCGCCGGCAGCTCCGCCCTTGGCGTCACCTTGAACACGCCAGGCGTTATCTGCTCATAATCGAAAGCGATGCGGTCCTTGTCCATGACGCCGGTTTTCGCGCCCGCAAGGTTCAGGCTGCCCACCCGCGTCTCGCGCCGGTCCTTCTTCACGTCGAACTGGATCAGGCTGAACTCGTTGGGCGATGTGATCGATGTCGCCGCGCCTGCCATCCACGGCGAGGATGCCCCTGCCTGCGAAAGGCTTCGGCTCGCCTCATCGAAATAGAAATAGAAGGTCGGCCGCCCCCGTCCCGCCTGCACCCTGGCGTTGGTGTTGGGGATCACCGCCTTGATGCTGAGCGAGGCGATGCCGGCGGTAAAGGCATAGCCCAGGAGGCCGCCGGTCTTGCTCTG
>DATFDS010000130.1:0-8940 GCA_035251955.1 Sphingobium sp. | reverse complement strand
TCCTCTCCTGAGATCCCAGCCTTGGCTGACGCCGCCCTTAGAGTAGGATGACTTTACCTTGATCCGTTCGTTTCGAGCGAAGGCAACTTGAATCCATCTAACGTCATCCCGCTCTAGGGTCGCTGGGATGACGGGAAATGGCCGCCCTATCCCGCCGCCTTCACGATCTCGGCCCAGGCCGCCTCGTCGATCACGTCGATCCCCAGCGCCGCCGCCTGCTTGAGCTTCGACCCTGCACCGGGGCCCGCCACCACCAGGTCGGTCTTGGCGCTCACCGATCCCGCCGCCTTGGCGCCCAGCCGTTCGGCCTGCGCCTTGGCCTCGTCGCGGCTCATGGTTTCAAGCTTGCCGGTGAAGACGATGGTCTTGCCGGTGACGGCGCTGGCGGTCGTCTCGACGACATAGTCGGGCGGCGCGATCTCCGTCAGCAGATCGTCCCAGGCCTCCACATTATGCGGCTCGTGGAAGAAGTCCGCCAGGGCGTGGCCGACGGCCGATCCGACATTTTCAACCCCGATCAATTCGGCGATCATCTTGTCCAGCCGATTGCGAAAGCGGGCATCCTCCTCACCGTCGGCAGGTGCCGCAGCCTGGCGCAAGGCGATGATCTCCTCCGCCAGCGCGCGGACCGCCGCCAGGGTCGCGTAGCGCTTCAGCAGATCGCGCGCCGTCACCGCGCCGACATGGCGGATGCCCAGGCCAAAGAGCAGGCGCGCGGCGTCAGGCTGCCGCTTTGCCTCGATCGCGGCGAGGAGATTGTCGACCGACTTTTCCTTCCACCCCTCGCGGCCCAGCAGCGCGCTGCGATGCGCCTTCAGGCGGAAGATATCGGCCGGCTCGGCAATCCAGCCCAACGCCAGAAATTCCTCGATCGTCTTTTCGCCCAGCCCTTCGATATCGAGCGCCGCGCGGCTGACGAAATGGCGCAGCCGCTCGAACCGCTGCGCCGCGCAGATCAGGCCGCCGGTGCAGCGGATGTCGACCTCGCCCTCCTCCCGGACCGCCTCCGACTCGCAGACGGGGCAATGGATGGGAAAGGCGAAGGGCGCCCGCGCCTCATCGCGCGTCAGATTGTCGACCACCTGCGGGATCACGTCGCCGGCCCGCTGCACCACGATCCGATCGCCCGGCCGCACGCCGAGCCGCGCGATCTCGTCGGCATTGTGCAGGGTGACGTTGGACACGACCACGCCGCCGACCGTCACCGGCGTCAACCGGCCGACCGGGGTCAGCTTGCCGGTCCGGCCGACCTGGATGTCGATCGCCTCCAGCGTCGTCTGCGCGCGCTCCGCCGGGAATTTATGCGCGATCGCCCAGCGCGGCGCCTTCGCGACGAAGCCCAGCCGCTGCTGCCAGTCCAGCCGGTCGACCTTGTAGACCACCCCGTCGATGTCGAAGGGCAGGTCGGCGCGCGCCGCTTCGATCCCGCGATAATGGGCGATCAGCGCGTCGAGCGTATCGACGCAGGTCAGCCGGTCGGACACGGGCACGCCCCAACCGGCAATCGCCTGCATGACGCCCAGCTGCGTGTCGGACGGAAGGCCGCTCGCCTCACCCCAGCCATGCGCCAGGAAACGCAGCGGCCGGCTGGCGGTGACGGTCGGGTCCTTCTGCCGCAGCGACCCCGCCGCCGCGTTGCGCGGATTGGCGAACTGGCGCGCCCTGGCGGGGTCCTCGGCTTCGGCCAGCAGCCGCTCGTTCAGCGCCACGAAATCGGCCTTCGCCATATAGACCTCGCCCCGAATCTCGAACAGTTCGGGCAGGTCCGTGCCGGTCAGCCGATCGGGAATGTCGGCGATGGTGCGCACATTGGCGGTCACATCCTCGCCCGTCGTGCCGTCCCCGCGCGTCGCGGCAAGGCGCAGTTCGCCCTTTTCATAGCGCAGCGAACAGGACAGGCCGTCAATCTTGGGCTCGGCCGTCAGCGCGACCGGCGCATCTTCGGGCAGCGCCAGAAAGCGCCGCACGCGCGCGACAAATTCGGCGATATCCTCGTCCGAAAAGCCGTTGTCCAGGCTCATCATGCGCACGGCATGCTGGACCTTCCTGAGGCCCGAGGTCGGCGTCGCCCCGACCTGCGCGTTGGGGGAATCCGGGCGGATCAGCTGCGGAAAGGCCGCCTCCAGCGCATTATTCTCATGGATCAGCGCGTCATAGTCGGCGTCCGCGATCTCCGGCTGATCCTGGTCATGATAGAGCCGGTTGTGCCGCGCTATTTCCTTGGCAAGGCGCATCAGGCGGTTGGCGGCGTCGGCTTCGGTCATCTGGTCGGGTTCGATCATCGGCACGACTTACTCCGGCTCGTCTTGAGATTGAAGTGCCGGAGTGCCTTCGCGGGCGCACAGCGCTTTTTAAACCTCCAGCAGCCGCTCCGCCTGCGCACGCGCTTCGGCGGTGATCTCCGCGCCCGACAGCATGCGGGCGATTTCCTCCCGCCGTTCGCCGTCATTGAGGGCATGGACGCCGGTCCGCGTCACCGTGCCGTCGCTCGACTTGGCGATCAGCATATGGCCGGCGCCGCGCGCCGCGACCTGCGGGCTGTGCGTCACCACCAATATCTGGTTGCCGCGCGACAGCCGCGCCAGCCGGTCGCCGATGGCGGACGCCACCGCGCCGCCGACGCCCCGGTCAATCTCGTCGAAGATCAGCGTATCCGCCCCGCCCCGCTCGGCCAGCGCAACCTTCAGCGCGAGGATGAAGCGCGACAGTTCGCCGCCCGACGCGATCTTGATCAGCGGCGCGAAGGGTGCGCCCGGATTGGTGGAAATCTCGAACTCCACCCGGTCCCTGCCCTGCGCCGACCATTGCCCTTCTTCGAGCGGCGCGACCACGGTGCGGAAGCGCGCGGCGTCCAGCTTGAGCGGCGCCAATTCGGCGGCAACCGCCTCATCCAGCCGGGCGGCCGCTTCCTTTCGCTGGTCGGAAAGCCCCTGCGCCACCTGGGCATAAGCCGTCGCCCGCGCCGCCACATCGGCCTCCAGCGCCGCGATATGCTCTTCTCCGCCTTCGATCGCGGCGAGCCTTGCCGCCATGTCGTCGCGCAAGGCCGCCAGTTCGTCGGCCGCCACCTGATGCTTGCGCGCCAGCCCGCGCAGGTCGAACAGGCGCGTTTCGATCACCTCGAGCCGCGCCGGATCGAAGATCAGCGCCTCGCCCGCCTCGACCAGCCGATCCTCCGCCTCGCCCGCCTCGATCACCGCGCGGTCGAGCGCCGCCAGCACGTCGCCAAGCGGCGCATATTCGCCGACGATCCGGTCCAGCCGCCGCGCCGCCTGCCGCAGTTGCGCGAGGCCGCCGTCGGAACCGGTCAGGCACTCCGTCACCGCCGACAGGTCATCGGCCAGCCGCGCGCCCTTCTGCATCGTCGCGCGCTCCTCGGCCAGCGCCGCTTCCTCGCCCGGCTCGGGGGCGAAGCGGGTCAGTTCCTCGACCGCGTGGGTCAGATAATCGCGGTCCCGCGCCGCCACGTCCACCGCCGCCCGACTCTCCGCCAGCCGCTCGGCCGCCGCGCGCCAGGCCAGATAGGCCGCCGCCACCGCCGCCGTGTCACAGCGGCCATAGGCGTCCAGCAGCGTCCGGTGGCCTCGGGCATTGAGCAGTCCGCGATCATCATGCTGGCCGTGAATTTCGACCAGCGCGCCGCCCAGGTCCCGCAGCAGCGCCGCCGAGCAGGCCTGATCGTTCACGAAGGCGCGGCTGCCGCCGTCCGCCTTCAGGGTGCGGCGGATGATCAAGGGCTCACCCCGTTCCATCTCGATGCCATTGCCCGCCAGCAATTCGGCAGCGCGATGGTCGGCGCGGGGCATGTCGAAGGTCGCGGTGACGCTCGCCTGCGCTTCGCCGCTACGCACCAGGCCGCTGTCCGCCCGCGCGCCGAGTGCCAGGCCGAGCGAATCCAGCAGGATCGACTTGCCCGCGCCCGTCTCCCCGGTCAGCACGCCCAGGCCCGCGCCGAACTCCAGGTCCAGCGCCTCGATCAGCACGACGTTGCGGATGGAAAGATTGGTCAGCATGACGTTCGCCCACGAACGTCATCCCAGCGGAGGCTGGGATCTCGTGCCGCTAGGTCGTGCCCGATGGCCTGAGACCCCAGCCTGCGCTGGGGTGACGAAGTTGCTCGATCAGGCCCGCGGCCCATGTTCCTGCATGAGCTTGTAGGACCGCTCATACCATTTGGTGCCGGGGTAGTTGCGGCCCAGTACGGCCGCCGCCTTCTTCGCTTCCTCGGGGGTGCCGAGCGCGAGATAGCTTTCCACCAGGCGCTCCAGCGCTTCGGGCGTGTGGGTCGTGGTCTGATATTTGTCGATCACGGTGCGGAAGCGCAGCGTCGCCGCCAGCCACTGGCCACGCCGCTGGTAGAAGCGGCCCACTTCCATCTCCTTGCCGGCGAGATGGTCGTTGACCAGGTCGAGCTTCAGCCGCGCATCGGCGGCATAGCGGGTGTCGGGATAGCGGCGGATCAATTCGCCGAGCGCGTCCAGGCCCTGCTGCGTGATCTTCTGGTCGCGCGTCACGTCGGCAATCTGCTCATAATAGCAGAGCGCGATCAGATAATAGGCGTAGGGCGCGTCCTTGTTGCCGGTGTGGATCGACAGGAAGCGCTGCGCCGCGGCAATCGCTTCATTATAATCGCGATTCATATAGTAGCTGAAGGCCGACATCAGCTGCGCCCGGCGCGCCCAGGGCGAATAGGGATGCTGGCGTTCCACCTCGTCGAACAGCGCGGCGGCCATCTTGTACTGGCCGCGATCGAGCCGATATTTGCCCGCATTGTAGAGCGTCGACACGTCGCGCGCGACATATTGGGTGTCGGCCTTGTTCTTCGACGTCGAGCAGCCGGTAAGCACAGGGGCGGCGAGCAGGACCAGGGCGGTAGCCGCGCCGATGCGCGTCATGGTTTTCGTCAGCATGGCCGGGTCATAGCGGAGCAAATGGCACTCGCCAAGCGGCAGAATAGCAAGCGGGCGCTCGGGCAGGTCAGTGCGCCCGCGCCGGCAGGTCGAGCCGGGCGATTGCCCCGCCCTCGGGCCGGGGATGCAGCGCGAAGCGGCCTCTGAGCTGGGAGGCCAGCGCGCTGGCGATCCGCAGGCCGATGGAATTGTCGCCGCTCATCTCGAAATCCGGCGCCAGCCCCTTGCCGTCATCGGCAATTCTGAGCGACAGCGCGCCGCTCGAATCCTCCAGCGTCACGGTAATCGATCCGCCCCGGTGCGGCAGGCCATGCTCGATCGCGTTGCTCACCGCCTCCGCCACGATCAGCGCCAGCGGCACGGCGACATTGGGTTCCACTGTCAGCCCCGCCGGCGCGACGACGGACAGGTTGATATCTTCGCGCCCGCTCGCCTTCACGACGTCCGCGGTCAATTTGGTGAGAAAGCCGTCAATATCCTGCCCGTCCGCCGAGGGATCATACAGCGCGCGGCTGATCCGGCCCACCAGCGCCAGACGGGCGGACGCATCGTCCAGCGCCCTGCGCGCCGCCTCATGATCGACATCGCGGCGCTGCAGGGACAGCATCGCGGCCACGACCTGCAGATTGTTCGACACCCGGTGCTGCAATTCGTGGAACAGCAGCTCACGATGTTCCGCCAGCGCACGGCTGCGCTCCCGCTCGACCGCCAAGTCAAAATTGGCGCGCTGCAGGAAGTGGATCAGGGCAATGTCGATCCCGACCACCACCGCATAGAAGCACAGCGCCAGCGCCACGCCGGGGTTGATGGCAAAACCCAGGCGCGGCGGGATGAAGAAGCTCCAGGACAGCAGGCCGCATAAAATGCCGGCATATATGCCCGGCCGCACCCCGAAGAGGAAGGAGGACAGGATGACGGCAGGAAAAAAGGACACGAAAGGATAGCCGATCGGCAAAAATCCTTCCGCCGTCAGTCGCGCCGACAGAGAAAGCAGGCAGATGAGGGTCGACAGCGCATAGGCGTGCCACCGCCTTCGCGGGACGAGCGGAAGCCGCTCGACGAACCTCTGGTTGGTGCGCTGCATCGATCCCCCCTGCGACTTTTGCCACAGTAACAGAAGTTACGCCCTCGCCAACTGACCGAAATCAGCTTTCTGGAACCCGCACGAAAAAGGGAACGCCCGACTACCGGGCGTTCCCTCCTTCATTCACGGTCTTGAGACAGGCTGGAAATCAGTCCTGCGTCAGGAAATCGGGCAGGCCGGCGTTGGAGCCGTCGTCATCGCCGCCGCCCTTGCCTTCGCCACGCGGGCCACGGTCACGACGCGGGCCGCGATCGCCGCCACGGCCACCCCGATCGCCGCCATCACGGCGCGGACCACGGCCACGATCGCCACGGTCGCCGCGATCACCACGAGGCTCGCGCGGTTCGCGGGCAGGACGGGTGTCCTCCAGCTCCTCGCCGGTTTCCTGATCGACGACGCGCATCGACAGGCGCACCTTGCCACGCGGGTCGATTTCGAGAACCTTGACCTTCACTTCCTGGCCTTCGGAGACGACGTCGGTCGGCTTTTCGACACGCTCATTCTTCATTTCGGAGACGTGGACAAGGCCGTCCTTGCCGCCCATGAAGTTCACGAACGCACCGAAGTCGACGATGTTGACGACCTTGCCGTTGTAGATCTTGCCGACTTCCGCTTCCTCGACGATGCCGAGAATCCACTTCTTGGCGGCCTCGATCTGGTCGATGTCGGACGACGAAATCTTGATGATGCCCTCGTCGTCGATGTCGACCTTGGCGCCGGTTTCCGCGACGATCTCGCGGATGACCTTGCCGCCGGTGCCGATGACGTCACGGATCTTCGACTTGTCGATCTGGATCGTCTCGATGCGCGGGGCGTGCGCCGACAGTTCGGTGCGGGTCGCGGACAGCGCCTTGTTCATCTCACCCAGGATATGGGCGCGGCCTTCCTTGGCCTGACGCAGCGCGACTTCGAAGATTTCCTGCGTGATGCCGGCGACCTTGATGTCCATCTGCATGGTGGTGATGCCCGCTTCCGTGCCCGCCACCTTGAAGTCCATGTCGCCCAGATGATCCTCGTCGCCCAGAATGTCGCTCAAGACAGCGAAATTCTTGCCTTCCAGGATCAGGCCCATGGCGATGCCCGACACCGGACGCTTGAGCGGAACGCCCGCGTCCATCATCGACAGCGATCCGCCGCAGACCGTCGCCATCGAGGACGAGCCGTTGGATTCGGTGATGTCGGACAGGACGCGAATGGTGTAAGGGAATTCGTCCTTGCTCGGCAGCACCGGGTGCAGGGCGCGCCATGCCAGCTTGCCATGGCCGACTTCGCGACGGCCCGGCGCGCCGAAGCGGCCGACTTCACCGACCGAATAGGGCGGGAAGTTATAGTGCAGCATGAAGTTTTCATAATAGACGCCGTTCAGGCCGTCGATCATCTGCTCGGCGTCCTTGGTGCCGAGCGTGGTGGTGCAGATCGACTGCGTTTCACCGCGCGTGAACAGCGCCGAACCATGGGTGCGCGGCAGGAAGCCCACCATCGCCTCGATCGGGCGGATCTGCGTGGTGTTGCGGCCGTCGATGCGCTTGCCGTCCTTCAGGATGGCGCCGCGCACGATTTCCGCTTCCAGCTTCTTGGTCAGCTTGATGCCGGCCATGACGGTCTGGGCGTCCAGGCCATCCTCCGTGAACTGGGCCTTCGCCTTGGCGCGGGCTTCGTTCAGCGCGTTGGAGCGGGCCGACTTGTCGGTCAGCTTGTAGGCGGCCGTGATGTCCTTGCCGATCAGCTTCTTGAGCTTCTTCTTGAGGTCATCGAGATTGTCGCCCTTGGCGACGTCCCACGGGTCCTTCGCGGCCTTTTCGGCGAGGTCGATGATCGCGTTGACGACCTTCTTCGACGCTTCATGGGCGAACAGGACGGCGCCGAGCATGACGTCTTCCGAAAGCTCCCTGGCTTCCGATTCCACCATCATCACGGCGTTGCCGGTGGCGGCGACGACCAGGTCGAGTTCGCCGGTCTTCACTTCGTCGAGCGACGGGTTCAGCTGATATTCGCCATCCTTGTAACCGACGCGGGCGGCGCCGATCGGGCCGAGGAAGGGAACGCCCGACAGCGTCAGCGCGGCCGAAGCGGCGATCATCGCCACGATGTCGGGCTCGCTTTCGCCGTCGAAGCTCAGAACCTGAGCGATGACGTTGATTTCGTTGTAGAAACCTTCGGGGAAGAGCGGACGGATCGGGCGGTCGATCAGGCGGGAAACCAGCGTTTCCTTTTCCGTGGCGCCACGCTCACGCTTGAAGAAGCCGCCGGGGATGCGCCCCGCGGCCGAATATTTTTCCTGATAATGGACGGTCAGCGGGAAGAAGTCCTGTCCTTCCTTCACCGACTTGGCGGCGGTCACGGCGCACAGCACCACGGTTTCGCCATAGGTCGCCAGCACGGCGGCGTCGGCCTGACGCGCAATACGGCCGGTTTCGAGGGTCAGCGTCTTGCCGGCCAGCTCGATTGATACCTTCTTTACATCGAACATTGGTTTTTTCCTTCGCCCGCGCGGCCCTATTGCCGGGCGGGGCCTGTGTTGCGCGCTATCCGGCGCGCGGCGGTTCGGGGCATGATCGGCCCCTTTTTGGCCAGATGGTCACACCGGATTGTGCGACCATCCTCTTACATGTTCCCGCGAAGGCAGGAACCCAGTTCCAGCGCTTGAGCTGGGCTCCGGCCTGCGCCGGAGCACGGAACCCTTAAAGGCTCCGGAATCGGAAACGGCCCCGCTGGGGGGCCGTCCCTTCTATAGCAGCCTTATTTACGAAGGCCCAGCTTGGCGATGAGGTCGGTGTACCGCGCCCCATCCTTTTTCTTCAGATAGTCCAGCAGCGAACGGCGCTTGTTGACCAGCATCAGCAGGCCGCGACGGCTGTGGTTATCCTTGTGGTGACCCTTGAAATGCTCGGTCAGGTTCGAAATGCGCTCCGAGAGGATCGCAACCTGGACTTCCGGCGAACCGGT
>DATFDS010000129.1:0-2396 GCA_035251955.1 Sphingobium sp. | reverse complement strand
CAGGAGCACGATTCAAGAAAACTATTCCGCCGCTTCCGCCCGGCCTGCGTCGGTGCTCTCCGCTTCCAGCTTCGCCGCCTCGATCTCGGCCGCCTTGGCTTCGACCAGGCCGACAATATGGTCGATCATGCCTTCGTCCTGGATCGTGTGATCGGTGAGGCCGGAAAGATAGACCATATGCTTGCCGGCGCCGCCGCCGGTCAGGCCGATATCGGTCTCGCGCGCTTCGCCGGGGCCATTCACCACGCAGCCAAGCACGGACAGCGAGAGCGGCGTGTTGATGTGCTGGAGCCGTTCCTCCAGCGCCTGCACGGTGCGGATGACGTCGAAACCCTGTCGCGCGCAGCTGGGGCAGGAAATGACCTTGACGCCACGGGTACGGATGCCGAGCGACTTCAATATCTCGTAACCGACGCGCACTTCCTCCTCCGGTTCGGCGGAAAGGGAGACGCGGATCGTGTCGCCGATCCCGGCCCAGAGCAGGTTGCCGATGCCGATCGCGCTTTTCACCGTGCCGCCGATCAGGCCACCGGCTTCGGTGATGCCTAAGTGCAGCGGGCAATCGACCGCTTCGGCCAGCTGCATATAGGCGGCAACGGCGAGGAACACGTCGCTCGCCTTCACCGCGACCTTATATTCGTGGAAATCCTGGTCCTGCAGCAGCTTGATATGGTCGAGCGCGCTTTCGACCAGCGCCTCCGGGCAAGGTTCGCCATATTTTTCGAGCAGGTCCTTTTCCAGGCTGCCGGCATTGACGCCGATGCGGATCGAACAGTTGTTCGCCTTGGCGGCATCGACAACTTCCTTCACGCGCGCTTCGCTGCCGATATTGCCCGGATTGATGCGCAGGCAGGCCGCGCCCGCATCGGCGGCTTCGAGCGCGCGCTTATAGTGGAAATGAATGTCGGCGACGATCGGCACGCGGGCGGCGCGAACGATCTGCCTGAGCGCGGCGGTCGATTCCTCATCGGGGCAGGAGACGCGGATGATATCCACGCCGGCCTCCTCGCAACGGCGGATCTGGTCGATCGTCGCCCTGGGGTCGGAGGTCAGCGTGTTGGTCATGGTCTGGACCGTGACCGGCGCGCCGCCGCCCACGGGGACGTCGCCGACCATGATCTGGCGGCTCTGCCGGCGGGCAATGTCGCGCCAGGGGCGCAGGCCGGGATTATGGTCGGACATGAAAAAGGGGCTCCGTGCGTGACAAGAGCCCCTATAGTGCTTCGGACGCGAAGTTAAAACCGCGCCGTCACCGATGCGGCGATCTGGTCGGCATTGCCGCTGGTGAGCGATCGGGTGGTCGTGGTGACGCTGGCCGCGCCCGAATAATAATGGTCGGGGCGGATCAGGTTCGCCTTGCCCACGAAATTATGCGCGTAGCTCAGGTTCACCGCCAGCTGCGGAGACATGGCCCAGGTCGCCCCGCCCGACAGCCAGACGCGGTCGCCATCGGGCACGCGGGTCGTCAGATATTGCGGATCGGTGGGCGTGCGGTCGAACATCGTGCCTGCCCGCAGGGTGAGCGCGGGGTTCACATCCACTTCGCCCCCGGCGCTGAAGCTGTAGCTGTCGCGATAATGCAGCGCCTTGACCGAGGTGCCGGTGCCCGATGTGATGGCGATCTGCTCGAACACGGACCAAATATACCAGCGCGCCGTCAACATGGCGCGGGCATGGGGCGTCAGTCGGTGCATCATGCTCAGGGTCACGACATCGGGAAGGTTGAGCGGCGCGCTGGCGTCCGTGGTGCCATTGAGACCGGCTTGGGCAAGCGGCCCCAGCAGACCCGACAGGGTCGCGCTGCCCTGAATCCGGTGCTGCATGCCCGACCGATAGTGGATGCCCCAATTGGTGCCGCCGGTGGTGTAGAAGAGGCCCGCATTCCAGCCGACCGACCAGTCATCACCCTTGATCGTCGCGAGGCCATCGGGAGCGAGCGTGACGGATGGCAAGGAAGTCGACGATGGGAAGCCGATAACCGGAAGCGACGATGGGGCGCTGAATATAAAGGGCGACAGTTGCGGAAGCGCGTTGGTCAGCTTGACCTTCGCATATTGGACGTCGATACCGCCGCCGACCGCCAAGTGATCGGTGAGCCTGTAGGCAAAGGAAGGCTGGACATCATAAGTCTTGAGGTCGGTATGCAGCGAGTCATAGCGGCCGAAGAAGTCAGGATCATAATCCAGCTTCAGGCCGAAGGGGGCGGTGACGCCGATACCGATCCAGATCCGATCGGTCACCTGCCCGGTCACGTAGAAACTGGGCACGGGGATGACCTTGTCAAAGGGATTGCCGCCCGATCCGCCTGTCACAGGGGCAGTTGCGGGCAATAAAACCGGGCCGCCTCCGATGGAAGGGCCCGCGCGGGTGCTACCCCGATTCTGCTGACCGGCCGC
>DATFDS010000128.1:0-3694 GCA_035251955.1 Sphingobium sp. | reverse complement strand
GTGCCGATCGTCTGATAGCTGAGCCAGCGGAACAGTTCGCCGAAGCCTGGAATCTCCTTGTCCTGCACCTGGGCCAACGCTTCGGGCGTGATGTCTCGTCCGGTCACGCCTGTGCCGCCTGTCGTGATGATGCAGTCGATTTCCGGGTCGTCGATCCAGGCATGCAGCCGCGCGACGATGGCGGCGCGATCATCGCGCTCAATGTGCCGTGCAGCGAGAATGTGGCCAGCTGCCTCCAGACGCTCGACCAGCGTATCCCCCGATCGGTCGTCCGCTGCGCTGCGCGTATCGGAAACGGCCAGCACCGCGATCCGCACCGGCAGGAAGGGCCGGCTCTCGTCGATGGGCATCAGTCGGAGCCACCGGCGATGCTGGGTCCGCCGATCGCATTTTTCTGCGTCATGCGCACCAACCGGACGCCCTTCGCATTGGGGAAGGTCGGCCACATGCCCTGCGCCATGCCGGTCAGGCAGTCGGCGCTGCCCTTAGCCTGGATCTGATACATCCAATAGTTGCGCATGACGATGTTCACATAGGCGCGGGTTTCATAATAGGGCAGCGATTCGATGAACAGCAGCGGATCACCATTGTCCTTCACTTCGCTGTTCCAGCGTTCCACCGGAAGCGGCCCTGCATTATAGGCGGCCATGACCTTGGGCAGCAGGCCACCGGTCGCGCTCATGTCGCGCAGATTTTCCAGATAACGCTGGCCATATTCCATATTGGTCGAAGGTACGAACAATTGGGCCGGCGAAGCCAGGCCCATGTCGCCGCCGGTGCCGGGCAGCACCTGCATCAGCCCGCGCGCGCCTGCGCTGCTCACCACGTCCGGGCGGAAGCCCGACTCCTGCAGCGTATGCGCGTAGATGAGCGACGGGTCCACGCGCCAGCCGCCGTCGGGCCGCCAATCGGGCGCGGGGAAGCGGGCGAAGCTGTCGGGCTGCTTGCCGGCAGGGCCATTATGCGCGAGCCACAGCTGCGTTGCCGGCAGATTGAGCGCACCGGCAAGCCGCAGCAGCGGGCTGTATTGCGCCGCGGTCCCGATCCTGGCCTGGTGCCGCAGCAACTGATCGGCCTTGCCCGTCTCTCCGATCGCGTTCAGCGCTACCGCCGCATTGACGGCCGGACTGTTCTTCAGCAACTGCCAGTCGCCAGCGTTGAAGCGCGCTGTGTCGGCAGCACCGCCCAGCGGCATGCCCAAGGTTTCGCGCGCCAGCAGACCGTAGAAAGTTTCGTCCGATCGCGCGGCGCTCTTGAGCAGATTTTCAACCTTCTCGGCCTGTCCGCACACCATATAGGCGCGCGCGGCCCAATAGGCGCCGGCAGCGCGCATGTCGCTATTGCCTGAAAGCGCCGCGACATTGGCGAAGGCCGGTGCGGCAGTGGCGCAGTCATTCTGGCGCCATGCCGCAAGGCCGGTGGTCCAGTGCGCCTGCACCGTCCAGTCGCCGCCGGCACGGCTCTCCAGCGCGCGCGCCGCCATCCGGCGGGCGTTCGCATCGTCGCTTTCGATATAATAGGCCCAGGCGACGCGCTGGCGGACTTCGGTCAGCCCTTCTGGCGTCAGGCCTGTCTCCCCGCTCGACAAAAGCATCTCGGCGCCGGCGGGATCGTCATTCTTGATGAAGGTCTGCATCTGCCCGACAAGAGCCTGGGCCAGAAGGTCGGTCTTCACCGTCGAGACATATTCGCGCCGGGGCGCGCTGCCCAGCCAGACCATCTTCTGGATCTGCGGCAGGGTCGGCAGGATCGTGGCGCCGCGCTTCTGCGCCAGCCGGGAAAGCTGATCGGCATTGGGCAGCCAGCTTGCCTTGTCGATGAGGTCGAGCAGGTCGAACAGTTCGACCCTTGGTGAATCCTTGGCGACATAGAGTTCCGACAGCGCGATCGGCCGGACGGCATCCTGTGGGTCTAGGGCAAGGATCAAGGCCTTGGCATCGGCCCATTTCTGGTCCCTCAGCGCCGCGAAGATGGCGCTGTAGCGCGCCTTCTCGCCGTCGCTCACTTGTAGCGGCAGGCGCATATTGGCAATTGCAGGAGCCGGGAGCGCGGCGGCCGTGTCCGCACGTGCGGGCAGGGCGACAGCTGCGCTCATGGCGGCCAGAGCCAGACAGGAGGAACGGGTCAGGACGCGAATCACGAATCTTGCTCCTCAATCAGGCCCTGCAAAATGCGCCAACATTCCGCCTTCGCCACAGGCTGCCCCAGCAGCAGCCGCGGATGGAAGGTGGCGTAGGCACGCACAGTGCCGCCATCATGGTTAAAAAATTGTAAATGATCCATGCCGCCCTTGTCTTGGACGGAAAATAAGGTGCGAATCGTCCGGTCGCCCAAAAGCAGCAACCGGTCGGGTGCCGCCAGCGCAACATGGGTGCGCATCCGCTCGGCCGCTTGCGACAGGTCGCCCGCCTCCACCATTCCGCCCGGCGGACGGGAAAGAAACAGCGATGTGATATAGACCTCTTGCCGGACCATGCCGATCGCCCGCAGCATGGAGTCGAACAGCTGCCCCGCGCGGTCGGACAGCAGGCTTCCAGCATGCATGTCAGCCGGATCGGGCATGTCGGTGACGATCATCAGCGATGCGCCTTCCTGCCCCTGCGGCAGGATCGGCGCGCCGGGCCAACGTCGCTCCGGCTGCGCGTCATCGGCCATCAGCCATGCGCGAAACTCCGCAAGCGTGGCGGGTTTCGCGCGGGGGGCAGGGGCGATGTCAGGCACCGGCGCGGACGCCGCTGCCGCCGGCCGGAGCCAGTTCACCGGCGCGTCACCGATGGCGCAATCGACGCCTGCCTGTTCCCACCACGCCAGATAGGTGCTGGCGGCGGCCGCCATGTCTGCCTGCAATAATCCCCGCATCGATCTTCTAGGGCCAGAGGTTGACGCCGTGGTCAAGAATCTTCATCGCCGGATTTGTCAGAATGTTTGCGTAATACGGCGACCGGACGGGAGAGGGAAACCAGTCTGACGCCTTCATGGAGGGAATATGAGCGAACGGGAATCGATGCCCTATGACATCGTCATCGTCGGCGGGGGACCGGCGGGGCTGTCTGCCGCCATCCGGCTGAAGCAGCTGGCGAACGATGCCGGCCGGGAGTTGGCGGTGTGCGTGCTGGAGAAGGGCTCTGAAATCGGCGCCCACATCCTGTCGGGCGCGGTGATCGACCCCAAGGCGCTCGACGAGTTGCTGCCCGACTGGCGCGATATGGGCTGTTCGCTGGCCGAGGTGCCGGTAAAGGACAACCAGCACTGGTTCCTGACCAAGCGCGGCAAATTTTCCATGCCGCACATCGCGACGCCGACCTGGATGCACAATAAAGGCACCTTTACCGGTTCGCTTGGCAATCTGTGCCGCTGGCTGGCCGAACAAGCGGAAGGACTGGGCGTCGAAATCTTCCCAGGCTTCGCCGCCGCCGAGATACTCTACAACGAGGATGGCTCGGTGAAGGGTGTCGCCACCGGCGACATGGGCATCGACCGCGAAGGCAATCGCAAGCCCGACTATCAGCCGGGCCTGGAGCTGCACGCCAAATATACCTTCTTTGCCGAAGGCGCGCGCGGCCACCTGACCAAGATCTTGAAGCGCCAGTTCGAACTGGACAAGGACGCCGAACCGCAGGTCTACGGCATCGGCATGAAGGAGCTGTGGGATATCGATCCCGCCAAGCACAAGCCGGGGCTGGTCATCCATACC
>DATFDS010000127.1:0-42425 GCA_035251955.1 Sphingobium sp. | reverse complement strand
CGGTGGCGGGCGGTCAGCAGATAGTTGATCGCCTTGTTCGACGAGAGGGTGAAGCCCTTGCGCGGATCGAAGGACAGGCCGGTGACGTCCGTCACTTCGAGCCCGGCATCGACCAGCAGCTTGGTCAGTTCCTCGGGTGTCAGGAATTTGTCCCAGTCATGCGTGCCCTTGGGGATGCCGCCTATGCCTTCGCCGATCGTGATCATGGCGAGGCGGGAAAGGGGCGTGCGGTTCGGCGTCGACATGATCAGCAGCCCGTCCTGCGCAAGCTTCTGCGCGAGGGCCTGCACAAAGACGGCGGGCGAGGCGACATGTTCCACTACTTCCATGGAGGTGACGAGATCGAAGCCGCTCTCCGCCATCTGCTCGACGGGCGTTGCGCGATAGTCGATGGAGAGGCCCTGGCCTTCCGCATGGCGGCGCGCCACGGCGATATTCTCGTCGGCAGCGTCGAGCGCCGTCACGGCTGCCCCCATGCGCGCCAGCGGCTCAGCCAGCAGCCCCGCGCCGCAGCCGACATCCAGTGCGCGCTTGCCCGTCAGCGGCCGGAACCCCTGCTCATCGCCATGCCAATGCCAGTCGATCGCATCCCGAATATAGCGCAGCCGCACCGGGTTGAGCCTGTGCAGCATCGCGCTGCTGCCGTCGGGATCCCACCAGTCGGCGGCCATGGCGCCGAAATGCGTGGCTTCGCGGGGGTCGATCGTGCTGGAATTGATGTTCGCCATGCGTCCTAGCTACCAAGGTCGGCGGGCCTGCGCCACGACCATTATTTGGTGCGCGGCGGGGGAACTCCGCCGTCGAGATATGTATCCTGGGCATCGAGTTGGCGATGCAGCGCCCATAAGCTTCCGTCCATGCCATCCTCCATTTCGTTCTCCAAGGGAAAGGAATGGGTGGAAGGCGGTGGAGTTCCCCGAAGGTTGCCATATCCGCCGCTGCTGCTATAGCGGCGCCGTTTTTGCTCCCTTGGGGCAGATTTTCTTATCCTTTCAGCAGGCGGGTTCGACAGGCAAATGGCGCGCATCGTGATGAAATTCGGCGGCACCTCCATGGCGGGGATGGAACGAATTCGCAACGTGGCCGCGCGAGTCAAGCATGTCGTCGAACAGGGCCATGAAGTCGCCGTCGTCGTGTCCGCCATGGCGGGCGAAACGGACCGGCTGGTGGGCTTCTGCAAGGAAGCCTCGCCGCTCTACGATCCGGCGGAATATGACGTGGTGGTCGCTTCGGGTGAGCAGGTGACGAGCGGGCTGCTGGCCATGACGCTCAAGGCCATGGGCGTGGACGCGCGCAGCTGGCTCGGCTGGCAGCTTCCCATCCGCACCAACGAAGCTCACTCCAAGGCGCGCATCGGCGAGATCGACACGATCGACCTGCTCTCCTCGATGCGGTTGGGCACCGTGGCGGTGATTCCCGGCTTCCAGGGCATGATGGAGGATGGCCGCATCTCCACGCTGGGCCGGGGTGGCTCGGATACCTCGGCGGTGGCGGTGGCGGCGGCGCTCAAGGCGGACCGCTGCGACATCTATACCGACGTCGACGGCGTCTACACCACCGATCCGCGCATCGTGGCGCGGGCGCGCAAGCTCGACCTCGTCACCTATGAGGAAATGCTGGAACTGGCCTCGGTCGGCGCCAAGGTGCTCCAGACCCGCTCGGTCGGCCTCGCCATGAAGGAAGGCGTGGTGGTGCAGGTGCTTTCCTCCTTCGATGATCCCACCCAGGACGACCTCCCCGGCACGCTGATCGTCAGCGAAGAGGAACTGGAAGCCAAGCTCAAGGAAGACAAGATGGAACGTCAGCTCATCACCGGCATCGCCCATGACAAGAATGAGGCGAAGATCACCCTGACCCGCGTGCCGGATCGTCCGGGCGCCGTGGCGCACATCTTCGGGCCGCTGGCGGATGCGGCGATCAACGTCGACATGATCATCCAGAATGTCGGCCGCGACAAGGGCGAGACGGACGTGACCTTCACCGTGCCGGGCGCTGATCTGGCCCGCGCGCTGGACGTGCTGGAAAGCCAGAAGGAAACGATCGGCTTCAACCGCGTGATCCCGGATACGAAGGTGGCGAAGGTTTCGGTGGTCGGCGTCGGCATGAAGAGCCATGCGGGCGTTGCCTCCACCATGTTCCAGTCGCTGGCCGATCGCGGGATCAACATCCTCGCCATCTCGACCAGCGAGATCAAGGTCAGCGTGCTGATCGACGAGGACGAGACCGAACTGGCGGTGCGCGTGCTGCATACGGCTTACGGGCTGGACGCGCCGGTCGCTTGACAACGACAGTTCCCCTCCCGCAAGCGTTCAAACGAGGCACGTGACTCGTTTGAAGGGTTAGGGGTGGGGCGAGCGGAAGCGAGCTTCTGCCCTGACCGGATAGTCGGGAACGGCGCTGGCGCGCCGACCCACCCCAACCCCTCCCTTGAAAGGGAGGGGCTTTGTGATTCTAGGGAATGAACATGACGAACGCCAAACTCGCTTCCCTGATGGCTCGCGGCACCGAATTTCTGGGCTGCGACGTCGCGATCCTGTGTGGGGCCATGAGCTGGGTTTCGGAGCGGAACCTGGTGGCGGCCATCTCCAATGCCGGCGGCTTCGGCGTGATTGCCTGCGGGGCGATGACGCCCGAGTTGCTCGACAAGGAGATCGTGGGCACCAAGGCGCTGACCTCCAAGGCGTTCGGCGTCAACCTCATCACCATGCACCCGCAGCTGTTCGAGCTGATCGATGTCTGCGCCAAGCACAATATCGGCCATGTCGTGCTGGCCGGCGGCCTGCCGCCCAAGGGCAGCATCGAGGCGATCAAGGCAAAAGGCGCGAAGCTGATCTGCTTCGCTCCCGCGCTCAGCCTGGCGAAGAAGCTGGCGCGGTCTGGCGTGGACGCGCTGGTGATCGAGGGGATGGAGGCGGGCGGCCATATCGGCCCTGTCTCGACCAGCGTGCTGGCGCAGGAAATCCTGCCCGAAATGGCGTCGCAGCTTCCGGTGTTCGTCGCTGGCGGGATCGGGCGTGGCGAGCTGATCGCGGGCTATCTGGAGATGGGCGCGGCGGGCGTGCAACTCGGCACCCGTTTCGCCTGCGCGGCGGAGAGCATCGCGCATCCCAATTTCAAGAAGGCCTTTTTCCGTGCCTCGGCGCGCGACGCCATCGCCAGCGTACAGATCGATCCGCGCCTGCCGGTCATTCCGGTGCGCGCGCTCAAAAATAACGGCACCGAAGCCTTTACGGCCAAGCAGCGCGAAGTTGCCAATCTGCTCGACAGCGGATCGGTCGACATGGCCGAGGCGCAGCTGCAGATCGAACATTATTGGGCCGGCGCCCTGCGTCGCGCGGTGATAGACGGCGATGTCGAGGGCGGGTCGCTGATGGCCGGCCAGTCGGTCGGCATGGTGACGAAGGAAGAGCCGGTGGCCGAGATCATCGCCCAGCTGATGGCCGAGGCTGCCGAGGCGCTGGAGCGGCGGCACGGCTGACGGGCTGCTTCCATTGCGCTCCTGCCTTTTTGCAGGGGCGCGCGATCTGAACAAGACGAGCCGAAGCCCTCTCTGGATGAACCGAGCGGCGTGCCCGTCGCCAGGAACGCATGGCTTTGCCATGAGTTTGTCGGACGCATCATCTTGAAGAAGGATCAAGCGTGCCGCCGCGTGCCGCTGTTCGCCGTTACTGCGCATTATCTTCCGCCGCGGCTCTTGCGCTTGTCGCGGGCTGCTCCGCTCCGGTCAAGCCGCCGCCCACGCCGCCGCCGCCGGTGGTCAGCACCATAAAGCCCCTGCCGCCCATGGGGGCGGTCGAGGGGATGAGCATCCCAGAAGTCGACACGAGCGGCCAATATCTGACGCCCAATCGCGGGGTTACGGCCAATACGGCGCTCTGGCATGTGCGCATGGCGTTGAACGTCGCGGCGCTTTCCTGCCATGGCGTCAATGAGCCGGCGCGGGTGCAGTATAATCAGATATTGCATGTGCATAAGGATGTGCTGCGCGAAGCCAATGCCGCGGTCGACCGCAACTATGCGGCGGCCTATGGCAGCAGCGGGCTGCCGGCGCGCGAGTTGCTGAATACCGTCGTCTATAATTTCTTCGCGCTGCCGCCGGTCACGAAAAGTTTCTGCCCGGTGGCGATAGAGGTCGGCGCGAAGATCCTGACCATGCCGTCAGGCCAACTGCTGGCCTACGCGCCCGAGGCGCTGACCGCGCTCGAAAAGCCGTTCCAGGAATTTTACGAGGCCTATGCCGATTATCTGCGCCGCCTGGCCGAGTGGCAGTCCCGCTTTGGCGGTACGGTGACGGTGGTGGTGTCGCCCACGCCGCTGCCGCCGCCGCCTTTGCCGCCCAGGGAGGTGACGGCGGGCTACGTGCCGCCTGTAATGGGTACGCCGCCCTCGTCCATGGCGCCCGCGCCGCAACCGCGCGTGCTCGTGCCGACCTTCCCGGTGACGCGGCCGGCAGTCCCTGCCACAGAGCCTTCGCCCAGGGTGATCGTTCCGACATTTCCGCTGACCAAGCCGGCGGGATAAAGGTCGGTGTTCCTGCTTTCGCAGGAGCGCGGGAGATCAGGAGGCGACGTAAGTCGCGGGCGCCTTGGGGGGCAGCGGGAATAGGCGCACGAAACGCTCTGCCAGGGCCCGATCGCCTTCCACAGCAAGCGCGCCCGCGACATCCTCGAACGGCACGCCGCCATAGATGACGGCAGCCAGCGCATTCTGGTCGCCGGAAATGATCACGTCCGCCTCCGCCGCTTCGCCGCGATCCGCGCTGAAGTCGCCGTCCTTGAGCACCAGGCGGAACGCCTCCTCCCCGAAGCGCAGGCCGATGGTGGCATTCATGTCGCCGATGCGGCTGCGGTCGATCATCGTGCGCATCGACAGGATCACCGACACACTGCTCATCGGCATGCCCGGCTCCATCGTCGGCGAGCGGCAGGCCCAGCGGCCCAATACCTGGAACAATATTTCCGACTCGCGGCCCCAGTCGGTCAGCTCGTAAATCTGGCTGGCGGCGGGCGGGGGCAGGCGACGACGGATGAGGACGCTGGCCGCCTCAAGCTCCTCCAGCCTTTGCGTGAGCACATTGGCGCTGATTCCGGGCAGGCTGGCGCGCAGGTCGGTGAAGCGCTTGGGACCGAGCATCAATTCCCGCATGATCGGCATCGCCCAGCGATCACCGATCAGGTCCAGCGCATGGGCCACCGCGCAGCCGTCCTGATACGCTCGTTTCTTCATGATCTGCACCTGGTTATATTTTGTAACTGAATAGTTGTAGAAGATAATTTGCGGGTGCATAAAGTTCAAGTCGGTGAGTCGCACATGCGGCGCCGGACCCCAAAAAAACCCGAGGAGATGTGCGATGTCGAATGCCTCCACTCCCAAGATGATTTTCGTCAATTTGCCGGTTAAGGATCTGTCTGCCTCGATCGCCTTCTACGAGGCGGTGGGCGCGGTCAGGAACAATGATTTCGCCGACGACAGCGCGCAGATGCTCAGCTTTTCCGAAGCCATTCATGTCATGCTGCTGACCCATGAACGGTTTAGCGGTTTTACGCCGCGCAAGATCCCCGATGCGCATGAAACCGCGCAGGTGCTCCTCGCGTTGAGCGAAGCGAGCCGCGCGGATGTCGATGCGACGGTGAAAAAGGCGCTGGCCGCCGGCGGGGCCGAACCCAACCCGCAACAGGATTATGGTTTCATGTATGGCCGCAGCTTTGCCGATCTGGACGGCCATATCTGGGAAGTCAGTTGGATGGACGTGGAGGCGGCCCTGGCGGCCAACAAGGAGGCGACTGCCTGACTAGAGCATCGTGCGCAAAAGTGGGAACCGGTTTTGCGCAAAAAACGATGCGATAACAAAAAAATAGAGCGCGCTGCGTCAGATTAGAACCCTGTCATGAGGAGAGAAGCGATGGCCTATATGGACGGTTTCGTGATCCCGGTGCCCAAGGGCAACAAGGCGAAATATAAGGATGTGGCGGCCTATGCCGCGCCGATCTTCATCGAACATGGCGCGCTCAGGGTCGTCGAATGCTGGGCGAATGATATCAAGCCCGGCAAGGTCAACGACTTCCGCACCGCCGTCATCGCCGAAGAGGATGAGGATGTCGTCTTTTCCTGGGTCGAATGGCCCGACAAGGAAACCCGCGACGCGGGCGCGGAGAAGGTGATGGCGGACCCCCGGATGCAGCCCAAGGAGGGGGAGGACATGCCCTTTTCCGGCGCGCGGCTGATCTATGGCGGCTTTGAGGTGCTGCTCGACGAGAAAGCGTGAGGGAGACAGATCATGACCGATCTCACCGGCAAATTCTTCTGGTATGAACTGATGACCAGCGATCCCGAAGGGGCGCTCACTTTTTATGGCGATGTGGTCGGCTGGACCAGCGCGCCCTTCGGCGGCGACCTGCAAGGCGACGTCTATCATGTCGTGTCGGGCAGCCATGGGCCGTTGGGCGGGGTGATGGCGATTCCGGCGGAACTCAAGGATCATGGCATGCGGCCCTGGTGGGGCGGCTATATCGGATCGGCGGACGTCGATGCCGATGTGAAGCGGCTGACCGCGGCGGGCGGAGCCGTGAAGCGCGCGCCGGAGGATATTCCGGGCGTGGGGCGCTTTGCGGTGATGGGCGATCCGGGCGGCGCGATCTTCATGCTGCTCAAGGGATCGAGTCCCGAAGGGATGGAGCCCGCCCCGCCCATGGCGAACGGGCATATCGGCTGGCATGAGCTGTACAGCGGCAATTTCGATGCTGATTTGGCCTTCTACACGTCCCAGTTCGGATGGGGAAAGGGCGAGGCCATGGATATGGGCGAAATGGGCAGCTACCAGCTTTTCTCGCAAAGCGGCGCGACTGATTTCAACAGCATGGCAGGCGGCATCATGGCGTTGCCCAAGGAAATGCCGATGCCGCTCTGGCTCTTTTACTTTGTCGTGCCGGATATCGATGCCGCGACGGAAAAGGTGAAAGCGGGCGGGGGCACGGTGCTGAACGGGCCGATGGAAGTGCCGGGCGGCGCCTGGATCATCCAGGCGACCGATCCGCAGGGCGCGATGTTTGCTCTGGTCGGCATGCACAACGCCCAAGGATAAGGAGAGGAA
The DNA here is from genome assembly GCA_035251955.1 of Sphingobium sp. Lineage (GTDB taxonomy): Bacteria > Pseudomonadota > Alphaproteobacteria > Sphingomonadales > Sphingomonadaceae > Sphingobium. Next base: position 35,335 of record DATFDS010000127.1, on the reverse strand, counting down.
CCATGTCGAAGATTTCACCCTGCCTGTGGTTCAACGGGCAGGCCGAGGAAGCTGCGCGTTTCTATGCCTCGGTCTTTGGCGGATCGGTGGATTTCGTCAGCCGCTATCCGGAGGGGCAACCCTCACCCAGTCCGTTCAAGGGCGGCGAGGTGCTGCTGGTGGAGTTCACCCTGTTCGGGGACAGCTATCAGGCGCTGAATGGCGGGCCGGAATTCGGCTTTACCGAGGCGATTTCGCTGTCGGTGTCCTGCAAGGATCAGGCGGAGGTCGATCATTATTTCGATGTGCTGACCGCCGACGGCGGCGCGCCAGGGCCGTGCGGGTGGGTGAAGGACAAATATGGGCTGTCCTGGCAGATCGTGCCGCAGGAGATCATGGACCTCTACAAGACCGGCAACGGGCCGGGCATTCAGCGGATGATGGCGGTGATGATGACCATGCGGAAGCTGGACGCGGCCCGGATGAAGGCGGCTTTCGAGGGAGAGGCGGCATGAGCGCGGCTGACTTTGAGCTTTCCGTGACCTGCCATATCGCGGCGCCGCGGGAGATTGTGTGGAAGGTGTGGACCGACCTCAAGGAGGAATGGTTCTGCCCCAAGCCGTGGCGGGCCGAGGTGATCGAGGAGGATATGCGGCCCGGCGGGCGTAGCGCGGTGCGCATGTTCGGTCCCGATGGCGAGGATACCGGGCCCATGGAGGGCATCTTTCTGGAAGTCGTGCCGATGGAGAAGGTGGTGACGACCGATGCCTATGCTTCCGGCTGGATACCGCAGACGCCCTTCATGACGGCGATCTGGAGCTTTGCCGAAGAGGGCGAGGGCACGCGCTTTACGGCGACCGCGCGGCATTGGGATGCCGAGACGCTGGAGAAGCATAAGGAAATGGGTTTCCATCCGGGCTGGGACCAGATGGCCGAGCAGTTCAAGGCGCTGTGCGAGACGTCTGCGGCGAGTGCTTGAACCCCGTCATTCCCGCGAGGCGGGGATGACGGTTAGGGCGGCGGGGGCGACCCTGTAGTGAATATAGGGACCGGTTCGCAAGAAAAAGGGCGTCCGGAATGATCGGGCGCCCTTTCAAGCTACGCACTCCTGCGAAGGCAGGAGTCCGGTTCTGACGGCGGGACTGGGTTCCGGCCTTCGCAGGAACAGGATGCAGCCTTGATCGATCACCTTACGCCTTGGTGACTTTCTCCACGGCGGAGCGGAACTTGGCCATGTCGTCGGCCGAACCGACGGTGACGCGCGAAACGGTGGGCCAGATCGCCCAGGCGCGGCCGATCTGCACCTTTTCCGGCGTGGCGAGCAACGCGGCCTGCATCTCCTTGGCGGGCTTCTTCCAATCCATCATGAACATGTTCGCCTGGCTGCCGGGCTGGACGGCAATGCCCTTCCTGGTGAGCCAGGCGATGGTTTCCTCGCGGTTGGCGATCATCTCGTCGCGGCGGGCCTTGATGAGGCCGGCTTCGGGATAGACCGCATTGCCGCAGGCCATGGCCGTGATCGACAGGCCGCCGGCGGTCGGGCCGAACAGGCCGATGCGCTTCTGCACTTCGGGGTCCGCGAAGGTCAGCCCCAAGCGCACCCCCGCCATGCCGAACAGTTTCGAGAAGGTCCGCATGACGATCAGGTCCTTGCGGCCCGCTACCAACTTCGCCGCGCTCGGCGCTTGCGAGAAGTGGATATAGGCTTCGTCGACCAGCAGGATCGAATCCTTGGGCTTGTTGGCGAGCAGCCATTCGATGTCGGCCAGCGGGGTGATGGTGCCGGTGGGGTTGTTGGGCGTGCAGATATAATAGAGGCCGGCATTGGGATTGGCGGCCAGCATCGCCTTCACGTCATGGCCCTTGCCGATGGCCTGGGGCGCCTTGGCGATGGGGGCGCCGACATAATCGGCGGTACGCCAGGCGGATTCGAAGGTCGGATCGGCGCTCACCAGCCCCTTGGTCGGCGAGCAATAGGCCGCGACCGTGCTGACCAGCGGGCCGCCCGAACCGGGCCACAGCATGACGTGCGATTCCGGAATGCCCTCTACCCTGGCGACGGTGGCGATCAGGTCGCCCTTGTAATTGTCCGGGTCATACCAGTTGCCGAGCGCGGCGGCCCTGGCGGCGGCCTGCACGCCCGGCTCGAATGGACCGGTCCAGCATTCGTTGGAGCCGATGCGGACCGCGCCCTTGATCCCGCGCGCGGCCTGCTGCTGCGCGAAGACGGGCTGGATCAGCATGGAGTTGGCGGCGGCGCCGGAGGCCATCAGCGCGGAAACTTTGCCGATCATGCGGCGCGAATAGCCCCGTTCCAGCAGGTCTTCACGGGCATGCTTTTCCAACATCATGGTCATGTCGTCTGTCCCCTTGTTGTTCCAACCGCAGGTGTTCCTGATGGGCGAAACGAAGTGGCGCTTCATTTCCGCAATAAGCCTTCGCGCTTTTTGGTATTTTTCTTGGGTCTTGGCCCGGATCGGTCGTGACACCCCTTGGAAATCAGCGCTGCGATCTGTTAGCGCTACTCCATGCCCAGCACGCCCGCCGCCGCCGCCCGCCAGATCCTTGTCCGCCTTCAGGAAGTGATGGCCGCCCGTACCAGCGCGCAGGCGAAGCTGAACAAGGTGGTGGAGATCATCGGCGAGATACTCTCCAGCGAGGTCTGCTCCATCTATCTGGTGCGCGAGGGGGTGCTGGAACTGTTTGCAACCCGTGGCCTGAAGCAGGAAGCGGTGCACGTCACCCGCATGGCTATGGGGGAGGGGCTTGTCGGCCTGATCGCCACCAATGTGGAGACGCTCAACCTGGACGAGGCGGCGTCGCATCCCGATTATAGCTATCGCCCGGAAACCGGCGAGGAGCTGTTCCACAGCTTCGCCGGCGTGCCGATCGTCCGGCGCGAGCGGGCGATCGGCGTGCTCTGCGTCCAGCATGTCGAACCGCGCCGTTATGAGGAAGTGGAGATCGAGGCGTTGCAGACCGTGGCTATGGTGCTGGCCGAGCTGATCGCCCATGCCGAACTGGCCGACGATGGCCCGGCGGATTCGCGGGTGCAGGACACCGGCACGATCGCGCTCAACGGTCTGCAGTTGGTGATGGGCATGGCGCGCGGGCACGCCGTCTTCCACCAGCCGCGCGTCCATATCGAACATACCGTCGCCGAAGATACCGAGGCCGAGCGGCAGCGCGTCATTTCTGCCTTCACCAAGATGCGCGAGCAGATCGACCGGATGACCGGCACGGCCGAGTTCGGCACCGAGGGTGAGCATCAGGAGGTGCTCGAAACCTACAAGATGTTCGCCTATGACGAGGGTTGGGCGCGGCGCATCAATGAGGCGATCGACAGCGGCCTTACCGCCGAGGCGGCGATCGAGCGGGTGCAGCAGCGCACCCGCATGCGCATGCGGCAGATCGACGATCCGCTGCTGCAGGACCGGATGCATGATCTGGAAGATCTGGCGAACCGGCTGCTGCGGATCGTGTCGGGGCAGCTGGGCACGGCGGCGCAGCTTGGATTGCGGCAGGACGCGATCCTGATCGCGCGCAATCTGGGGCCGGCGGAATTGCTGGAATATGATCGCCGGCGGCTGAAAGGCGTGATCCTGGAGGAAGGATCGCTGACCGCGCATGTCACCATCGTTGCGCGCGCCATGGGCGTGCCCGTGCTGGGCCGCGTGCGCGACATTCGCCATCAGGTGAATGAAGGCGATCTGATCCTGATAGATGTTGGCGCGAACAATCTGTTGATCCGCCCGACGCCCGACATGGACGAGGCGTTCGAGAACAAGCTGCATGTGACGCAGAAGCGCCGCGCCGAATTTGCCGCGATGCGCGACCTGCCGTCGGTTACAACGGACGGGCAGCGGATAGAGCTGATGGTCAACGCCGGCCTGCGCGAAGATGCGCAGGCGCTTGACATGGTCGGCGCCGACGGCATCGGCCTGTTCCGCACGGAGTTCCAGTTCCTCGTGTCGGCCACCTTGCCGCAGCGGGAAAAGCAGCAGCGGCTCTACAAGGATGTGCTCGATGCCGCGGGCGACCGCCCTGTCATCTTTCGCACCGTCGACATCGGCGGCGACAAGGCGCTGCCCTATATGCAGCGCGATGACGATGAGGAACTGGAGGATAATCCGGCGATGGGCTGGCGCGCGCTGCGCCTGGCGCTGGACCGCGACGGGCTGATGAAGGCGCAGGCCCGTGCGCTGCTGGAAGCGGCGGCGGGCAAGGTTCTCAACGTCATGTTCCCGATGGTGTCGGAACCCTGGGAATATGAAGAGGCACGCGCTCTGGTCGAACACCAGCGCGAATGGCTGGTGTCGCAGAAGAAGAAATTGCCGGTCGCGATCCGCTACGGCGCGATGCTGGAGGTGCCCGCGCTGGCCGAGGTGCTGGATCTGCTGTTGCCGCGCGTCGATTTTCTGTCGATCGGCACCAACGACCTGACGCAATTCCTGTTCGCCGCGGACCGCGCGCATCCCAAGCTGGCCGAACGCTATGACTGGCTCAGCATCGCCATATTGCGCTTCCTCGACCGGGTGGTGCGAACCTGCGAAACCTATCAGGTGCCCGTCGGTGTCTGCGGCGAAATGGGCGGACGGACGCTGGAGGCGATGGCGCTCATTGGCCTGGGCGTGCGCCGCCTGTCCATCACCCCCGCTTCGGTCGGCCCGGTCAAGGCGATGATCCGCGCGATCGATGCCGCCGAACTGCAGCAGTTGATGCGCACGCTTTTGGACGATGGCGTCGTCGACATTCGCGGCGCGCTGATGGACTGGGCCGTCGAGCGCGACATTGAGCTGAATTAAGCCCTATGACAAAGGCATCGCCGCCCGCGCGACGTTGACAATCCCCGTCCCGCAATGAGACAAGGCCGGCATCAAAGGTCGCGGAGCAGCATGGCAGAAGAACCTGAACTGGAACCCGGCGTGGAAGCGCCGGAAACGCAGCCCGGCACCCCCGGGGCGAAGCTGCGCGCCGCACGCGAGGCGCAGGGGCTTTCGATGCAGGATGTCGCCACCCGCACCCGCATCGCCCAGCGCCAGCTTGAAGCGATCGAGCGTGACGATTATTCCGCGCTGCCCGGCATTCCCTATGCCGTGGGTTTCGCTCGCGCCTATGCCCGCGCGGTCGATCTGGACGAAGTGGCGATCGCTGCCGATGTCCGCCACGCCGTGCATAATTCGCAGCTGGGGGCCAATCGCTACGAAGCGTTCGAACCCGCCGATCCGGCGCGCGTGCCCTCGCGCGTTCTGGCCTGGACCGCCGCGGCCATCGTCATCATCCTGGTGGCTGGTTTCATGGTCTGGCGCACGCAACTGCTGACCCCGCCCACGGGGGAGGAGATCGCCGCGCAGGAAGCCAAGCCCGCCGCCGCCGCCGCTACAAAGCCCGCCGCGGGCGCGCGCCCTGCTGCGCCCGCCGTGCAGACCGTGCTGTTCACCGCTAATGATGACGTCTGGCTGCGCATCTATGACGAGGCGGGCGAGCGGCTGAAGGACGGGCTGATGAAGAAGGGCGAGAGCTTCACCCTGCCCGTTAATGCCCGCAATCCGATGATATTGACCGGCCGGCCGCAGGCGCTGACGGTCACCGTCAACGGCAAGCCGATAGCGCCGCTTGGAGCGCCCGACCGCACCATTTCCGACGTGCCGGTTTCGGCTGCAGCGTTGCTGGCGCGGGGTGTCCCGGCAGCGCCCGGTGCTTCGCCATCGGCGCCGCAGCCGGCTTCGGCGGGGGCAGTCCCCGACACGCAGGCGCCTGCGCCCCCCTTGTCGTCTGCCGCCCCTGCGGCGGCGGCGCCACCTGTCGCCGACTGAGGGCCGGGTGCGAAGTCGCGCTTTACGGCCGCGATAATCGCCTTATGGTTAAGGCCGGGATGGGGTTTTTCTTTGCCGCATTTTCCAAGCGGGAATGCTCTAGTCGGGGAACATGATGCGTCACCTTTTGTTTGCGACAACCGCCCTGCTGTTGGGGGCGTCGCCTCTGCTTGTGCCTGTGTCGCCAGCCGCCGCCCAGAATGTGGCGATCGATGTCCGGGTGGATCGGCTGGAAAAGGAAATGCGCGCCGTGCAGCGGAAGGTCTTCCCTGCCGGCACGCCGCTGGAAGCCGAAATCACCCGTCCCGCAGCGCCCACCGTCGCGCCGGGCACGCCTTCTTCGGCGCCGATCGCGGACCTGACCGCGCGGGTCGCTGCGCTGGAATCGCAGTTGGCTTCCATGACCGGCCAGGTCGAGGAAAACAGCTTCAAGCTTCGCCAGCTGGAAGAGGCCTTCAACAAATATAAGGCTGAGGCGCAAGCGCGCGAGGTCGTCGCCCCGCCGCCAGTTACCCCCGCCGTGCCCAGCGGCGGCAGTGCGGCATCCCCTGCGCCCCGGCCGACACCCGGCAGCAATGGCGCGGCGAGCGAGGCGCGCAAGCTCGCCGTCGCGGCGATCGAGCGTCCCTCGACCGGCGATGCGCCTGGCGATGCTTTTAATTACGGCTATCGCCTGTGGGGTGCCAAATTCTATCCCGAAGCACAGGCGCAGCTGAAGGCGACGGTGGACAAATATGGTACTGCGTCGGTCGCCAGCCGCGCCGCCAACCTGCTGGGCCGCGCCTATCTGGACGACGGCAAGCCGGCGCTCGCGTCGGTGGCTTTCTATGAAAATTATCAGAAGCGCCCGCGCGGCGATCGTGCGGCGGACAGCCTGACATGGCTGGGCGAGGCGCTTATCCAGCTCAAGAAGCCGGCCGATGCGTGCAAGGTCTATGCGGAATTGGAGCAGGTCTATGGCGCCACCCTTTCGGCCACCCTGCGCGGCCAGATGGACAAGGGGCGCGCCAAGGCCAAATGCAGCTAAGGCCGCATGGCTGCGCCTGATCCGGTGGCGGCAGAGCTGACGGCCGCTCTGGTCGAGTCGGTCAGGCTATTGGCAGGCGAGGGCGGTGAGGCGCGGTTCGGCGTGGCGGTGTCCGGCGGGCCCGACAGCATGGCGCTGTTGGACCTTGCCGTTCGGGCTTTCCCGGGGCGGGTTGAGGCAGCGACGGTCGATCATGGTCTGCGTGCCGCTTCCGCCGCCGAGGCCGAAATGGTCGCGCGCTGGTGCCGCAGTCAGGGCATTCCTCATGCCATCCTGTATCCGCGCGAGCCGGTGGCGGGCAATGTCCAGCATTGGGCGCGGGCGCAGCGTTATGCGCTGCTCGCCGACTGGCGTGCCGAGCGGCAGATCGACTGGATATGCACCGCGCATCATGCCGACGACCAGCTGGAAACCATGCTGATGCGGCTCAATCGCGGGGCGGGGGTGAATGGGCTGGCGGGCATCCGGGCGCGCCAGGGCCATGTGCTGCGCCCGTTGCTCGGCCGGCGGCGCGCGCAACTGCTCGCCTATGCCAAGGCGCGCTTGCTGCCCTATGTGGATGACCCGTCCAATAGCGATCCGCGGTTCGATAGGGCCGCGATTCGCCAGCATCTCCGCCATGTCGATTGGCTCGACCCGCAGGCCGCAGGCCGCTCCGCCGCCGCGCTGGCGGATGTGGAGGAGGCGCTGGACTGGATGGTCGATTCCCTGGACGCGCAGCATGTCCGGCAGGATGGGGAAGCCTATGTGCTCGATCGCACCGACCTGCCGCGTGAAGTGCTGCGACGCCTGCTGATCCGCATGCTCGGCCGAATCGATCCGGCAGCGCGGCCGCGGGGTGAAACGGTGGACCGCGCGCTCTCCGCTGCCCAGGAGGGACGGAAGGTCAGCATGGGCAAAACTCTGCTGACCGGAGGGGATCGCTGGACCGTGAAGCCGGCGCCACCGCGCCGGTGAAAATGTCGTTACGCAATGGTTCCACGGGCCGACGCGCCTCCGCAACGGCCCGTCGAATTGTTGCGGCGCAATGACGCTTCCTTAATAGCCTTCATGATAAGGGGCCGCTGCCCTTTGAGCGTAGAAAGTGAGATATGTTTGAATTTGCAGCGCTGACCTATGGTGTGCTCGCCAGCATCATTCTTTCGGCAGCGCAACGTAATCGGAAATTGGCGCGTCCGCACCCGCCGGTGCTTCTCTATACCGGTTATCTGCTGTGCGGTCTGTCAGCCGGCGTCGCCGTGATTCTGGCTTATATTGCCCTGTCGCAATTCGCCGGCGGCTGAAGGGCGGCACGCTTCTGACGCCCAACTTGTGATTTTGCCGCGGCATCCTATCTTGCCCGGTGAAAGAGAGTGATGATGAACGACGAAAAGGACCCCCAGGGTAATCCCTGGATAAAGAGCGCGATGATCTGGGCGGGTGTCATTATCGCCCTGCTGCTCTTCGTTTCCATGTTCGACAGCCGCACGGCGTCGACAGCGGGGACGGGCATTGCTTATTCCGAGTTCCGCTCCAAGGTGCAGGAAGGGCAGGTCAAGGACGTCGCCATCGCGCCGGACAAGATCAGCGGCACGCTCTCCAGCGGCCAGCGGTTCAACACCGTGCCGGTCAACGATCCGGGCCTCACCGGCCTGCTGGACGATTACAACGTCAAATATTCCGGCCAGACCGAGGAGCAGCCGAGCTTCTGGATGATCCTGATCTACCAGTCGCTGCCGTTCCTGCTGATCCTGGGCATTGCTTTCTTCGTGCTGCGCCAGATGCAGAAGGGCGGCGGCGCGGGCGGCGCGATGGGTTTTGGCAAGTCCAAGGCCAAGCTGCTGACCGAAAAGCATGGCAAGGTGACGTTCGATGACGTCGCCGGCATCGACGAGGCGCGCGAGGAACTGCAGGAAATCGTCGAGTTCCTGAAAGACCCGAGCAAGTTCGCGCGGCTGGGCGGCAAGATTCCCAAGGGCGCGCTGCTGGTCGGTTCGCCCGGCACCGGCAAGACGCTGCTCGCCCGCGCGATCGCGGGGGAGGCGGGCGTGCCTTTCTTCACCATCTCCGGTTCTGACTTCGTCGAAATGTTCGTCGGCGTCGGCGCCAGCCGTGTCCGCGACATGTTCGAGCAGGCCAAGAAGAACGCGCCCTGCATCGTCTTCATCGACGAAATCGATGCGGTCGGCCGCCATCGCGGCGCGGGCCTGGGCAATGGCAATGACGAGCGCGAGCAGACGCTGAACCAACTGCTGGTCGAGATGGACGGTTTCGAGGCGAATGAGGGCATCATCATCGTCGCGGCGACCAACCGCCCCGACGTGCTGGACCCCGCGCTGCTGCGTCCGGGCCGTTTCGACCGCCAGGTCGTGGTGCCGCGCCCCGATATCGAAGGCCGCGAGAAGATTCTGGCCGTGCACATGAAGAAGGTGCCGTTGGCGCCGGACGTCAATCCACGCACGATCGCGCGGGGTACGCCCGGATTCTCGGGCGCCGACCTTGCGAACCTCGTCAACGAAGCGGCGCTGATGGCGGCGCGGCGGGGCAAGCGCCTGGTCGCGATGGACGAGTTCGAGGCGGCCAAGGACAAGGTCATGATGGGCAGCGAGCGCCGCTCGATGGTCATGACCGACGATGAGAAGAAGATGACCGCCTATCATGAGGCTGGTCATGCCATCGTCGCGGTCCATGAGCCGGCGTCCGACCCGATCCACAAGGCGACGATCATCCCGCGCGGCCGCGCGCTGGGCATGGTGATGCGCCTGCCGGAGCGGGACAGCTACAGCTATCACCGTGACAAGATGCATGCGAATCTGGCCGTCGCCATGGGCGGGCGCGTGGCGGAAGAGATTATCTTCGGCTATGAAAAGGTTTCGTCCGGAGCCTCGGGCGACATCCAATATGCGACCAAGCTGGCCCGCGACATGGTCACGCAATGGGGCATGTCCGACAAGCTTGGTCCGCTCCAATATGAGGAGCAGCAGGGGGAAACCTTCCTCGGCTATTCGCAGAGCCAGCGCGTTCATATGTCGAACGAGACCGCCCAGGCGATCGACCATGAGATCCGCTCGATCGTCGAGGGCGGCTATGACCGCGCCAAGACGGTGTTGAGCGACCATGAGGACCAGCTGCACCTGCTTGCCAACGCGCTGCTCGAATATGAGACGCTGACCGGCGAGGAGATCAAGACCCTGCTCGACAAGGGCGAGATCACCCGCGACGACGGTACGACGATCAAGCCATCGGTGGTGCCGGCGGCTGGCTCGTCCATCCCCAAGACGCGCAAGCGCAAGGGGCCGTTCGGCGATCCATCGCCAGCGGGGATCTGATCGGGTGAGATAGGGGCGGGCCGAGAGGTTCCGCCCTTTTTCGTTGGAAATGAGCGGAGGGAGCGTTTCCGGCCAATGTCGGACATGTTCCCCCTCCCGCCAGCGGGAGGGGATAAGCCGACGTTCCGCATCCCACCCATTATTGCCCATCCAATTAAATCCACCGCAAGGTCTGGCCGTTTCGCCGGTTAATGGTTACATGGGCCGCCACGAATCCCCCAGCGGCCTGCCCCGGCCCGCACAGCAGAAAGTGGCTTTCACATGGATATCCGCCTCGGCCTCACCTTTGACGACGTGCTGTTGCAGCCCGCCGAATCCGATGTGCTGCCCAGTCAGGCGGACACCAGCACCTATGTGACCAAGCAGATCAAGCTGAACATCCCGATCCTGTCGTCCGCCATGGACACGGTGACGGAAGCGGACATGGCGATCGTCATGGCGCAACTCGGCGGCATCGGCGTGCTCCACCGCAACCTGTCGATCGAGGAACAGGCCGACGCGGTGCGCGCGGTCAAGCGCTTTGAAAGCGGCATGGTCGTCAACCCCATCACCATCCTGCCCACCGCCACGCTGGCCGACGCACAGATGCTGATGCAGCGGCACAAGATCAGCGGCATTCCGGTGGTGGAAGCGAGCGGCAAGCTGGTCGGCATCCTGACCCACCGCGACACCCGCTTCGCCGAAAATCCTTCGCAGCCGGTCAGCGAGTTGATGACCAAGGAGAATTTGGCGACGGTCAAGGTCGGGGTCGATCAGGACGAGGCACAGCGCCTGCTCCACCAGCGCCGGATCGAAAAGCTGCTGGTGGTGGACGACGCCTATCATTGTGTCGGCCTCATCACCGTCAAGGATATCGAAAAGGCGGTCACCTATCCGCAGGCGACCAAGGACGGATCGGGCCGGTTGCGCGTCGCCGCCGCGACCACGGTCGGGGACAAGGGGCTGGAGCGCAGCGAGGCCCTGATCGACGCGGAATGCGACCTGATCGTCATCGATACCGCCCATGGCCACTCCAAGCAGGTCGCGGTCGCGGTGGAAGCGGTGAAGCGCCTGTCCAACCATGTTCAGGTCGTCGCCGGCAATGTCGCCACCGCCGAAGCGACCAAGGCGCTGATCGACGCGGGCGCGGATTGCGTGAAGGTCGGCATCGGCCCCGGTTCCATCTGCACCACACGTGTGGTCGCGGGCGTCGGCGTGCCGCAGCTCACCGCTGTCATGGACTCGGCCAACGAAGCCGCCAAGCAGGGCATCCCCGTCATCGCCGATGGCGGCCTGCGCACCTCGGGCGACGTGGCGAAGGCGCTGGCGGCCGGCGCGGGCTGCGTCATGGTCGGATCGCTGCTGGCGGGCACGGCCGAAGCGCCGGGCGAAACCTTCCTCTACCAGGGCCGCGCCTATAAGAGCTATCGCGGCATGGGCAGCGTCGGCGCGATGGCGCGGGGCTCGGCCGACCGCTATTTCCAGGCGGATATCAAAGATCAGATGAAGCTGGTGCCCGAAGGGATCGAGGGCCAGGTGCCGTTCAAGGGGCCGGCCAAGGACGTGATCCATCAACTGGTCGGCGGCGTGAAGGCGGCGATGGGCTATACCGGCAGCCGCACGATCGCGGACCTGCAGGCGCGCGCGCGCTTCGTCCAGATCACCAATGCGGGCCTGTCCGAAAGCCATGTCCATGACGTGACGATCACCCGTGAGGCGCCCAATTATCCGACGCGGTAACTGTTCCCCTCCCGGAGGCGGGAGGGGTTAGGGGCGGGCGCGAGCGTAGCGAGCCTCCACCCTCTCCGTTGAAGCGCCGTTGGCATGGCGTGCCCACCCCCGGCGGGAGTTGCGAATGACCCCATCCGCCCGCATCCAGGCTGCGATCGAATTGGTGGACGCCATCATCGCCTCCGCGCGCGATGGCGGGCCGGCGGCGGACACGCTGATCGCGCGCTATTTCAAGGAGCGGCGCTATGCCGGTTCGCGGGATCGGCGCGCAGTGCGCGACCATGTCTATGATGCGGTACGCCGGACAGCCGAGCGGCCCGAGAGCGGCCGAACGGCCATGGTCGGCCTGGCGCGCGAACGGCCGGAGATCGCGGCGCTGTTCGATGGGTCTCCGCATGCTCCCGCGCCTCTCGCACCCGATGAACCCGCGGCATCCCCGGGGATCGTGCCGGCCTGGCTGCAGCCCCTGCTGGCAGCCTTGGTGGAACAATCGGCCTTGCTTGGCCGCGCGCCTGTCGATCTTCGCATCAATCGCCTGAAGGCCGAGCCGCAGGCGATGGTGCCGCTTTTCCCGGAAGCCGCTCCTATAGGGGGGCTACCCGACGCCCTGCGCCTGCCCGAAGGCTCGCCTGTCGAACAGAGCGATCCGTGGAAGCAGGGGCTGGTGGAAGTGCAGGATGCCGGCAGCCAGTTCATCTCCGCTGCCTGCGGGGCCGAACCCGGCATGACCGTCATCGACCTGTGCGCCGGCGCGGGCGGCAAGACGCTGGCGCTCGCCGCCGCCATGCGGGGGAAGGGTACGCTGATCGCCGCCGATACCATCCGCTCGCGGCTGGCGCGCCTGGCTCCGCGCGCCGAGCGGGCCGGGGCGACCTTTATCGAAACGCTGCTGCTCGACCAGGGGCATGAAGCGGGCGCGCTCGACAGCCTGCGCGGGCAAGCTGACGTGGTGCTGGTGGACGCGCCCTGTTCGGGCACCGGCACATGGCGGCGCAATCCGGAAGCGCGCTGGCGGCTGACCCCCGCGCGGCTCGACCGGCTGGCGGCCGAACAGGCGCGCATCCTCGATTTCGCCGCACCGCTGCTGGCGCCGGGTGGCGCGCTGGTCTACGCTACCTGCGCACTGACCGACAGGGAAGGACGGGATCAGGTGCAGGCTTTTCTTGCGCGTCATGCCGGCTGGATCGCAGAGCCGATCGACATGTCCGTCGGACGCCCCCATGGCGAAGGGCGGCTGCTGACGCCCGGCCATGATGCGACGGACGGTTTCTATTTCGCCCGGCTCCGGCGGCCGGCGTGAAAGAGGCCATGGACAAGCCCGCGCAAAATCGCGACACTTGTCTGCTCGGTCATGGGCCGGAATCAACGCCTGAAACATGGCTGGAGTTGTGCATGCGCTTTACCCCTGCTTCGATTGCCCTTGCCGTCCTGCTGACCACCGTGTCCAGCGTTGGACTGACGCAGCGGCCTGATTCGCAGATCTCGCCTCTGTCGATCGAATGGCAGCACGCCGGCGCTACAGCCCGCAAGGCCGGCAATTATCAAGCAGCGACCGATGCGCTGGAAACCGCGCTTGCCGTCGATCCGCGCAACCGTTCCGCCTATGTCGAACTGGCGCAGGTGGCGCGGGCGCAGGGCCTGCAGGGCAAGGCGATTCGCCTCTATCGCGAGGCGCTGCTGCTCGACCCCACCGACGTCGGCGCTCTGGTCGGCCAGGGTGAGGCGATGGTCGAAAAGGGCGCGATCGCCAAGGCGAAGGAAAATCTCGCCCAGGCGCAGAGCGTGTGCAAGGCTGAATGTGCTGCCGTTGGCAAGCTCGCCGCGGCGATCGAGAAGGGCCCGCCGCCTACCATATTGAGCGCCAAGGACACGGTTCCCGCACCCAAGGCGCCGGCGACGGAGACGCCCTGATCTGTCAGGGCGTTAGCGCCCGCTTTTCTCTGCGTAGGATGGCCCCGTCACCCCCACCTGGCGAGGGTGACAGCCCAAATGATCGCCATCGTTCCTGTCAAAGACTGCCAAATCCGGGTGCTTCGCCGCGCGCGGACCGGTCGAGCCGGCGGGGGCGCTTCCAGCCGATATTGGGCCGTTTGCGCAGGCGCAGTGTCGGCCAGTCGCCCCAATCGCTGCGTTCGGCAAGCCGCATGCCCTCTGCACGATAGGCGGCGATCACTGCCTGGGCCTGTTCCTTGAGCAGGCCGGCAAGGATGATGGTGCCGCCTTCCTCCACCAGCGCGCAGAGCGAAGGGGCAAGTTCGATCAGCGGACCGGCAAGGATGTTCGCGATCAGCAGGTCATAGGGCGCGCGGGCGCCGATGGCGGGATGGTCCACGCCCGCCGCCCGATAGAGCGCGAGCTGTCCCTGGCCCTTGCCAAGGGCGATGGCGTTGGCCGTGGCATTTACCCCGCTGATTTCGACCGCGACCGGATCGATATCGGATGCGGTGGCATAGGCGCGGGGCCACAAATGCAGCGCGGCGAAGGCGAGCAGCCCGGTGCCGGTGCCGATATCGGCGACATTGCCGAACCGCATGCCGATTCGGCGCATCCGATCGAGCATGATGAGGCAGCCTGCCGTGGTTTCATGCTGGCCGGTGCCGAAGGCGCGGCTGGCTTCGACCAGGAAATTGACATGGCCCGGCTGCTGCGGATCGCTGGCCAGATTGCGGATGTGGAAACGGCCGGCCGTGACCGGCTGCAGTCCCTGCTGGCTGAGCGTCACCCAATCTTCGTCGGGCAGTTGTTCGATGATCGGTTGCGTGCCGGCCGCGCTCGGAACCAGGGTGCGGAGCAGCTTGATGGCGGCGACAGGAGGCTGGCCTTCGAAATAGGCATCCAGCTGCCAGGCATTTTCATCATCCGGCGCCGCTTCGCTGGTCATCAGCACCGGCGGGCGATCCATCAACGCGAAAGCGGCAATGTCGCCATCCAGCGCCTCCGCTTCCGCGCGGGTGCAGGGCAGGGTGACTTTCCAGCTTTGCGCTGGCGCGGCGGGGGCATCGATCATGCCGTTGCCTTTAGCTCAGCGTGCGAGAGAGGAAAAGCGGCGCGTCTATTCTCGCGGGCGCGGTCGTTATGGGGTGGAGAGCGGACACTCCCCCTCCCGCCTGCGGGAGGGGGAATATGTCCGACATTGGCCGAAACGCCTCTTACGCCACCTGCCGCCCGAAATCCGACGATGCCGCCCGCAAGGTCGACAGCTTGCCCTCCACGCTCATGAAGCCGCGTTCGAGCTGGTCGATTTCCGACGCGACGACTTCGGTATCCTGGCGGATGGCGGAGATGGTGGTCGACATGGAATCGGCTGCGAGCGCGGTTTCATCGACCGCGGCGGTGATCATGGTGACGGTCTGCGCCTGGGCGTCCATCGCGTGACGGATGCGGTCGGCGCTGACCTGGACCTCGCCCACGGTGTCGCGAATGCGCTCATTGGTTTCGACCGACTGGCGGGTCGATGCCTGAATGTCGGCGATCTTGCCCGCGATCTCGTCGGTTGCGCGTGCGGTCTGGTTGGCGAGGCTCTTCACCTCCTGCGCGACCACCGCAAAGCCGCGGCCGGCATCGCCGGCGCGCGCGGCCTCGATCGTGGCGTTGAGTGCGAGCAGGTTGGTCTGGCCGGCGATGTCGCGGATGAGGCCCAGGATCGATTCGATCGACTTGGCATGTTCGGACAGGGTGGCCGACATGGCTACCGCATCGCCGGACTGGCGCGCGGCGCGCTGGGCTACGTCGGCGGCGCTTTCGACTTCGGTGCGGGCATCCTCTATCGCGCGGATGAGGCCGGCCGAGGTGCGAGCGGCTTCGCGCATCGCGAGGGCGGACTGTTCGGCGGCGGCGGCGACTTCCGATGCCTTGCCGAGCATGCCCCGGGTCGCTGCGGAGGCATCCTTCGCCTGTTCGCGCAGCGATTCGCCGAGTTGAGACGCGCCGTCGATCTCACCCATGATTCGCTGTTCGAACAGGGTGCTGAACCGCTGGCGTTCGCTGCGCTGGGCTTCCGCCTCGTCGCCCGCGACGACATTCGCCATCAGTGCGGCGTCGATCATGCTGACATGCATCATGATGAAGATCAGTCGGCGGCGGTCCGCATCATCTTCCGCGCGCTGCCAGATGAGGTCGACGATCTTTTCATTGGCGGCGGCGACGGGAAGCCGCACCGCCCGCAACGGAGCGCCCTGCTTGCGTGCATGGCGCACACAGGCAATCGAGGAAACCGCCCATTCCCCCGCTTCATAAAAGCCGAGTTTCTGTCGGACATATTCATGCGCTTCGGTTTCGATCTTCGCCAGCGTGGCAGCTTTGAGCTTTGAACGAAGACCAGTCTGTTCGACATAGGCGTCGTAGAAGGTTCGCGCGGCCAGCATGGCATCGCTGCCGATCAGGTCGCGGATTTCCCGCAGTCCCTGCGACATTTCTCCGGTCGGATCGATTTCCATCATCATCTCGATCATGGAATTTTTGGACGTTGCGGCGGAAGTCATGTGCGGCAGAACCCCAAAATCATCTCTCATTGGTTTGCCGCTGATAGCGCACTCTGGTTAATCAGTTCTTAGCTGCGGGCGGCTCGGCGCAGGGATCGGGCGTCTTGCCCTCTTGCGTGTTCGCTCCTAAGGGGACGGGACTCGGGGACATATCAGGGACGGAAAAAAGATATGGCGCAAACCAGGAGCCGGCCGCTCTCGCCGCATTTGACGATCTGGAAATGGGGGCCAGCGATGGCGATCTCCATCCTGCACCGCATCACCGGCAACGGGCTCGCCACGGCGGGCGCCCTTGGCCTGGTCTGGTGGCTGATGGCCGCCGCATCGGGGCCGGAAGCTTATGCGACCTTCATCACCTGCGCGACTTCGCCGATCGGCTATCTGATCATGGTGGGCCTCAGCTGGTTCTTCTTCCAGCATCTTTTTTCCGGCCTCCGCCATTTTGTGCTCGATCTGGGCGCGGGCTATGAGTTGAACAGCAACAGGACCTGGTCGCTGATCATTCCGGTCCTGTCGGTCCTGGCCACCGTGGCGCTGTGGGCCACTGTCTTCGGGGGGAAATTCTGATGGGAAGCGGAACCGGAATCGGCCGCGTCCGTGGCCTGGGTTCGGCCCGTCACGGCGCGCATCACTGGCTGGCGCAGCGCTACACCGCCGTCGGCAACCTGCTGCTGGTGCTCTGGCTGATCTTCAGCCTCGTGAGCCTGCCGGGCCTCGATTATGAGAGCGTGGTGCACTGGATCGGCAACCCGCTGGTCGCGGTGCCGCTGATGCTGATGATCGTCAGCATCTTCATGCACCTGCGCCTGGGCATGCAGGTGATGCTGGAGGATTATGTCCATGACAAGGGTCTGGCCTTCCTCTCCATGCTGCTCTTGAACTTCTATGCCTTTGGCGGCGCGGCCGCGGGCGTCTTCGCGATCGCCAAGATCGCCTTCACGGGGATCGTCAAATAATGAGCGAAGCCTACAAGATCATCGACCACACCTACGACACGGTCGTCGTGGGTGCTGGCGGCTCGGGCCTGCGCGCCACCATGGGCAGCGCCGAGGCGGGCCTCAAGACCGCCTGCATCACCAAGCTGTTCCCGACCCGCAGCCACACCGTGGCGGCGCAGGGCGGCATCGCGGCTTCGCTGGGCAACAATTCGCCCGACCACTGGACCTGGCACATGTACGACACCGTCAAGGGGTCGGACTGGCTGGGCGACCAGGACGCGATCGAATATATGGTGCGTGAAGCCCCGGCGGCCGTGATCGAGCTGGAACATGCCGGCGTGCCGTTCAGCCGCAACGACAATGGCACCATCTATCAGCGTCCCTTCGGCGGCCACATGCAGAATATGGGCGCCGGCCCGCCGGTGCAGCGCACCTGCGCCGCCGCCGACCGTACCGGCCACGCCATGCTGCACGCTCTGTATCAGCAGAGCCTGAAATATGACGCGGATTTCTACATCGAATATTTCGCCATCGACCTCATCATGGAAAATGGCGAGTGCCGGGGCGTCATCGCCATCTGCATGGAGGATGGCTCGATCCACCGCTTCCGCTCGAAGGCGGTGGTGCTCGCGACCGGCGGTTATGGCCGTGCTTATTTCTCCGCCACTTCGGCGCACAGCTGCACCGGCGACGGCGGCGGCATGGTGTTGCGCGCTGGCTTGCCGCTCCAGGATCTGGAGTTCGTGCAGTTCCACCCGACCGGCATTTACGGCGCGGGCGTGCTGATCACCGAAGGCGCGCGCGGCGAGGGCGGCTACCTCACCAACTCCGAAGGTGAGCGCTTCATGGAGCGCTATGCCCCCTCGGCGAAGGATCTGGCGTCGCGTGACGTCGTGTCGCGCTCGATGGCGATGGAAATGCGCGAAGGGCGCGGCGTGGGTCCGAACAAGGATCACATCTTCCTGCACCTCGACCATATCGACCCCAAGGTGTTGGCCGAGCGTCTGCCGGGCATCACCGAAAGCGGCAAGATCTTCGCGGGCGTGGACCTCACCCGCCAGCCGCTGCCCGTCACGCCGACCGTCCATTACAATATGGGCGGCATCCCCTGTAACTATCATGGGCAGGTAGTGACCAAGGTCGGCGACGATCCGGAAGTCGTGGTGCCGGGCCTCTACGCGGTCGGCGAGGCGGCCTGCGTGTCGGTCCATGGCGCGAACCGTCTGGGTTCGAACTCGCTGATCGACCTTGTCGTGTTCGGCCGCGCGACCGGCCTGCACCTCAAGGAAACGATCAAGCCGAACGGCTCGCATCGTCCGCTGCCGGCCGATGCCGCCGATCTGGCGCTCAGCCGCCTCGACCATTATCGCAACGCCAAGGGCGGCTCGCCCACGGCGAAAATCCGTCTCGAAATGCAGCACACCATGCAGAAGCATGCCGCCGTGTTCCGCGACAGCGCGCTGCTGGCCGAGGGCGTCACCAAGATGGCGCAGGTCAACCAGAGCTTGGCTGATGTCGGCGTGTCGGATCGCTCGTTGATCTGGAACACCGACCTCATTGAGACGCTGGAACTGGATAACCTGATGTCCCAGGCCGTCTGCACCATGATCAGCGCGGAAAACCGCAAGGAAAGCCGTGGCGCTCATGCGCATGAGGACTTCCCGAACCGGGACGACGACAACTGGATGAAGCACACCGTCAGTTGGTTCGAAGGCTGGGGCGGCAAGGGCGGCGGCGTCAAGCTCGATTACCGCCCGGTGCACGACTACACGCTGACCGACGAAGCCGAGTATATCAAGCCGAAGGCGCGCGTTTACTGAGGCCCAGCTTCAGCTAGGAGATCGGGAAGGGCGGGCCGGCAGGCTCGCCCTTTTTGTTGAGGTTCATGGGGCCTGCTGCACCGGCGCCGCCCTGGCTGGTCTGGAAACGACCAGAAGTGGATGTAAAAGCACCGTTCGGGCTGAGCCCTTCGACAGGCTCAGGAGAGCCTTGTCGAAGCCCTCACTTTCTCCAGTGCTTTTCGCCTGCAAAGAAGTGCAGCCCTTCGACAGGCTCAGGGCGAACGGAGGTTGGTGTCTGGAAGCGACCATTTTGTGCCGTTCGACAACTCCGCAGCGGTCTCCAAAACCAGACGTTCATAAATTGAGCGTAGCATCCTGATTTCTAAACTGCTGCTGATTCGAAGATTTAGAAAGACATGATGCTCATTCCCTTGATCGCCATCGCACTTCAGCTGACACCGCAGCAAGAGGCCGCCCAAAAGGCCAGCGAAGATCAACTCAAGCAGTGGGTCAAAGATCATGAATCCGAGATCAAGCAACAGATCGATCGTATCAACCAGATTAAGGCATTGACCTACGATCAGGCCTTGATCGTATATGATCAATGCCTCGCGAAAGCGGCAGCCTCGCAGGATAGCGTTCCCCCTGACGATGTGTTCGATCGAGCACATGCGATGTGTTTGTCACTGAGAGCAGAACTCTTGAATGGTAGACCG
This sequence comes from Sphingobium sp., assembly GCA_035251955.1. Classification (GTDB taxonomy): domain Bacteria; phylum Pseudomonadota; class Alphaproteobacteria; order Sphingomonadales; family Sphingomonadaceae; genus Sphingobium. The sequence goes on along the minus strand of DATFDS010000127.1, from coordinate 15,579 downwards.
TCACAATGGTTTCTCGGATTCAACGACCTCGACGCTGCCAAACGCGCTTCATTTCCGGCGCTGACGAGGCAGTTGCGCGCGCGGCTTGGGGCGCAACCTGCCGTTCCTTCGCCGAATTGATTGATCAGCCGGATGGATGCCGACCAAGAGCGGACATTCAATCATCCCCTCTCCTTCAGGTTCAGCAGAGTCACGCGCCTCTGCTGAACCTGAAGGGGAGGGGCTAATGTCTTAGAACCACCCTTTGCGTCATCCCCGCGAAGGCGGGAACCCATCTCCTGACGTCGATCCCGATGCCGTGTTTGGAGATGGATCCCCGCCTGCGCGGGGATGACGATAAAGGGCTTGGCGTCGGGTTCCACCCAAAGCCGCGCTTCGAGCGCTAGACCACCCCGTCCGTGTCGAGCGCGTAGCCTGCTGAGCGCACCGTGCGGATGATGTCGTGATATTTGCCGTCGGCGTTGATCGCCTTGCGCAGGCGGCGGATGTGGACGTCGACGGTGCGCAGTTCGATATCGCTGTCCTGGCCCCATACGCTGTCCAGCAGCCGCTCGCGCGAGAAGACCCAGCCGGGATGTTCCAGGAAATGCTTGAGCAGGCGGAACTCGGTGGGGCCGAGCGGGATGACCTGGCCGCCGCGACGGACCTTGTGGCCGACGGTGTCCATTTCCACGTCGACGAAGGTCAGCGTCTCGCCGGCAAGGGCCGGGCGGACGCGGCGGAGGACCGCGCCGACGCGGGCGACCAGCTCACGGGGAGAGAAGGGCTTGGTGACATAATCGTCCGCACCGGTTTCGAGGCCACGCACGCGATCCTCTTCCTCACCGCGCGCGGTCAGCATGATGATCGGCACGTTCGCCGTGCCGTTCATGCGGCGCAGGCGGCGGCAGACTTCGATGCCGGACAGGCTTTCGACCATCCAGTCGAGCAGCACGATGTCGGGCACATTTTCCTGTGCGAGGAGCAAGGCTTCCTCACCGTCGACGGTGTGGGAAACCTCGAAATCCTCGCGTTTGAAATGCCAGATGAGCAGTTCGGCGAGCGCCGCGTCATCCTCGACCAGAAGCATCTTGGCTCGGGCCACGGTCAATTCTCCTGGCCCTGGGCGCCACCGCGTTCGCGGTCGGGCGCGGTCCGGCCGGTGGCGGCGTAATAGACCATCTCCGCGACATTGGTGGCATGGTCGCCGATCCGCTCGATATTCTTGGCGACGAAGAGGAGATGCGCGCATTCGCTGATGGTCTTGGGATTTTCAACCATATAGGTGACGAGCGTGCGAAAGACGCTGTCGTAGAAATCGTCGACCACCGTATCGCGCTCGATCACTGCGACGGCCAGGTCCGCATCGCGCGCGGCAAAGGCGTTGAGGGCGTCCTGCACCATCTCGCCCGCGACCTGGCCCATCGAAGGAAGAAGCGCGATCGGCTCCTGCGTGCGCTGGTTGGCGGAGATCAGCGGCACGCGCTTGGCGATATTCTTGGCATAGTCGCCGATCCGTTCGACCACCCCGACGATCTTGAGCGCGGCGATGACATCGCGCAGGTCGTTGGCCATGGGCGCGCGCAGGGCGATGATCTCCACCACCAGCTTTTCGACTTCCGCCTCGATCGCGTCGATGCGCTTGTCGCTGGCGACGACTTCCGCCGCCAGAACCCTGTCATGGCGTTGCAGGGCCAGCATTGCGTTCTCGATCGCCGCTTCGGCGCGGCCGCCCATTTCGGCGATGAGGCCGCGCAGCTTGTCGATGTCCTCGTCGAACGCCTTGATCGTATGTTCTGCCATGTCTTGCTCCATTGGGCCGATTCATGCCCTGTCCCTCCGTTCGGTTCGAGCCTCGAGAACAGTTCTCGATATGCCTTCTCGGCTTCGCTTGAAGGTCACCCGAGCCGAACGGTGGGTATATGGTAGGGGTCAGCCGTAGCGACCGGTGATATAGTCCTTGGTCCGTTCCTGGCGGGGATTGGTGAAGATGTCCGACGTCACGCCATATTCGACCAGTTCGCCGAGATGGAAGAAGGCCGTGCGCTGGGACACGCGGGCGGCCTGCTGCATATTGTGGGTGACGATGACGATAGCGTAGCGGCCGCGCAGTTCGTGGATCAGTTCCTCGATCTTGGCGGTCGCGATCGGATCGAGCGCCGAGCAGGGCTCGTCCATCAGGATGACTTCGGGCTCGACCGCGATGGCGCGGCCGATGCAGAGGCGCTGCTGCTGACCGCCCGACAGCGCGGTGCCGCTGTCGTGGAGGCGGTCCTTTACCTCGTCCCACAGGCCGGCGCGGCGCAGCGACTTTTCGACGATGACGTCGAGATCCGCCTTGCCATGGGCGAGGCCGTGGATGCGCGGGCCGTAGGCGATATTTTCGTAGATCGACTTGGGGAAGGGATTGGGCTTCTGGAACACCATGCCGACGCGCGCGCGCAGCTGTACCACGTCCATGCTGGCGGCGTAGATATCCTCGCCATCCAGCGTGATCGTGCCTTCGGTGCGCGCGCTGGCGACGGTGTCGTTCATGCGGTTCAGCGTCCGCAGGAAGGTGGACTTGCCGCAGCCCGACGGGCCGATGAAGGCGGTGACATTATCCATGTCGACGTCGATGGAGACGCCCTTGATCGCCTGTTTTTCGCCATAGAAGACCTTCACGTCGCGTGCGGTCATCTTGGTTTCGGTGGCGGGCACCAGAGTTTGCGGTTCGTGCATCATTTTTACCACCGTCGTTCGAACTTGTTGCGCAGGTAGATGGCGAGGCCGTTCATCGCGAGCAGGAAGACCAGCAGGACGATGATCGCGGCGGAGGTCTTTTCGACGAAGCCCTTGGAGACTTCGTCCGACCAGAGGAAGATCTGGACCGGAAGGACGGTCGCAGGATCGGTGATCCCGCCCGGCGGCGTGGCGATGAAGGCGCGCATGCCGATCATCAGCAGCGGCGCAGTTTCACCCAAGGCGCGGGCCATGCCGATGATCGTGCCGGTAAGGATGCCGGGCAGGGCCAGCGGGAGGACGTGGTGGAAGACCACCTGCACGGGGCTGGCGCCGATGCCGAGCGCGGCGTCGCGGATGCTGGGCGGCACCGACTTGATCGCATTGCGGCCGGCGATGACGATGACCGGCATGGTCATCAGTGCCAGCGTCATGCCGCCGACCAGCGCTGCCGAACGGGGGAGGTGGAGGAAGTTCAGGAAGATCGACAGGCCGAGCAGGCCGAAGATGATCGAGGGGACGGCGGCGAGATTGTTGATCGACACTTCGATGATGTCGGTCAGCCAGTTCTTGCGCGCATATTCTTCCAGATAGACGGCGGTCGCGACGCCGATCGGGAAGCTGAGTGCCAGCGTTACCAGCATCGTCAGCAGCGAACCCTTGAACGCGCCCCAGATGCCGACCTGGGTCGGATCGGTGCCGTCGCTCGCCGTCAGGAAGCCCATGTTGAAGCCGGTCGAGAGCAGGCCGGCCTTGTTGAGCCGATCGATGGCGGCTTCGGCTTCCGGCGACCCCTTGCTCTTGGCGGCAAGGTCGACGGCGGTGGAGGCGGGCAAGCGGATCGTTTCGGTCCGCGACAGGATCTTGGGATCAGCCTTGATCGCGTCGCGCAGCGTCACCCAGGCGGTGGGCGAGATCCATTCCTCCGCATCCGCGCCGAGCGCCTTCTTCACGACTGCGCCGGTTACCATCGGCAGGTTCGCGTTGGCGAGCGCCTGGTCGGTGAGGGCGGCGGGATCGAGCAGCAGGGGCGAGGCGGGGAAGTCGATCTTCACCGCGATTTCCGTCCGGGTGAAGCCGCGCAGGCCGTTGCCGAGCATGGTAAAGAGCAGGAAGGCGAGGAAGGCGGCGGAGAGCAGCACGGCGAACAGGCCTGCAGCCTTGAAGCGGAGCTCGGCGGCATAGCGCCGGGCGATCCGCCGGCGCATCGCGTCCGACTTCCAGTCGGTGGGGTTGCGCCCGGAAGAGTTGGGGCCGGTCATTCGTAAGCCTCGCGATATTTCTTCACGACCCGCAGGGCCACGATGTTGAGCAGCAGGGTGACGATGAACAGGACGAGCCCGAGCGCGAAGGCGGCAAGCGTCTTGGCGCTGTCGAATTCCTGGTCGCCGGTCAGCAGCTGGACGATCTGTGTCGTCACGGTCGTCACGCTGGCGAAGGGGTTCAGGGTGAGGTTCGCCGCCAGGCCCGCCGCCATCACCACGATCATGGTCTCGCCGATCGCGCGGCTGACGGCCAGCAGCACGCCGCCGACCACGCCGGGCAGGGCCGCGGGGATGAGGACCTTGCGGATCGTCTCGCTGGTGGTGGCGCCCATGGCAAGGCTGCCGTCGCGCATCGATTGCGGCACCGCGGCGATGCTGTCGTCGGCCATGGAGGAAACGAAGGGGATGATCATGACGCCCATGACCAGGCCCGCCGCGAGCGCGCTTTCCGAGCTGGCGCTGTGGATGCCGATGCTGACGGCGAAGTCACGCAGGGCGGGCGCGATGGTGAGCGCGGCGAAATAGCCGTAGACCACCGTCGGCACCCCGGCGAGCACCTCCAGGATGGGCTTCATCCATTTGCGCACGGTGGGGTCGGCATATTGGGTGAGGTAGATGGCGCTCATCAGGCCGAGCGGGATGGCGACGACCATCGCGATGATCGCGCCGATGAAGATCGTGCCCCAGAAGAGCGGCACCGCGCCGAACGCATCCTTATTGCCATAGCCCATTGCGGCCGACTGCGGGCTCCATTTGGTGCCGAACAGGAAGTCGATGGGATTGACCATAGAGAAGAAGCGGAAGCTCTCGTAGAGCAGCGAGGCAACGATGCCGAGCGTCGTGATGATCGCCAGCAGGGAGGCGATCAGCAGCGTGGCCATCACCAGCCGCTCGACCCGCGTGCGCGCCCGGAAATCGGGGCGGACGCGGGTGAAGGCATAGGCGCCGCCCGCAAAGGCCAGCACCAGAGCGAGCGCCGCGCCGGCGAGGCCGTATTTGTCGAGGGCATCCCGATAGGGTTCGACAAGGCCCTGCGAAAGCGGGTTGAAGGCACCCGCCTGTGTTCCGCTGGCGATCGCCCGCGCCTCGCCCAATATGGCGGAGCGGGAGAAGGCGTCGGCGGGCAGGCTTTGCGCCGCCGGGCTCGACAGCACATGCTGGGTGACGAGGCCGGGTGCCACGTTGGCCCAGACCGCCAGGAAGATGCCGGCTGGCACCAGCGTCCAGAGCGCGACATACCAGCCATGATAGCCGGGCAGGCTGTGCACGGCATCGCGGCGGCCCGATGCCCGCGCGGCGGTTTGAAGCCGCAGCGCGCGGGCGCGGGCGCTGACCCAGGCTATCGCGCCAAGGCCGGCCAGCAGGAGGAGGATTGCAGGACCTGTCATATTCCCTGTCTTATTTCAGCTGCGAACCGTCGAGAACGGCCAGCGACTTCACGGTTTCCGCGCTCGCCTTGCGCACATCGTCGGGCGCCGCGACCATACCGCGCTTGGTCAGCGCGCCATTGGGATTCCAATTGCCCGCGAAGCTGTTGAGGAAGCCCTGGAGGCCGGGGATCGCCTGCATATGCGCCTTCTTCACATAGATGTAGAGCGGGCGGGCGCCGGGATATTTGCCGGTCGACACGGTTTCATAGGTGGCTTCGACGCCGTTGATCGAAACGTCCTTCAGCGTGTCCTTATTTTCTTCCAGGAAGCTGTAGCCGAACACGCCGACAGCGTTGGGATTGGCGCCGAGCTTCTGGACGATCAGATTGTCGTTTTCGCCCGAGTCCACATATTTGCCGTCCTCGCGCACGCGGGTGCAGGTCGCCTTATATTCGTCCTCATTCTTTTCCTTGAGCGCCTTCATCGCGGGATCGCTCTGGCAGCCCTTTTCCAGGATCAGTTCGGCGAGCGAATCGCGCGTGCCGCTGGTCGACGGCGGACCGAAGACGGAAATGGCGGTGGCGGGCAGGCTGGGGTCGACATCCTTCCAGGTCTGCGCCTTGTTCGGGCCCTTGCCGTAGGGGTTGGCGGCCAGCGCCTCATAGACGATCTTGGGGGTCAGCTTGAGACCGGGGCCGTTCTTGGCTTCGGCGAAGGCCAGACCGTCGACGCCGACCTGAATTTCCACGATGTCCTTGACGCCATTCTTCTGGCAGTCCTCGAACTCCGACTTCTTGATCCGGCGCGAGGCATTTTCGATGTCCGGATATTGGGCGCCGACGCCGGCGCAGAACAGCTTCATGCCGCCGCCAGTGCCGGTCGATTCGATGATCGGCGACTTCATGCCGGGATTGCCCTGCACGAACAGTTCGGCGACGGCGGTGGCGAAGGGATAGACGGTCGAGGAACCGACCGCGCGGATCTGGTCGCGTGTACCGCCGGCCGCGCCGCCGCCAGACTGATCACCGCAGCCGGCAAGGGTGAGTGCGGCCGCGGCAGTGGCGGCGAACAAGGCGAAATGCTTCACGGGAACCTCCATCAACAGGCCGCGATTCGTAGTCGCCGCCCCCCCATGGGCAAGCGCCGTAGCCGCGGTACGTCGCGCCTTTGTGACAATCTAATTGCGCTTTTATGACATAGGCGAAGGAAGCGGCCGGCTCACGAACAAAATTCATCTCAAGCTTTTGCCTTGAGGGCCTTTTCTTCATCGACGCTGCGCGGGAGCAGAATGGAGACGGTCGTGCCTTTGCCGAGCGTGCTGGCGATGTCGAGCCGTCCGCGATGCCGCTCGACGATATGCTTGACGATGGCAAGGCCAAGGCCGGTTCCGCCCATGGCCCGGCTGCGGCCGGAATCGACGCGGTAGAACCGCTCGGTGAGCCGGGGGAGGTGGTCCGGCCCGATGCCTTCGCCCTCGTCGGCCACGGCGATCCGCGACATGCCGCTCGGCCCTTCGGCCAGCGTCACGCGAATCGGCGTGCCGGGGCGGCCATATTTCACGGCATTGCCGATCAGATTGTGCAGCAGCTGGGACAACTGGGCGCGGTCGCCCTGCACGGGCGGCAGGCCGGGCGTGATCTCCATTTCCACCTCACGCCCGCGATCGCCATGGCTGGCGCGGAAGACGCCGACCGTTTCGGCCACCAATTCGGAAAGATCGACGGGGCAGTCGGGCAGCCGATATTTTTCCGCTTCGATGCGGGAGAGGGAGATAAGGTCGTCGATCAGGCGCTGCATCCGCCGCGCCTCGCCGTCCATGATCTTGAGGAAACGCTGGCGGGTCTCCACGTCGCGGCCCAGGTCCGGGTCGGCCAGCGTTTCGATGAAGCCCAATATGCCGGCAAGCGGCGTGCGCAGTTCATGGCTGGCATTGGCGACGAAATCGACACGCATCCGCTCGGCCGCATAGGCGCCGCTATGGTCCGCCAGATGGACGAGTCGCTGCACCTGATCGACCTGGCCCAACGGCGCGATGCGCATCTGCCAGCGCTGTTCCCGGCTGCCCAGGCCCACCAGTTCCACCACCACCGGCTCAGCCATCGGCGCCTGGCTCGCCAGTCGTTCGGCCGCGGCGGGATGGCGGATCGCGATGCGCGCATCCTCTCCTTCGATATGGGCGCCGAGCAGGCGCTTGGCGGCGCGGTTCGCGCGCAGGATCCGGCCCCGCTCGATCAGCATCAACGGGTCGGATATGCCCTCCAGCATGCCGACGAAGTTGGGGTGATCGGCGATGTCCGGCGTTTCGACCGCGGCCTTGACCGGGTCAGCCGAAACTGCCGCCGTCTGCGAGGTGATCAGCAGAACGGCGATGCCGGCGAGAACCGGCAGCGCGATGCCGAGCGGCGGCGCCCCCATCATCAGGGCGCTGCCGGTCGCCAGCAAGAGGACCGCCAGCGAGGCGGTGATCTGGGAAATGGTCAGGCGATTCATGGTTACTGCGCTGGATTCTCGGGCCGTTTGCTGCAATGGCTGCGGCAATAGCGTGCATAATTTACGCTTTGGCAAGCGTGATAGCGGATCAGGACGATATGAGCGAACAATTGTCCGGACAAGACGGCACCGGTCCGCAGCGGGACGATAATGTCGATTCCGCTGTGTCGTCGCGCCGCCAGCTGCTGATGGGCGGGGCGGTGGCCGCCTCCGCGATCGTTTCGATTCGTCCGGCGCTCGCCAACACGGCCGCTTCGGTTCTCAACTGCACCATCCCAGTGCCCGACCAGGGGCGCGCGGGCAATTATATCGCGCCCAACGGCCAGATCGTGCCGGCCGGGACGCCGGGCGCCTTTCCCAGCGCCGGGCGCAGCTTCACCGGGGAAGAGGTTCGCCAGGCGCTGCGGGGGCGGCCGCTTCCGGGCACCGCCTATGACCAGAACCAGGCCTATCTGAACTATATCCGCCGTCTGCAATCAGGAACGAGCGGTTTTACCTGCTACGCCTCGCTGCAAATGCCGCGCTGATTTTCTGCGAAACATTTAAGGCCTGCCCGCGTTGACGCCGTCGACCCTTCGACGGTCTATTCGCATATATCAAGGGCAGCGGCATGTTCCACACACCCCAAAGGGTGTCGCATTCTTTTTCCATCGCGATCTATCTCTATGAACCCAGTGACGGCGGGTTGGACCGCGTCGCCATTCTGCTTGCCAACCATCTGTTGCGTCGAGGCGTCGCGGTGGAACTGTGGATGGCGCGTCCTGACGGACCGGTCGCCGGTCTGATCGATCCCCGGATGACAGTCCGCCGCGTTCCCGCGCCATCGATCAAGCGGCGACTGGCGATGATCGCCCAATTTCCGGCTCTGGCAGCGATGGTGCGGAAGCATCGGCCGGACATTCTCTATTCGGCCGGCAATCAGAGCAACATGCTGTGCGCGCTTGCGACCTTGGGCAGTGCGACCCGGGCGATCGGGCGGATATCGAACCCGATCGTCCGGCCGGCGCAGCGCGGTCTGTCGGCCTGGCTGCGGCGCGCGCGTTTTCGCGGCATAGCGCGGGCGAGCGACATGACCATCGTCATGGGCGAAGCGGATCGGCTGACCTTGTCCAAGGGCGGGCCTTTGGCCGGCAGGCACGTGTTGCTGCTGCCGCGCCCGACCGTGACCCCGCTGATGGAGAAGGCGCGGCGGAGCAGAAGGGCGCGGGCCGATGGTCCATTTCGCTTCATCATGGTCGGACGGCTCGCTGCGCAGAAGGACCAGGCGACAGCGCTCCGCGCCTTGGCACGGCTGCGTCATTTTGACTGGCGGTTGACGATCGTGGGGCAAGGGCCGCTTGGGGATGCGCTGGAAAAACTCTGCGTGGAACTGGGCGTGGCTGACCGGGTCGAATTTCCTGGCTTCATCGGCGATGCGGATCGGCTTGCTGGCCTGATGGCAGAGGCGGACCTGTTGCTTCAGCCTTCGCGGTGGGAAGGACTGGTCGCCACGATCATCGAGGCGCTGGCGTGCGGCGCGGGCGTCGTGGCGACGGATTCGACGCCGAACATTCGCCCAATGCTCAGCGCTGCCGGTCAGCATCCGCCGGTGCCGGTGGGCGATGCCGAGGCGTTCGCACAGGCGATCATGTGGGCGCTCGCCCATCCCGCATCACCCGATCAGCTTGCCGCAGCGGTGCATGACCATGGTGTCGACCGCGCGCTGGATGCGCATGTTCGGGCCTTCGCCGGACTGGTCGGCGCGCCTGCTTCGGTCGAAAGCGCGCGTTAGGCACCTGCTTACTCCTCTGCTGTAAAGCGGGCCGACAGCAGGATTGAGAAAGCAGGACCGTGACCGCCGAACGCCGCTATTTTCAGGATGAATGCACAGCGGTCGCGGCCTGTGTGCTGGAGGATATCACGCTCCTCTATCACCGTTCGTCGGGACAGACCCATATGGTGATCAGTCCCGTCCCCGAGATATTGGAAGCGTTAGGCCAGGATGCGCCCGCGACCGCGGCCGAACTCCATGCGCGGCTCGCCCGTCATTATGATCTTGGCGAACCGATGGAGGCGGTCGCGCAGATCGAGGCGCATCTGTTCGATCTTGCCGCGCTGGGGCTGGTGCGCAGCGCGTGAGGCACCGGCTTTCCCTGACGATTGGCCCGGCGACCTTCCGTATCGGTTCGGCCTGGGCGCAGCCGATCGGTTTGCTGAGGCACCTCTATGCGGCTTATCCACAGCCGGCTGATGCGGTGGCGGACTTCACTGTGCGCCTGGAACCGACCAGCCCCATGCGGCGATGGGTCCGGCCCTCCATCTTCATCACCGGCGATCATGGCCTGGCCGATGCGGCGCCGATGAGCCTTGCCCACGGCCTGCTCGCCGCCGAAATGGGCATGAACCTGCAGATGGCGCTGGGCTGGCGGCGGCATCTGCTGCTGCATGCGTCCAGTGTCGAGAAGGACGGGCGCGCGCTGGTGATGACCGGCGAATCCGGGTCGGGCAAGTCCACCCTAGCCGCGCAGCTGGGCGAGCGCGGCTGGCGGTTGATGGGCGATGAATTTGCCCTGCTCGATCTGGTGACGGGGCAGATATTTCCCTTTCCACGCCTGGTGTCGCTCAAGAACCGGGCAATCGACGTGATCGCGTCCGAGGCGCCGGCCGCGCGGATGGGCCCGCTGCTCGCCGCGACCGCCAAGGGTGACATCCGTCATCTTGTTCCGCGCGAGGATGCGGTGAGGCGCATGGTCCAAAGCGCCGCGCCTGCCTTGCTGCTCTTCCCGCGTTTCGGTCGAGCTGCAGATGTCCGCCAGGTGGGGCAGGGCGAAGTGTTCATGCGGCTGACGCAGGCTTCGACCAACTATGTCGCCCTGGGTGAGCCGGGCTTCGCCGCGCTGACCCGTTTCGTGCGCCATGTCCCGGCACGGGCGATCGATTTTGCGTCGAGCGGAGAGGCCATCGCGCTGGTCGATCGGTTGTGGAAGAAATTGGCATGAGCGCTGCGGCACTGGTCCGCGCGCTGCGGGAGCCGCAGTCGGTGGCGGCGCTGGATGTGGAGGGCTGGAACGGCCTGATCGCAGCCGCGCGGGCGGAGCGGCTGATCGGGACGCTCGCGCTGCGGATCGACGGGGATGATGTGCCCGTCTCAATTCGCCCGATATTGGCGGATGCGCGCGTGGATGCCGGGCGGGAAGCGCGCCAGGCGCTGTGGGAGGCGGACCGCGCGGGGCAGGCGCTCAGGCCCTTGGGCGTGCCGGTCGTGCTGCTCAAGGGCACGGCTTATGTCGCCGCGGGGCTGCAGGCCGGCGAGGGGCGCTTCATTGGCGACCTCGACATTTTGGTGCCCCGCGATGCCATCGCGGCGGTGGAGCAGCGCCTGATCGCCGCCGGGTGGGAATGGGTCAAGGAAGACGCCTATGACGATGCCTATTACCGGCAGTGGATGCATGAACTGCCGCCGTTGATCCATCGCGACCGGGACCGGATGATCGATGTGCATCACACGATCCTGCCGCTGACGGCCCGGCAAAGGCCGGATGCCGCGGCGATGATCGCCGATGCGGTGCCTCTGACCGGCGGGCTTTATATGCTGTCGTCGGAGGATCGGGTGTGCCATGCGGTCGCGCATCTGCTGGCCGATGGCGATCTGGCGGGGGGGCTCCGCAACCTTTGGGATATTCATTGCCTGCTGGAGGGCGTGGACCGTGCCGCGCTGACGAGGCGGGCAGAGCGCCATGGCGTCGCCGCGCATGTCCGGCAGGCACAGCGGATCGCCGGCGCACTGTACGGGCAGGGCGACGCGCGACTGACCTTGTGGGACCGGATCATGATCCGGCGGCTGCTGGCGCGCGACGGGTGGGGACGGGAACGGCGGAAAGGGCTGCGCTTTGCCTTCTATGTCCGCTCGCACTGGCTGCGCATGCCCCCGATGATGCTGGCGCGGCACCTGTTCGCCAAATGGCGCAAGGGGCATCGGCCGGGATAGGGGGGCAATACAACCAGCCCTCAATCCCGCTTCAATATATTCAGCGCCAGCACGGTCATCGCTTCGCTTGCCGTGGCGATGACGGCGTCGGCCTGTGGCGCCCAGAAGGGGCTGTGGAGCGAGGGGAGGGTGATCTCTCCCGCGGCGGCCTTTGCCATCTGGTCCGTAGCCACGCCGCCGACCCAGAAGATGAAACTGTTGATGCTCTTGTCGGCGCGGTAATAGCGGCCGAAATCCTCGCCGCCCATCGAAGGCTTGGCTTCTACCACCCGGCCTTGGGGGAAATGGCCTTTGAGCAGCCCTGCCATTTGTTCTGCAAAGGCCGGGGGATTGTAGGTGGAGGGCGTGAATTCATCCTTCACCGTGACCAGCGGCATGCGATCGTCGGATATGCCGGCGGCGATGGCTTCGCCGCGTGCGATGCGCTCTATGCCGCGGATCAGCTTTTCGCGTGTTTCGTCCGAATAGCTGCGCACGGTGAGCAGCAGCCGCGCTTCATCCGGGATGATGTTATGCTTGGCGCCGCCGACGAAGCTGCCGACCGTCACCACGGCGGGGTCGAGCGGGTCCTGTTCGCGGCTGACCAGTGTCTGCAGCGCGGTGACGATGCGGGCGCCGAGCACGATCGGGTCCTTGGTCGCTTGCGGATAGGCGCCATGGCCGCCGGTGCCGCGCACGACCACATCGACGCTGTCGACATTGGCCAGCGCAAAGCCGGGCGTGTAGCCGATCGTCCCCGCTTCCAGATTGGCCGCGTCATGAAAGGCGATGGCGTGGGTCGGGCGCGGGAAACGGGTGTAGAGCCCGTCCTCCAGCATCAGCCGGGCGCCGCGCCCGACTTCCTCGGCGGGCTGCAGGATCATGACCAGCGTGCCCTTCCACCGGTCCTTGCGCGCCGCGAGGAGACGGGCGGTTTCGATGAAGGCGGTCATGTGCGTGTCATGGCCGCAGGCGTGCATGACGCCGGTCTCCATGCCCTCGGCGGTCTTGGTCCGCACCTTGGAGGCGAAGGGAAGGCCGGTCTGCTCCGTCACCGGCAGGGCGTCCATGTCGGCGCGGATCAGCAGGACGGGGCCGCCGCCATTCTTCATGACGGCGACGACGCCGGTGCCGCCGACCTTTTCGGTGACGTCATATTTCAGCGCCTTGAGCCGCCGGGCGAGCTTGGCGGCGGTCGCGGTTTCATCGCCGGACAGTTCGGGATTGGCATGGAGGTCGCGGTAGAGCGTCATCAGCCCGTCCATGTCCCTGGCGATGGCGGCGGCGATCTCAGGCGAGGGCGCGGAAGCGGCGGGATCAGGCGGTGATCCGGGGGTTTGGCCGGGCGTCTGCGCGGCGGCAGCGGAGGAAAGGCTGGCGGCGGCCATGATGGCCGTCAACGCATGACGCATTGGTTATTCTCCCTGATATGTGCGGCAGCATAGGGAGATTTCGCGCGGCTTTTAAGGGGTTAAAGCGTGGGCCGGACTGTCAGGCGTCCTGCGCGGCGGCGGTGGCGGCGGCTTCGCGGCGGGCGCGGTTGCGGTCGGCCAGGTCCTGGCGGGCGGCCATGTTGAGAAAGGTCGCCTCTGACCGGAGGCAACGGTCGCGCACATTGGCCAGGGTGGCGGCGTCTGCTTCGGCGCGGGACTGCGCGGCGAGCGCGCGATAATCGGGGTTGGCCATGGGGACGCTCCTGGGTGCGAGGGTGCCGGGCGCCATCGAAGCGGCGCCCGGTGGAGTCAGCAGCGCTTATTCGGCGTGCTGGAGGTTCACCGCCGCCATCTTGCCGCGGCGGTCCTGTTCCAGATCATAGGAGACGCGGTCCTTTTCGCGCAGCGTGGCAAAGCCGGCGCGCTCGACGGCGGTGATATGGACGAAAGCGTCCGGGCTGCCGTCATCGGGGGCGATGAAGCCATAACCCTTGTCCGCGTTGAAGAATTTGACGGTTCCGACGATGCTCATGGGTAGTTCCTTCTTTCGTGCGGCGCGTCCCGTGTGGACGGGCCTTGCGCTAGAGGGGCAGGGAAAGAGGGAGTTTGGTGCCGCAAAGCGCCGAAGACCGTCGATTTGCGACTGTAGCAGGATGGCATATGGGGGCTGGGGCCGGGAATAGCAAGGGCGGGGGCTTTGCAGGCCTTCGGGAATGAGGCCGCCGCATGCTCGCCAAGTGGTTCAGGCGATCCCGTCCGCCGCTGCCTCATCCGCGCCCGTGAAGCCGAAAAAGGCGTCGCGGGCGCGGGCGGCGGCGGCTTCATAGGGCAGCCGCCGGGCGGCGTCGCGGACGTCGAGAGCGGCTTCCTCCTCGGGCGTCAGGGCGCGCTCATAATCGTCAATGTCGTAGATGCCGTTGCTCTCTTCCCCGGTGAAGCCGGGCGGGGCGGGATAGTCGGTGCGCCAGGCGTCCCGGTCGCCATCCCACCAGATGCCGCGCAGCCGGGCGGCGGCTTCCTGCGGCGGGAGGGTGGCGAGATCGACCGGCGGATCGTCGAAGATCGGGCGAAGTTCACACCGTTCATCGGGAAGAGGAAGCCCCGCTTTCCCGGCGGTGTGGAGCGCGAGGCGCGCGGCGATGAAGAGGGCGGCGGAGGCACCGGGGGAGAGGACGTGCGCCACGGCCTCGGCGGCTTCCGCCTGCTGCGGCTCGGGCGTGTCGGGGACGGCCGGGTGCGGGCGCGCGCCGGGGGTGAGGAGGTTCTCGCGCGCCTGCTCCGTCGCCTCATCCTGCGGGCAGATGAGGTCGAGATAGGCGGCGAAATCCTGCGCCACGACGCGGGCGAGCGCGGCGTCGCTGCCTTCGGGCGGGCTGTCGGCCATGCGGTCGAGGCGCGAGAGCATCGACATGGCGAGGCGGTTGTCGTGGCGGTGGCGGGTGATTTCGCCGGCGTCCATATCCTTGCGGATCACTTCCTCATGGCCGGTCAGCGCGCGGGCGAGCAGTTCATCGGCGAGGCGCGCGCGGGCGATGAGGATGGCCGCGTCCCAGCCGAGGCGAAAGGCGGCGCCGTCGCGACGGATACGCAAGGCATAGGCCGAGCGGGTGGTGATGGCGGCGGCAGCGCAGGCCGTGCGGATGATGCCGGTGGCGGCGAGGGTTTCGAGGAAGAGCCGCTGGCGTTCCGGGGTCCAGCCGTCGATGCGGATTGGCGAAGCGGGCGCGGGGAGAGGAGGGAATTGGCAGGTCATGGCAAGGCCCTTTGCGTGAAGTGGCTTTGCCGGGAGGATATGTCAGGAGAGGGGCAATAGGACAGAACAAAATGGGAACATTGTCAAGGATATTGTTGGCGGGTGTGGAGGACGGCCAGTATCTCGATGATCTCCGAGACACGATAGACGAGGACGTAATTGGGGGTGATCAGGGCTTCGCGCGTTCCGGGCACGCGGCCGGTGCGGTACATATAGGGATGAGCGGGCAGGCGTTCGGCGGTGTCGCGGATGACCCCGCCGAGACGTGCTGCGGCGGCCGGATTGTGCGCTTCTATATAGTCAACGATGCGTTCGAGATCATCCAGGGCATCGTCGTGCCAGATCAGGGGGAGCATCAGGCCTGCTTGCGCCGGTCGATGATCCTTTGCATCCGGGCCATGACCTCATCATGCGGGATGCCGGGCGTTTTCTTAGCCATCCTTGCCTCAACCTTTGCCCGGAACCAGGCGTCATAGGCCTCGGCCTCCTCGGTCGTCGCGAACTCGGACTCGATGGGGGTGAGTTTGGTCATGGGGCGAGAATATCAGCGATATGGGGTGGTGCCAATCAGCGAAGATCGGCATTGATTCGAGTTAGACGATCTGTTGTGCCTGTCAGGCTA
>DATFDS010000126.1:0-2352 GCA_035251955.1 Sphingobium sp. | reverse complement strand
GTCGAGGATATGGGCGGCGACGTGCAGGACGTGCAGGTTTCGGCGCTCAAGAAGACCGGTCTGGACGAGCTGATCGAAAAGATCCTGCTCCAGGCCGAGGTCATGGAACTGACCGCCAACCCCGATCGCCAGGCCGAAGGCAATGTGATCGAGGCGCAGTTGGACAAGGGTCGCGGCGCGGTTGCGACCGTGCTGGTCCGCAAGGGCACGCTGAAGGTCGGCGATACGTTCGTGATCGGTGCCGAAAGCGGCAAGGTTCGCGCGCTCATCAACGACAAGGGGCAGAATGTGAAGGTCGCAGGGCCTTCGACCCCGGTCGAGGTTCTGGGCCTGTCGGGCGTACCGCTCGCCGGCGATCAGCTCACCGTCGTCGAAAATGAAGCCCGCGCCCGCGAAGTCGCCGCCTACCGTCAGGAACAGGCGACCAAGAAGCGGACCACGGCTGCCCCGACCAGCTTCGAACATATGTTCTCGGCGCTGAACACCACCGTCATCGAATATCCGGTGGTGGTGAAGGGCGACGTGCAGGGTTCGGTCGAAGCGATCGTGTCTTCGCTCAACCGCATCTCGACCGACGAGATCAAGGTCCGCATCCTGCATTCGGGCGTCGGCGCGATCACCGAAAGCGACGTCACGCTGGCCGCCGCCAGCCGCGCGCCGCTGATCGGCTTCAACGTCCGTCCCAATGCCAAGGCGCGTCAGTTGGCGGAGCGCGAGAAAATCTCGCTGCGCTATTATGACGTGATCTACGACCTGCTGGAGGAGGTTCGCGGCGAAATGGCGGGCCAGCTCGCGCCCGAGCGCATCGAAACCATCGTCGGCCGCGCCGAGGTGCTGCAGGTGTTCCCGGCGGGCAAGAAGGACAAGGCGGCAGGGCTCCTCGTCGTCGACGGCATCATCCGCAAGGGCCTGTCCGCGCGCCTCACCCGCGACGATGTCATCGTGTCGCGCACCCACATCGCCTCGCTGCGCCGCTTCAAGGACGATGTGTCCGAAGTCCGCGCCGGCATGGAATGTGGCGCGGTGCTGCAGGACACGAACGACATCAAGGTCGGCGATACGCTGGAACTGTTCGAGGTCGAAGAGCGCGCTCGCACGCTTTGAGAAATACGTCATCCCAGCGAAAGCTGGGATCTCGTGCCTCTTGGCCGTCCATCGCTGCCTGAGATCCCAGCTTTCGCTGGGATGACGAGGATTTGCTATGTCCAATCAGCCCGAAGGCCCCTCCGTCCGCCTGCTCCGTGTCGGCGAGCAGGTGCGCCATGTCCTGTCCGACATCCTCCAGCGCGGCGACGTGCATGACGATGTGCTGGCGCAACATGTCGTCAGCGTCACCGAAGTGCGCATGTCGCCCGATCTGCGCCATGCGACCATATTCGTGAAATCGCTGCTCGGGCAGGATGAGGAAGCGGTGCTCAAGGCCCTGCGGACCAACACCGCCTATCTCCAGCGCGAGGTCGCGCATCGCATCCGCCTCAAATATGCGGCGAAGCTCAAATTCCTGGCGGACGAGAGTTTCGACGAGGGCACTCACATCGACCGCCTGCTGCGCGATCCCAAGGTGGCGCGCGATCTGGATGCGCCCGACGATCAGCCCTGACGCCGGAGGGGACGGCGATGGCCAAGCTCTATTTCTATTATAGCTCGATGAATGCGGGCAAGTCGGCCGTCCTGCTCCAGTCGAGCTTCAACTATCGCGAACGCGGCATGGCGACGATGCTGTGGACGGCCGCCCTGGACGACCGCTATGGCCGGGGCCGGATCGTCTCGCGCATCGGGCTGGAGACGGGCGCGCATCTGTTCGATCCGGCGGTCGACATGTTCGCGGCGATAGCGGCGCAGCATGAAGACGCGCCGCTGTCCTGCGTGTTGGTGGATGAGGCGCAGTTCCTGACCGAAGCGCATGTCTGGCAGTTGGCCCGGGTCTGCGACCGGCTGAATATTCCGGCGCTTTGCTACGGCCTGCGCACCGATTTTCGCGGTGCCCTGTTCGAAGGCAGCGCCGCGCTTATGGGGATCGCCGACACGCTGAGCGAGATCAAGACCATCTGCGACTGCGGCCGCAAGGCGACGATGAACCTGCGCGTCGACGGCGAAGGGCGGCCGGTGCGCGAAGGCGCGCAAACCGACATCGGCGGCAATGACCGCTATGTGGCACTGTGCCGCCGGCACTTCGTCGAGCAGATGGAGGCTGACAGCAGTGCAGACGCCGGATAAGGGCGCGGCCATGCACGGCTGGATCATCCTCGACAAACCCCATGGCTTAGGTTCCACGCAGGCGGTGAGCGCGGTGAAGCGCGCGCTCCGCCAGAGCGGCGCGGGCAAGGTGAAGGTCGGCCATGGCGGCACGCT
>DATFDS010000125.1:0-11900 GCA_035251955.1 Sphingobium sp. | reverse complement strand
ATCGAAGGCGACAGCGCGTCCGCATCGCTGCCCGATAGTCATCTTACGGGAAGCTTCTGGAAAAAGGCAGGTCCGGTCATGTCTCTGTCCCTTCTTCTGGGCGGCACGATCGCCCCGATGCTGTTCCTGCTCTCGCCCGCTTCGGTCGCGATGGTGCGCGACTGCCTGGAGTGGGACCCACCGGCCAAGATGGCGGCGGTCCAGGCCAAGCGCCCCTGTCCCAACACGCCGATGCTGATGTGATCCTGCACGCGCCGCATATTGCGGAGCACCCGCAGCGCTGCTAATCGACGCCGCCATGATCCAGCCGCCCGAAATCCTTCGAGTCACCAAGCCCCGCGTCGCCTGCGACGGTTCGGGTGACATTCCCGCCGCGCTCGGCCATCCGCGCGTGTTCCTGGAAATCGACGAGCATGGCTATGTCGATTGCGGCTACTGCGACCGGCGCTTCGTGCTGATCGGCGGGCCGGCCGACACTCCCGAAATCGCGGGCCTGCCCGATATCGCCTCGGGCGCGAGCCTCTAATCACCCCTCCTCCGTTCGGGTCGAACGGATTTGGTTTGGCAGGGTTGGTTTCAGAGTGAGATAAGGCCTATATCGGTCCCATGACCGAACTCGCCTCCCATTTCACCGACGCCCGTGGCCTGCTCTATCGCGACGGCCTGCTCGATCCCGATGGCGCCCGCCGTCTGACCGCCGATGCGCTCCAGAAGTGCGACGATGGCGAACTATATCTGCAATATCGGGCGAGCGAGAGCTTCGGCTTCGATGACGGCCGGCTGAAGACCGCCGACTATTCGACCGATGCAGGCTTCGGCTTGCGTGGCGTGTCCGGCGAGATGACCGGTTTCGCCCATGCCAATGACATCAGCGAGGCCGCGATCCGCCGCGCGGCCGAGACGCTGACACTGCTCGATCCGGCCAAGAGCCAGCCCGCGCCCCCGCCGCAGCATACCAACCGCCATCTCTATACCGACGTCAATCCGCTGGAGATCGTCCCCTTCGCGGAGAAGGTGACGCTGTGCGCCGCGATCGACGCCGCCGCCCGCGCCCGCGACCCGCGCGTCGCGCAAGTTTCCGTGAGTCTCGCGGGCAGTTGGTCGGTGGTCGAGATCGTGCGCGCGGACGGCTTCACCGCCAGCGACATCCGGCCGCTGGTGCGGCTCAACGTCTCGGTCATCCTGGAGGAAAATGGCCGGCGCGAAACCGGCGTGTTCGGCATTGGCGGGCGCTATCTCTACGATCAGGTGATGGACCCGGCGATCTGGAACCGCGCGATCGACGAGGCGCTGGCCCAGGCGCAGGTCAATCTGCGCTCGGTCGCCGCGCCGGCGGGCGAGATGACCGTGCTGCTCGGGCCGGGCTGGCCTGGCGTGCTGGTGCATGAGGCGATCGGCCACGGCCTGGAAGGCGACTTCAACCGCAAGGGCACCAGCGCCTTTTCCGGCCGCGTCGGCGAGCGCGTCGCGGCCCCGGGTGTCACCGTGGTCGATGACGGGTCCATCCTCAACCGGCGCGGATCGCTGTCGATCGACGATGAAGGCACCCCGACGCGCGAGAATATATTGATCGAGGACGGCATCCTCAAAGCCTATATGCAGGATCGTCTGAACGCCCGGCTGATGGGGGTCGAGCCGACGGGCAACGGCCGCCGCGAAAGCTATGCCCATGCGCCGATGCCCCGCATGACCAACACCTTCATCAAGGGCGGCCAGGATGATCCGGCAGAATTGCTTTCGCGCATGAAGTCCGGCATTTTCGCGAAAAGCTTCGGCGGCGGGCAGGTGGACATCGTGTCGGGCAAGTTCGTCTTCTCCTGCACCGAGGCCTATAAGGTCGAAAATGGCAAGCTGGGCGACCCGATCAAGGGCGCGACGCTGATCGGCGACGGTCCGACCGCGCTCACCAAGGTGATCGGCATCGGCCATGACTGGTCGCTCGACGAAGGCATCGGCATGTGCGGCAAGGGCGGACAGAGCGTACCCGCCGGCGTGGGCCAGCCGACGCTGCTGATGGAGGGCCTGACGGTCGGCGGCACGGCGACCTGAGCGAAAACCAGGACGTCGGTCGGCGTGGCACGGCGACCGGAGCCAGGCACGCCATGGGTGGAGGAACCGGCCGCCCCGCAGCATCTTTCTTCCCCTATGAACATGCTGACCGACAGCCATGACGCCGTGACCGCCGATTGGGCGGCTGCGCTGCTGGACTTCTGGTTCAATCAGGTGGGGGAGGATGACTGGTGGCGCCACGATCCCGCGCTAGATGCGCAATGTCTCATGCGCTTTCGCGCGCTGTGGGACGAAAAGCGCGCCCTTCCGCCCGAAGAATTTCTGGAACGGGCCGACGATGCGCTGGCTGCGGTGCTGCTGTTCGACCAGATCCCGCGCAATATGTTCCGCGGCACGGCGCAGGCGTTTGAGACGGACGCGCTCGCCCGCGACGTTGCGCGCGGCGCCATCGCCCATGGCTATGACATCCAGATCGGCGGCGCCGGGCGCCTCTTCTTCTACATGCCGTTCCAGCATAGCGAAAATCTGGACGACCA
Source organism: Sphingobium sp. (assembly GCA_035251955.1). Taxonomy (GTDB): domain Bacteria; phylum Pseudomonadota; class Alphaproteobacteria; order Sphingomonadales; family Sphingomonadaceae; genus Sphingobium. Next base: position 9,354 of record DATFDS010000125.1, on the reverse strand, counting down.
GGCCCTGTCGCTCAGCCTGTTCGAAGGCGCGGGCGACGCGCAGTCGCTGGACTTTGCCCGCAAACATCATGCGGCTATCCAGCGCTTCGGCCGCTTCCCTCATCGAAACGCTGTCCTGGGGCGCGAAAGCCGCCCCGACGAGGCGCAGTCCGCGAGCGACGAAGCGGACTGGTAGCGCCGCAGCACTGCCCATTTTTTAGGCAGAGTTCGACCGTTGCCCAAATTTTCGGCGACCTATCCTTTAGGAGTAGGCGAAAGGGCCGCGTTAAAGCGTCTTTAACAAACTGGCACAGCTCTTGCTAGAGTGTCGCCGCACACCAGTAACAGGGGGCGACATGAAACTTGTCATGGCTATCATCAAGCCGTTCAAGCTTGACGATGTCCGCGAGGCACTCTCCTCGCTCGGCATCGCCGGCATGACGGTGTCCGAGGTGAAGGGCTTCGGCCGCCAGAAGGGGCAAACCGAAATCTACCGGGGCGCCGAATATTCCACGAACATGGTTCCCAAGATCAAGATCGAGGTGGTCTGCGACGACGACCTCGCGCCGCGCGTGGTCGAAGCCACGCAGCAGGCCGCCAATTCGGGCGCGATCGGCGATGGCAAGATCTTCGTCCTCGATGTGGGGCAAGCCGTGCGTATCCGGACCGGTGAAACCGGCGAAACCGCGCTCTAAGAAGGGGGGAATAATGACCTTTTCCAAGAAGTTCTGCGGCGTGATGGGGGCGGTCGGCCTGTCCCTGCTCGCCGCCGCGCCGGCGCTTGCCGCCGCGCCGATCAAGGCGCCCGACGCCGCCGCCATGGCCACCATGATGAACAAGGGCGACGTCGCCTGGATGCTGATCTCGTCCGCGCTGGTCCTGATGATGTCGATCCCGGGCCTCGCGCTGTTCTACGGCGGGCTCGTCCGCACCAAGAACATGCTGAGCATCCTGATGCAGGTGTTCACCATCGTTTCCGTCGCCGGCCTGGTCTGGTGCTGCTGGGGCTATTCGATCGCCTTTACCAGCGGCGGCACCAATCCCTTCTTCGGCGGCCTTTCCAAGGCGTTCCTGATGGGCGTCGACGGCACCACCTGGGCGGCGACGTTCAGCAACAACGTCTATCTGCCGGAATTCGTGTTCGTCGTCTTCCAGATGACCTTCGCCATGATCACCCCGGCGCTGATCGTCGGTGCCTTTGCGGAGCGCGTGAAATTCTCGTCGCTGATCGTGTTCGTGGTGCTGTGGCTGACGGTGATCTACTTCCCGATGGCGCACATGGTCTGGTACTGGGCTGGCCCGGACTTCCTGGTCGATGCGCCGACCGACTACGGCCTGCTCTGGGGCTGGGGCGCGCTCGACTTCGCGGGCGGCACCGTGGTCCACATCAACGCCGGTATCGCCGGCCTTGTCGGCGCGCTCATGATCGGCAAGCGCGTCGGCTTCCCCAAGGAACCCATGCCGCCGCACTCGTTGACCATGACCATGATCGGCGCCAGCCTGCTGTGGGTCGGCTGGTTCGGCTTCAACGCCGGTTCCAACCTGGAAGCCAATGCCGTCACCGGCGTCGCCTTCATCAACACCATGGTCGCCACCTGCGCGGCGGCGGTCAGCTGGTCGCTGGTCGAACAGGTCCACCATGGCAAGGCTTCGCTGCTGGGCGCCGTTACGGGTGCGGTGGCCGGTCTGGTCGCCATCACGCCGGCGGCTGGCTTCGCGGCTCCCATGACCTCGATCGCGCTCGGCTTCGCCGTTTCGCCGATCTGCTACATCTTCGTAGCGTTCGTGAAGGGCAAGGTCGGCTATGACGACAGCCTGGACGTGTTCGGCGTGCACTGCATCGGCGGCATCGTCGGCGCGATTGCGACAGGCATCGTCGCGGCGCCTTCGCTGGGCGGCCAGGGCGTGTTCGACTACACCGTCTTCCCGGCGGGCTTCCATCCGGAGGCCTACAGCATAGCGGGCCAGGTCTGGATCCAGATCAAGGCGGTCGTGTTCACCCTGCTCTTCTCAGGCATCGGCAGCGCGATCCTCTACTTCATCATCGACAAGACCCTGGGCCTGCGCCCGAGCGTCGACGCCGAGATGGAAGGCCTGGACCTCGCAAGCCACGGCGAGCGCGCCTACAACTATTAAGACTTCGGCAGGGCGGGCCGATCCAAGGCCCGCCCGCCACACGATGTTCCTCCTGCGAACACGCCTCGGGACCGGTACGAAAGTATCGGTCCTTTTTTGTGCTCAGCGGGTCGGGCGGGTCCACAAGTGCGCGGGGCGCGGCGTCGCGGCGGGCCAACGGCGGGCGCGGCCGATGACCTGCGCCCCTGCCCGCAAAACCCAGAGCAGCTTGTCCTTCCTGGACGTGACGACGCGATGATCCCAGGCATGTTCGCCGCGCCGTGCGACCTCTCGCGCTATGTCGCCATAGATGCCCGCCGCTGCCAGCACCGCCCAGGCGGCACGCGGCGGCAAGGCGCCGGTGCCATGGCGGGCGCTCTGCTCATAGGCCGCGGCCATGTCGGCAAGGCGGCGCGCGAGCATCGCCAGCCGCGGGCGGACCCAGGGCTTCATATGCTCGCCCGGCGGGATGTCCATTTCGACCAGCCATTCCTCGGGCAGGTAGCAGCGGTCCGCCGCCTCATCCTCGCTGATGTCGCGCGCGATATTGGCGAGCTGGAAGGCCAGCCCCAGGTCGCAGGCGCGGTCCAGCGTCGCACGGTCCTCCGGGTCGGCGCCCATCAACACCGCCATCATGCAGCCCACCGTGCCCGCGACATGGTAGCAATAGCGCAGCATGTCGGCTTCGCTGCGCGGCCGCCATTCGCGAGCGTCGAGCGCGAAGCCTTCGATCAGATCATGCGCATAGCGCGCGGGGATGGCGCATTCGCGCATGACCAGGCCGAAGCCGTCAAAGGCGGGATCGCCGGTCGCCTCGCCGCGCAGGGCCTGACCCGTAAGCAGGCGGATGGTGGAAAGTCGCGCCTGTCCATCGGCCACACCGCGCATCGTGCCGCCATGGTCCTGGCCGTCGGCGATATCGTCGCATTTGCGGCACCAGGCATAGAGCAGCCAGGCGCGCTCGCGGGTCGTGGGATCGAACAGCTTCGAGGCCATGGCGAAGGATCTGGAGCCGCGTGCGATGCTGCCGCGGGCGTGGGCTATGAGAGTGGCGCGGCCTGGAAATTCAGAGGGCATATGCAGCACATGCCTTGGGCAGATGGCAAAGTCATCCGATCTCCGTTCGTTTCGAGCCTGTCGAGAAATGGGAAGTGCCGAGCCAGCCGCTTCTCGACTTCGCTCGAAGCGAACGGATGATATGTGCCGTCAGAGGCGATCCGCCTTCATTGCGAAGATCGTCTCGTGCGGCTGATAGGCCGCCATGCGGTCCAGCAGCGCCTCGATCCCGTCGGCATGGATCAGGATGCCGGCATGCTGGGGCCGGATGAAGCCGGCGCCGATCATATGCTGGTTGAAGGCGATCAGCTGATCGTAGAAGCCGCCGACATTGAGCAGTCCCACAGGCTTGCCATGATAGCCAAGTTGCGACCAGCTGATCGCCTCCCACAACTCGTCCATCGTCCCCACTCCGCCCGGCAGGGTGACGAAGCCGTCCGACAGGTCGGTGAACAGCGCCTTGCGCTGGTGCATCGTCTGGACGACGTGCAGCGCCGTGCAGCCGCGATGCGCGACCTCGGCGCCGACCAGCGCTTCGGGAATGACGCCGATCACCTCGCCGCCGGCCGCCAGCGCGGCATCCGCCACCGCGCCCATGAGGCCCAGCCGCCCGCCGCCATAGACGACGCCGATCCCCCGCTCCGCCAGGGTGCGGCCGACAAGCTGCGCGGCCTCGACAAAGGCGGGATCGGCGGGCGTCGCCGAGCCGCAATAGACGGCCAGCCGCTTCATGCGAGGTCCTCCAGCATCAGTGCGGCCGTCGCCTTGGCACTGCCGACGACACCGGGAATGCCCGCGCCCGGATGCGTCCCCGCGCCCACCAGATAGAGGTTGGGGATCACGTCATCGCGATTATGCGCGCGGAACCAGGCGCTTTGCGTCAGCAGCGGCTCCAGGCTGAAGGCGCTGCCCAGATGCGCCGAAAGATCCGTGCGGAAGTCGGGCGGTGCATAGTGGAACTGGGTGACGATGCGCGATCGGATGTCGGGGATCAGGCGGTGCTGGATCTCGTCCAGGATGCGTTCGGCATAGACGGGCGCGAACCTTTCCCAGTCGATCGGCAGCTTGCCCATGTGCGGCACCGGCGCCAGCGCGTAAAAGGTGGAATGACCATCCGGGGCCATGCTCGGGTCGGTAACGGTCGGATGGTGCAGATAGAGCGCGAAATCCGCCGGCAGCACGCCATGATCATAAATGTCGGTCAGCAACCCCTGATAGCGCGGGCCGAACAGGATCATATGGTGCGGGATGCCCGGCCAGCTGCCCTTGATACCGAAATGCAGCAGGAAGAGGCTGGGCGACCAGCGCTTGCGGCTGAGCTTGTCCGCTTGGGCGGTCCCGCGCGGATGATGGCCGATGAGGTCGCGATAGCTGTGCATGAGGTCGGCGTTGGATGCGACCGCATCCGCCTCCCCGCGCCAGCCCGAAGCGGTAGATACCGCCACCGCACGGTCGCCATGGGTTTCGATCCGCACGACCGGATCGGCCAGGCGCAGCGTACCGCCGAGCCGTTCGAAATGCCTCGCCATGCCCTGCACCAGCCGGTTGGTGCCGCCCTTCGCGAACCAGACGCCGCCCGACTTCTCCAACTTGTGGATCAGCGCATAGATGGCGCTGGTCTGCATCGGATTGCCGCCGACCAGCAGCGTGTGAAAGGACAGCGCCTGGCGCAGCCTTTCATCCTTCACATAGGAGGAAACGACCGAATAGACCGACCGCCAGGCCTGATGCTTGGCAAGTGCCGGCGCCGCGCGGACCATGGAGGCAAAGTCGAGAAAGGCGACATGCCCGAGCTTGCGATAGCCCTCCTCATAAACGCCCGCGGCATAATCCAGGAAGCGCTCATAGCCCGCCACATCTTCCGGATTGAGCTTGGCGATCTGGGCGCGCAGCGCGCTTTCGTCGTTGGAATAATCGAAATTGGTGCCATCGCGCCAGTTCAGCCGGTAAAAAGGGCTGACGGGCACAAGGCTGACATCCTCCGCCATGTCATGACCCGACAGACGCCACAGCTCGGCCAGGCAATCGGGATCGGTGATGACGGTCGGCCCGGCATCGAAGACGAAGCCGTCCTTTTCCCACATATAGGCCCGGCCGCCCGGTCGATCGCGCGCCTCGACCAGCGTGGTATCCACGCCGGCGGATTGCAGCCGAATCGCGAGCGCCAGGCCGCCAAAGCCCGCGCCGATGACGATCGCTTTTCTGTTCATCGGGTGGAGGGGCTCAACAGGGCATGCATGGCGCCCCTTATGGGCACGGGGGGACGCCCGCACAAGATGCGGATGCGGTCGGCCCAAGTGGAACGCCCCGCATAGAAGCGGCCGATGAGGCCTGGAGCAAGCCGATAGAAACGTTCGAAAATGCGCCAGCGCTGGCCGGGTTCGGCCGCACGAAAAAGCATCTTGCCGAGCAGGCGATAATAGCCGCCCGACCGCCAATGGGCGGCGGCGCGCGCGCGGGTGGCGGCGGCAAGCCCGTCGAGCGGCTGATTGGCAAGCCACAAGGCGGCGGCAACCGCTTGCGGAAGCGAATAGCCGGTCATCGGGTGGAACAGGCCCGCACGCACGCCCACCCGCGCAACCGGATCGGCGGCGGGCCAGAAGCGGTCGAAATCACCGCCATGCACGACCGGGAGCACCCCCTTTTCACGCTGGACGACCTGCTCCACCTGCCACCCGGACGCGGCGGCATAGGCGGCGATGCGATCGTCCAGCAGCGGAATGTCGAGATCGGGCGTGTCGCTATAATAAGTGTCCTCGACGAACAGCGTGCGCTCGTCCCAGGGGAGCAGATAGACGAAGCGATAGCCGCCAAGTTGATCGACGGTTGCGTCCATGATCACCGGATGCGCGACGCCATGCGGCGCCCGGAGCTTCAGCGCATGGCCGACGAACTTCTGCCAGCCGCAGTCCAGCGCGGACAGATCGCCGCCGCCGCGCGCATCGATCACGGCGCGGGCGTCGATCCTGCAACCGTCGACCAGCATGATCCGGTCCGGGGCGACGCTGGCGGCCTCCGCGTGGAGGACGGCCCGCTCATCCAACTGCGCCCGTACATAAACATCCAGCCGGGACGACGCGATGCTGTTGTAGGGCGTATCCAGCCGCCGCGCATAAGCGGGAAAGCGCACCGCATGGCCCTGCGGCCAGCGATGCGTGATCAGTGGCTCGACCAGCCAGCGGTCAGCGGCGGAAATGTCGCCGTCGAAGAAGGACCAGAGATGATTGCCCCCCAGCCGGTCGTCGCGCTCCAGCAGCAGCAGGCGGACCTCCGGCCGGAGCTTGGCAAAGGCCAGCGCGGCAAGACTGCCGGCCAGCCCGCCGCCCACTATCGCAAGGTCGCACTCCATTATCTTGGCCATGCGCCTCTGTTAGGCAGGCGGCGCGCCGGGGGAAAGGGAAATAGGGCCCGGCTTGTCCCTCGCCCCAATATAGGATAGGGGGGTATGCTATGCATGTGGTGGTGAACAGGGACAAGCTGCTGGCGCGCGTGCGGCGAATAGCCGGACAGGTCGGTGCGGTGGAACGACAGCTGATGGGCGAAGCAGGCTGCTCGGAGACGCTGCAGCTGGTCGCTTCGGTGCGCGGTGCCGTCGGCAGCCTGATGGAGGAGCTGATCGAGCAGCATATGCGCGATCATGTCGCACGGCCGGGCCTCACCGACGCGGAACGCGACGCCGCGGCTGAAGAAATGCTGGCGTTGATCCGGCGATACGGGAAATGACGATGCATAATGAACGGAACGGCCATGCCCATGACCACGGATGTGGGGCGGATCATCATCACGACCATCATGACCATGGGTATGTAGCGGCGGCCCAGCCTTTCCCGATCGAGGATGGTGAGGAACGCCATTATTTCGACCATATCTACCTGACCGCCGGCCATGACCGGAACGCCCGCAAGACTTTGTGGGTGGTCGCGCTGACGGCAACGACCATGGTGGTGGAGATCGTCTTCGGCTGGCTGACCGGCTCCATGGCGCTGCTGGCCGATGGCTTCCACATGGCGACCCATGCCGGCGCGCTGGCGGTGGCGGCGGCGGCCTATGGCTATGCCCAGCGCCATGCGCGCAATCCCCGCTACACCTTCGGGACGGGCAAGGTCGGCGACCTGTCGGGCTTCGCCTCCGCACTGCTGCTGGGCGTGACCGCTGTGTTCATCGCCGTCGAATCGGTGCTGCGCTTCTTCGACCCGGTGAGCGTCCGGTTCGGCGAGGCGACGCTGGTAGCGGTCATCGGCCTGGTCATCAACCTGGTCAGCGCGCTGCTGCTGGGGCATGATCACAGCCATGACCATGGCCACGACCATCATCACGACCACGGCCACAAACACGGCCATGCCGACAACAACCTGCGCGCCGCCTATGTGCATGTGCTGACCGATGCGTTGACGTCGGTGCTGGCGATCGTGGCGCTGCTGGCGGGCCGCTATATGGGCTGGTGGTGGCTGGACCCGGCGGTCGGCATCCTGGGTGCCATCGTGATCGCACACTGGGCCTGGGGGCTGATGAAGGACACCGCCGCGATCCTGCTCGACACCGCCGAGCCTGGCCTGATGGCGCGGATTCGCGGCCTGACCGAAGCCGAGGGCGCGGTGATCCATGATCTTCACGTCTGGCGCATCGGGCCGCACGCCCATGCCGCGATCATCAGCCTGGCGCCGGGTGCCGATGCCGCAGCCGTGCGCCGCCGCGTCCGCGCCCTGCCCCGGATGGAGCATGTGACGGTGGAATGCGGCTGACCGGCCTCGCTCGTTGATTACGCCTTTACAACGACAAGGACTGTGATAGCCCAAGCTTGGATCAAGATCGTATGCGATAGGGTGGGGACCCTGTCGCCTTCGGGGGGTTATGATTATCGACATCGAAGCGGGCGCGGAGGGCCGCCCCTCTGCGGAGGCGCGTGCGGTTGAACAGCGCGGTGCCGGGCAGCCATGGCTGAGCATTCTGGTGCCGGTCTATGATGTCGAGCCCTATGTGGAAGAATGCCTGCATTCGATCCTGGACCAGCTGGGTGGCGATCCGGGGATCGAGCTGATCCTGCTGGACGACCGTTCGACCGATGGCTCGGCCGCGCTGTGCGAACGGATAATCGCCGGCAGCCCGGCCAATATGCGCCTGATGCGCCATGAGGCGAACCGGGGCCTCAGCGCCGCGCGCAATTCGATGCTGGAGGCGGCGGCGGGCGACTATGTCTGGTTCATCGATTCGGACGACAAGATGCTGCCGGGCGCGATCGAAAGCCTGCGCGCCATCCTTCGCCTGAACCGGCCCGACGTCGTCCTGTGCGACTATGTCCGTGACGAGGGCAATCGCTTGCCGACCTTCGGCGAACCTGTCCGCCAGCACCATGATTGCACCGAGGCCCTGATCGCCGGCGTCTTTGCCAAGCGCCGCATGCATGTCTGGTCGAAAATCTGGAAGCGCGACCTGTTCGACAGCATGATCCGCTTTCCCGAAGGCGCCTATTTCGAAGATGTCGCCACCGTGCCCTGGCTGATGCTGAAGGCCCGCACTTTCTATTATGCCGCCGAACCCTGGATATTCTATCGCTCACGGCCAGGCAGCATCATCGCCAAGGTGGCACGCACGCGGGGCCGGTTCGATGCGCGCCGCAATGACGAACTCGCCGGGGCGCTCAGCGGTTTCCAGCACGACCTGCGCCAGGAGCTGCCCCATGTCGCGCCCGCTACGGAGGCCGCCATCGGGCGCTTTGTCGCGCGGGAATATTTCAAGCTGACCAAGCGCATCCTCCGCGCCCGGCGGCAATGGTCGAGCTGGTCGGAGGTGCGCGCGGAAATCGGGCGCTATCGCCAGATGATGGAAACCAATTCGCCGCTGCCCTTCGCTCTCATCGCCCGGCACTATTGGCGCAAGGGGAAGATAGGCCGCGCTTTGGGACTGGGATTGGCGCTGGCCCTGGCCGGCCAGCCGTCGATGGCTGCGCCCGTCGTCCGGCCGCGCCCGGCCTGACGGCCCGATCAGAGCGCCTGTCCCGCAGCCCAGCCGCTGGCCCAGGCCCATTGGAAATTATAGCCGCCGAGCCAGCCGGTGACATCGACGGCCTCGCCGATCGCGTAGAGGCCGGGCACGCGCCGGGCCTCCATGCTTTGCGAGGACAGTTCGGCGGTCGAGATGCCGCCGATCGTGACTTCGGCCTTCGCGAAACCCTCGGTGCCGTTGGGCGTGAAGCGCCAGCCCGAC